>CAYLJZ010000141.1:0-4934 GCA_964384085.1 uncultured Desulfobacteraceae bacterium
GGGCGAAGATATTCCCCTTTGAAGCCTCAAAACACTTGAGGGCCAGCCACTGAAAGACGCCTGTCTTCTTCATGACCCCCACGATGATCATCATGGCCATAAGAAGCCAGATGACATTGATGTCAATGGCGCCTGCCGCATCCTCAAAGGAGAGGATATGATATTCAGGATAAAACGTGCCTACCGTATAACTGATGGTGAGGATCAGGGCCGCCCCCATCAAGGCAGCCAGGGTCCGGTGGAGGAGTTCAAAGGCAATGACCACATAAACCCCAAGGAGGATCAGGGTAGCCAGCCAGAAGGTGGGGGAAATGGCCCGCTGCATCGTAAAGTCCTTATGGGCCAGAAAATGGGTGTTTCCCTTGTCATCCTTCCGCTCATCAAAGACCCGATCCAGCACAATCCGTCCCGATGGCTTGTACGCGGTCTTGGAGAATTCCACCTCCACCTTGGCGCCCGGAAGCTTCCCCTGGGGCAGGCTCAGTTTGCGCTGAAAGCCCCCTCCGTCATGGGTCACCAGTTCATCGGCCAGATAGACCTCCTTGCCATCGATGAAAACAGCCACCGTTACGTCCTTGACGCCTTTTCCCTGAACATTGGCGACATTGCCGGCCAGGGTGAGGGAATCGGATGGTTGTTTGTCTGGTTCTTGTGCGGACCATGACGGACCGATCGCCAAAAGAAGGAGCATTGCCAGTGAAAAAATGGTAACAATCTTTATTGACTTCATAAATCAATCCTCATCTGTTTGGTTTAAAAGAAGACTACACACACCCTTCGCGGTTGGCCTATCTGCGTATCAGTCGAGCCTGGGGGCGCATGCCATTTCGATCCAAGGATCGAAATGGTACACGCCTTCTTGATACATGAATTAAAATTGCTGAAAATTTTTTCATGATTAATGTATTACACCATTGAGTGTCAACGATTTTTTTTGATACGATGTAAATTGGAAGAACAACCGGCACAAAGAGGAGATGCTGCACCTATGCCTGAATGGACGTTTATAACCACACATGCGGCTGTGCTCAGCCTTATTGCCAAGAACCCCTGCATAACCGCCATTGATCTTTCTCAGGCTGCGGGCGTCACGGAAAGGGCTGTGCGAAAAGCTATTGCTGATCTCGCCAGCACAGGGTATATCTCTAAGTCGAAAGAAGGAAGGCGTGTCCGTTATCAGATAAATACGAAGATGTTCCTGCGACACCCCAGCCACAGGAAGGTCCAAATTGCGGAGGTTTTAAAGGCCTTGGGCTGGAAAGACGAGGGGAAGGTCCTGTAGAGGAGCCTGTTGGCGGCTTTTAGCCGGAGACTCATGAGGGGCAACAGGTTGAGGAGTGCTCCGATTAAAGTTTACCCCACCCCCCAGTCCACCATGTCGCGGATGTCGTCCCAGTTCAAAACGGTCCAGAATGGGTGGTCCTGCCGGTTCCATGGCTGCTCAAAGACAATGGGCGTCACCGGGCTTTGCTGAATCAGATAACAGGTATCCAGCCGGTCCTCCACAAAATACCGGATTCCGTGTTCCAAAAGGACAGGGAGCTTCTCCTCGTGGGCTCCTGTGGCATCCAGGCGGATGCGGTCCCCATTGTCGAATCCCAGCGTCTGCCGGACCCACTCCATAATGGCCTCCCGGTTGGTCCTTGCCGTGACCAGGCAGAGCGGCCCGAATCCGGAGAGCCGGCGCAAGACCTCCACCGCCCCCTGTATCGGCCTGATCCCGATCCCCACCGGGTCTTCCAGGATCCGTTCAATAATGGCATCGCTTGTTTCATCATCAATATCGATCACCTTTCTGAAATCATAATCGGTGATGGCATCGTACTCTATCTCCACACCGTATGATTCACGGGCTGTTTTAACAAACGCCCTGAAGGTATCAGCAATCACGCCGTCAATATCAAAGGCCAGCTCAGCCGGCCGTATCTTGCGTATTCCCGTTTTCATCTGACATATTCCTTCTCTGTTGCGATAATGAGGTCATCCACCTCACACGCCGAATGATATCCCCTATTATTTGATCAAACAAGCTTTTTCGAGATGCAATTGCAGGGTAGACAGGTTTAGCTCATTTGGAGTATCATACATAATCTAACGCGGATACCCGCAACCTCCCGCCCAGGCTGGACTCACACAAAGCCACAAAGCCGCAAAGGGCTTTTATGGCATGGCGTTAACATGAATTGGTTTTGGTTTTCTTTGTGTGTCTTTGTGTCTCCGTGTGAGACAATGATATGGGTGTCCCAAAATACAAAGAGATTTTCTGGTTCTTTGCGACAGAAGGCCAGGGAATAAGGCAATAAAATCTTTGCGTCCTCGTGTGAGATTTTTTGGTTATGGATCATCTCGTCTGTATATTCTGCGGAGGAAGGGCCTCCGTCGTCGGCCGGTGAGTGAATGCCAAAGTAGTTTGCATGCCTATCCGGTTATTGAACAATTAGAGCTTGGCAAGAAACTTCGGCGATGATTCCCGAATGGCAGCGTTTCTTGAGTCAGGCAGCCATAGGCAATCTCGGCATACCAATCAAGATGTCACCGGATTGAACACATTTTCACGCGAAAATTGGAAAATCCAGACATTCGCATAGACCCGGATTTCAAAACTTGACCGAGGTTCAGCTCGTGCCCGAACAGAACCACAGTTTGTTCAGTAACCGGATAGGCATGGTAGTTTGCATGGACTGCAAAATGGTGGCAAGGCTGGATGCGTATCAGGATCAGATCCACGAATGGAAGGAAAACTGCTGCGACCTGGAGTTTAAACCGATTACAGAAGGAGGGTAACATGGAATACGATTATGCGTTTGAAATGGCCACATCCAATCTTCGCTTCGGCCTCGGGGCCAGCCGGGAGGTGGGCATGGACCTGGACGAACTGGGCGTCAAGCGGGCCATGGTCCTCACCGACCCCAGGCTCAGAAACACATCCGCGGTGGAAAAGGTCCTGGCATCCCTGAAAGACCAGCACATTGAATTTTCGGTCTTTGACCAGGTGAGCGTCGAGCCGACCGATACCTCGATGAAACAGGCCATCGAGGCTGCCCGATCCGAGGCGCCTGACGCGTTCGTCGCCGTCGGCGGCGGTTCCACCATCGACACGGCCAAGGTCGCCAACCTCTATTCGACCTATCCGCCTCAGGATTTTCTCGACTATGTCAACCCTCCCATCGGCAAGGGCCTCCCCATACCGGGAGCGGTCAAGCCACTCTTCGCCATCCCCACGACAGCCGGGACAGGAAGCGAGACCACCGGGGTTGCCATCTTCGATCTGGAAGAGATGCACGCCAAAACCGGGATCGCCCATCGCCGCCTCAAACCCACCCTGGGCATCATCGATCCGGAAAACACGGCCACCCTTCCCCCCCTGGTGGCTGCCTGCACCGGGCTGGACGTCCTCACCCATGCGGTGGAATCGTATACGGCCCTCCCCTTCAACAAAAGGCCACGGCCTGAGCACCCGATCCTGCGGCCCGCATACCAGGGGTCCAATCCGGTCAGCGACCTGTGGGCCATTCAGGCCATGAGAATGGTGGCCAACTATCTCATTCGCGAGGTTGAACATCCGGAGGATGTGGAGGCCCGAAGCATGATGGCCCTTGCGGCCTCCTTTGCGGGCGTGGGCTTCGGCAATGCCGGGGTAACCCTCCCCCACGGAATGTCCTATCCTGTTTCAGGCATGGTCAAAAAATTTACCGCCGAGGGCTATCCCAAGGACCATCCCCTGGTTCCCCACGGCATGGCCGTGGTCCTGAACGCCCCGGCCGCCTTCCGCTTCACCGGCCCGGCCTGTCCGGAAAGACATCTCCAGGCAGCCGAGGCCCTGGGTGCGGACATCTCCGGCGCCAGGCTGGAAGATGCCGGAAACGTCGTAGCGGACCAGATCATTGTATTCATGAAACGGCTCGGCATACCCAACGGCCTCGAGGCCGTCGGCTACACCGTGGACGACATCCCGAAGCTGGTGGAGGGCACCCTCCCCCAGCACCGGGTTATCAAACTGGCCCCCCGCACCGTCGGCGCTGAAGACCTGGAAAAGATCTTCAAGGATGCCATGCGGTACTGGTAAGAGGGTTTAGCGTTCAGGGTTCAGAGGTTCAGGGTTCTGAGGCTCAGGCGAGCGTTGGGAAAAATCCGAGACCTTTGAACCCGGAACCTCTGAACCGAATATGACGTTTTTACAGGTTCACCGGCAGCCCTTTGTCCCTCAGATATTCTTTCACTTCCCTGATGGTGAACGTACGGAAGTGAAATACCGATGCGGCCAGAAGGACCTGTGCGCCCCCTTCAACCACTGCCTCATAAAAGTGCGCCAGGGTCCCGGCCCCCCCTGAGGCCACCACCGGCAAATCCACGGCATCGGAAATAGCCCTGGTAAACTCAAGATCATAGCCCGCTTGAGTGCCGTCTCCGTCCATGCTGGTGGGGAGAATCACGCCCGCGCCTAATTTCTGGCATTGCTTTGCCCACGCGATGGCGTCTTTTTCCACAGGGAGGGTCCCGCCAGAGACCACCAGCTCGAACCCGGAGGGCATGGCCTTGTTTCTTCGAGCGTCCACTGCAATGGTAATCCGGTCCTTGCCGAATTTTTTTGCCGCCTCGGCAATCAACTCGGGCCGCTTCACTGCAGCGCTGTTCATGGAAACCTTGGCGGCCCCGGCTTCGAGGACATCCTCGATATCCTTTAACCCGGCAATCCCCCCACCCACGGTCAGGGGGATACGGATCACCCCTGCAACGTTTTTGACCCATTCCAATCGTGTCTTTCGATTCTCGAGGGTCGCCGCAATATCCAGCATGGCCAGTTCATCCGCCCCCTCTTTCTGATAGAACCGCGCATTCTCCACCGGATCTCCCGCGTCCTTCAGGTCCACAAAATGGACCCCCTTCACCACCCGCCCTTCTTTCATGTCCAAACAGGGCATAATCTTGATCGT
>CAYLJZ010000142.1:0-4903 GCA_964384085.1 uncultured Desulfobacteraceae bacterium
GATCCGGCGGCAGATGATGCTCTGCCGCCCGGTCCGGCTTGTCGGGTCGGATCGGATTACATACTGACATTTTCCTGTCGAATACAGGAAAATGAGAGATATCAACAGGGAGCGAAAGAATGAAAATCGAAGATTTGGAAAAGCTTGAAAGTGAAAGTCTGGATGTGCTGACATCCATCGAACGGCGCCGCTTCCTCCAGCTTGGACTGGCGGTTACCGGGGTATACCTGGGTGGGTCGGTTTTGTCGCTGACGTCCGTCCGCGATGCTCAGGCCGCCGAGATAGTCCCGGAGGTCGGTCATTACCCCTACAGTCCCCACTATGCGATGGTCATCCGCGAGAAGTTCTGCATCGACTGCGAACGCTGCAAGGAGGCCTGCATCAAGACCAACGAGGTCCCGGTATACGGCTCCCGCACCACGATTCTGGAGCGCCGGAGGACCGTCGCCAATGGCGAGCATGAGACGATATTCATGCCGATTCTGTGCAATCAGTGCAACCGGCCGCCGTGTGTCCGTGTCTGTCCGACCACGGCCACCTGGAAGGATGAAAAGACCGGTATCATCATGATGAAACCCGACCGCTGCATTGGCTGCAAAACCTGCATGACCGCCTGTCCGTACAACGCCCGGTACTTCAAGGAAGAGACCAGGGCGGTTGACAAGTGCGATTTCTGCTGGAACTCCAGGCTGTCCAAGGGGGAAAAGACCACGGCCTGCGCCGAGGCCTGTCCTGCCGATGTCCGGGTTTTCGGCGATCTGGCCGACACCAAGAGCAGGGTATTCGAACTGCTCCACACCCCGGAAACGATCGTCTGGGTTCTTCGCCCTGAGGTTGGGGCTTTGCCCAATGTCTATTATGTCAATGCCTAGGGACAGTAACTGATCATGCCTGCCCCTCGCCCCGCCCCGGTTTCGTGTCGGCGGTGCGGCAGAGAAAAGGCGATATTCAAGAGATGGAGGAAAAAATCGTCATGAAAAAAAGCTTGTCTATGCTGGTCATTGGCATCCTGTTGTTTTCCGGGGCCTGGCTCAGGGCGGCAGAGGAACAGAAAGCCGCCGAAGAATACGATGAGGACACCTACGGCCCCCTGGCGCCGGTAATCTGGGAGAAGCCGGTCAAGAGCGTGGTCTTCGAGCACAAGAACCATACCCGGGGGGCCGGTCTGGAATGCGACTCCTGCCACGACGAACTGTTTCCGATGGAGGCAGGGGCATCGGCGGAGAAGGAGGACTTCACGATGGAGACGCTGTACAACGGCGGCTATTGCGGTGCCTGCCATGACGGCGACACCGCCTTCGCCTCGAACAAACGCTGTACTGTCTGTCATATCGGTGTTCGCGGTCAGGCGCGGCTATCCGGTAGTTCCGATGCCGCAGCGGAGCATGGCGCGAAGAAGTAAGCCGTCGTCAAACAATAACCGTTACACAGAAATACCTTTCCGGCATAAGGGGCCGTAACGAAATGGTGAAAAATGTAACGGTTATTTCGTAACGGCCCCTAACCTCCCTCTACAGGGGTTTCATGATGCCCGGATCTGCCGGCATCATGAGACTCCTGCTGTCTTTCTCCTCCCCTGAGTTCCCCCCTTCTCTCCTCGATTGCCGCAAAAGTCCTCCAATCGGGCGAATCTCTCTCCCTCCGGCACAGGACTTTCTCTCATTAACAGCGCATTTTGCGCCCGGTTATCTGCCAGCTCATCTATCTGTCGATAAACATTAAAGTTATTGCCACTTGCCGTACCTTCCGGGACCCTCTCCAATGGCTGTGGTTCCTCCGGAAATCAGTGATAATTAAATATCTGCTTTAATTCCAGCCTGTTAATCAGTTGCCGGTTGGACGCTTTATGCGCCCAGCGGCAGGGGGGGAAAAGACGCAGATTACGCCTTCCGCAACAACTTCAACGCCCCCCCGTCCTGCCGGCGCTCTGCCGAAGAAATAAACAATACTATATTAAAACAGCTATATATCAAATTCAAATGGGTTGATTGTCTCCCTTTTTCGACGATGGCACGCCTCTTGCTATTTAAGAAGTAATTGAAAGACAACGATCGTCGACTGAGACGAGGAGGTGGCTCATGGAACAGAATCGGAATCAACAACGCCCAGCCCGGAATCGAATGAAGTTGTGGCTCAAGCCTGCAGGGAAGCAGTCGAAGGTCGCCGAAGCCTGCTGGTTTGTCCTGACCCTGGTGCTTTTTGTGATCATGGGCCCCTTTGCCGCCCCGGTGGCACTTTTCGCCGTCCTTGGTCTACCGGCGGAACAACGCGGTGAATCCGAGCCGGAACTTCTGTCGGAACCGGCCAGCTACCAGTTTCGCTGATACATTGTGATTAGAGGCTGTTTACCAGAACTACGCATGCAGGAGGCTACAATGAAAGAATCACTCACAACGGCTTTACCTTCACGACAGATTGCCGGCGCCCCGGTTACCAATGGGCTCATGGTCATGGCGCTGCTCTTCCTCGCCGCCGGGATCGGCAGCGGCGTCTACGCCCAGGCCGTCGGTCACCATCAAGCCTTTGCCAATACCCGGGAGATGCCGTGGGGGATGCTGATCGGGGTCTATGCCTATTTCGCCATCATCTCCACCGGCCTCTGTCTGCTGGCGGCGATCAGCCACCTCTTCGGCGGCAACAAACTGGCGCCGCTGGCCAACCGGATGGTCTGGCTGTCGATCGTCTCCCTCCTCGGCGCCTTTCTGGTCATCGGCCTGGAGATCGAAAATCCCTGGCGGATGGCGCTGGGGGTCATCCTGCACCCGAACCTGACCTCCAATATCTGGTGGATGGGTACCCTGTACGGCATGGCGGTCGGTATCATGCTGGTTGAGATGTATCTGCTGGTCACCCGCCGCTTCGCCCAGGCGCTGGTCTTCGGTGTGGCCGGAGCGGTCGCCGAGGCGCTGGCCAACAGCAACCTCGGGTCGGTCTTCGCATCGATCAGTGCCCGTCCCTTCTGGTATGGACCGCAGCTGCCGATCTTTTTCCTCGCCTGCGCCTTCCTCTCCGGCGCCGCCGCCGTGGTGCTGTTCACCCATCTCACCCATGTTCTGTCGCGGGAAGAGGTTTCGCCCACCGTCTTCTTCGGCATGCGGTCGGCCGGCAAGGTCATGGCCCTGATGATCTTTCTGATCGGGATCGCCACCGCCTGGAAGTTCGCCAATGCCTATAGCGGCAACAGGGAAATGATTCTCGCCGCCGACTCCATGGTGAGCGGCCCTCTGGCCACCAATTTCTGGCTCTTTGAAATCGGCATCGGTCTGGTCCTGCCCTTCGCCCTGCTGCTCGTCAGCCGGCTGAACTCGGTGCAGGCGATGTCGGCCGCAGCACTGATGGTCCTGGTCGGCCAATTCTTCTCCCGGTTCAACATGGTCGTTTCCGGCCAGATCGTCCCGCAGTACGCCGGTTACGACAACGGCCTGCCGCTTTATCTCTCCTATACCCCGGCGGCGGCGGAGTGGCTCCTCGTCATCGGCGGCATCGGCCTGGTCGGCTACGGTTTTTTGGTCGGCGAGAGATTCCTCGGTTCGCTCTTCCGAACCGAGGAGACGCACTGAGAGAGGAGCGGGACTCGAGCAAAGTATGAATGACTCAATGGAATGCAAGCGAGGCTGATATGGATACGGACAACAAAGCGATATTCACGGTAGGAATGGCGGCCAAGATGCTCGACATCCATCCCCGGACCCTGCGCAATTACGAGGATAAGGGTCTGATCGTACCGGCCCGCAAAGGTGAATGGCGTTACTATACGATGCGGGATATCCAGTGGATAGAATGTCTGCGCGAGATGATCCATGTGCATGGGGTCAGCATCAATGCGATCAAGAAACTGTTGAAGTATACGCCGTGCTGGAACATCATCGACTGCAGCTTCGAGCGCCGCAAGTGCTGTTCGGCCTTTTTTTCCAACACCTGCGTGCCGAAAAAGATTGACCGTGCCGTCAGGATTCCCCGGATCGGCAACCACGAAGATATCGCCGCCTGATCCCCTCTGCCTGCCACGGGGCTGCTGATCGGCAGCCCCGTGGGATTGCCGGGGGTATTCTTCTGCCTGTCCATCGGGATCGATCCCTTTTCCTGCCTGTTCGCCTGCCGAACAGGCTTTTTTTTGCCGTCACGGCATCCATCCGCATCTGCAGGATGGCCATTTCCCTCTCCAGGGCGCAGATTGCGCCCATCCTCTGTAGTTGATAAATCAGCTACCCTGTTTGATTTTATTACATAAATAGAAAAATTGCGGGATTTTCCGGAGTGATATCTTTCGTCATTCAACGATGAAAAAGACGCATTCTGCGCCCATATCGTGATGCGACCAGCACCGGGAAAGGCAGCAGGAGCCGCAGGCCAAAAAAGAGTCGGGATCGGTTATTTTTTATTCGTTGTAATTACGCATATATATAGCTGTTGTGCAAATGGATTGGTACTTTGTGCTAAAAAATATAGTTGCAACAAGTTGACAATTGCTGTTTACAACAATACCATGAATAAAAAAACAGCATAATCTGTAACACACTATGCCGGCCGGCAGGTTGTCAGAGGAAGGGCGACTCGTGGTGATCGTTCCGACCTGGTGGACTCAAAGAAGAAGCGGTGGAGGGATATATGGAAGCGATTGTATTTCTTGTGGTCTGGATCGGCTGTGCGACGCTGCATACCTTGTATGAGCTGAAGATCAAGCCGTTATTGGACAATATCGGCAAGGATGGGACCGATATCCCTCTGCAGTAGACTCGGTTTAACCGAGGTGTCGAGTGCGGCGGGGGACATCTTCAAATTCCCGGAGTCATGCGACGTTGCCGGTTCGAACGGGCCGGACGGGGTATCATGACGGGACAGACAAACAGGAGCAACGAGCAATGAACAGAATGTTGGCGGGGATACTCCCGCAGGAAGGCGG
>CAYLJZ010000143.1:0-4890 GCA_964384085.1 uncultured Desulfobacteraceae bacterium
GAGGGGGCCCGTATGTTCCTGGACGTCAGCATCGCCTATCTCAAGAATCAGCATCTATCGCCGCCGGCTCAGGCTTTTCTGGCTATCCTGGGGAAACTGGCGCCGGAAGAGAAACTCCCTCAGGGGATTGGTGCGCTAATGGCTAAGATTTTGATTCAAAGGAGATAATCCCACCAGTGGCTGAGGTCCTCATGTAGGGTGGTCGGAGCCTATTACAAGACGAAGATTTATGGAGACCGATTCATTTCAAGAACGCGAAAAATTGATATTTTGACTTGACAAAGGGGACTGATAATAATATTATTAGTAACCATTATTGATTATAGCTGTTCCGGAGGTTATTTTGTATTCCGAAATCATACACCGATCGACTCTTCAACGGCAGATTATCCTGGAAGAGGTCAAACGATTCACGACCCATCCCACTGCAGACGACATTTACGAAAAGGTCAAGGCGAGGTTGCCTCATATCAGTCTGGGAACGGTTTACCGTAATCTTGATGTACTGGCTGCAAATGGAGACATCGTTAAACTCGCCCCCGGTCGAACGCAGATGCGATTCGATGGGAATCTGGAGTCGCATTATCATATGACCTGTATTCACTGCGGCCGAATCGAAGACCTCCCGTTGAGTGCGTCGGACAACCCTGTCGATATTCTGGAAAAGATGACCAGCCATCTCACGAAATACGGGGTGTTCGGTCACAAACTGGAATTTGTCGGCATTTGCGAAGAATGCAAATCCAAAGGCCTTGCGTTTCCGGTAAGCTCCCCAACGAATTTCGACCCAAATGCGGCGGAGGAGTAATTGTCTCATTCGCAAGCAGTAGTTGAGAGATTTAATTTCATAAAGTCGTTTCTTTAGAATCCCCAAAAAGGAGAATGACCATGGCTTTTGAATATGACATTAGCAAACTACCGGCTGAGGCCTTTCAGCATCTCGCATTCTTCTGCTCTGAAAAGGGCGAGTGCGCGATAGAAGATGTTCCTGTCAATCAAATAGCCATTTTGCAGGATGCCCTGAATGAAAAAGGGGCGAAAGGGTGGGAACTTGTTCAACTGTTCTTTCAGGAGAGCGGCGTAATTGCGATTTGGAAACGTAAAAAAATTTGATCATAAACCGTAACGATTACTATTAATAAAGAAAGGGGATTCACATGGCTGACAAAGCAAAAAAGGACATCAAGGCAAAGCTGAACATCGAGGAGGCGACCATCTGCGAAGCGACTGCGCAGATGCTTCGAAAGGCGGAAAGGGATGGCGTCGAGACGGCATTTCATCGTGCGGCAGACATGAAGGCATGTCCCATCGGGGCCGAGTCGGCCTGTTGTAAAAACTGCACCATGGGACCCTGCCGCCTCAACCCCAGGGACCCCTACAGTAAAACAGGGGTCTGCGGAGCCACCGCAGACACGATTCAGGCCAGAAATTTTGCGCGTATGGTGGCCTCAGGAGCGGCTGCCCATACGGATCATGGCATGTCCATGCTCGATCTGTTTCGAGAGGTGGTCAACGGCAGAATTAAGGAATACAGCATCAAGGATCCCATCAAACTGGCGGACCTGGCCGTGGAGCTCGGGATCGAGGTGGAGGGGAGAGACCTGAAGGAGATTGCCCTGGACGTCTACCATGAACTGGAGAGGACCTATGTTCAGGTGGAAGGGGAAATCCCATTTATAAAAAGGGTTCCTGAAAAGACCCTGGAGACCTGGCGAAAGAACGGCGTGGTCCCGAGGGGCGCCATGCGCGAGATCATGGAGATCATGCACCGCACCCACATCGGCGTGGATCAGGACTACAAAAATATTACCAAACAGTGCACCCGGACGGCCCTTGCAGACGGCTGGGGCGGTTCCATGATCGCTACAGAGGTTTCGGATATCCTTTTCGGCACGCCCATGCCGGTCAAAGGAGAGGTCAACATGGGGTGTCTCAAGGAAAAGGAGGTCAATGTGATTATCCATGGACACGAGCCTAACCTCTTTGAGTCCATGCTGGCGTCTGTGGATGACCCGACCCTGATCCAGGCCGCCAGGGATGCGGGGGCCGAAGGCATCAATCTGGTGGGGATGTGCTGCTCCGGGGCCGAGATGCTTTCGAGACACGGGATTCCCCATGCGGGTAATTTCATGTCCACGGAGGCGGTTATCATCACCGGGGCCGTGGATGCCATGGGGGTGGACGTCCAGTGCATCAAGCAGGGTCTGGGCAAGGTGGCCGAGTGTTACGGGACCAAACTTTTCACCACCAACCCCAGATGCCATATCGAAGGGGTGGAGCATATCGAATTTCACGAACACACCCCGAGGGAATGCACGGATGCGATTGTGGAAAACGCCATTATTCGGTTCAAGAACCGAAAGCTTCCGATCGAGATCCCCAATATTCGAAACATCGGCATTCACGGGTTTTCTCACGAGTATATCAATTATATGTTGGGAGGCACGTTCAGAGGCTCTTACACCCCGCTGAACGACAACATCATCAACGGCAGGATCCGTGGCGTGGCCGGGGTGGTTGGATGCACCAATCCAAGGGTCAAGCAGGATTGGCTTCATGTCGAACTCGTGAAGGAATTGATCAAGAATGACGTACTGGTAGTCCAAACAGGGTGTTCCCAAATCTCTCTGGCCAAGGCCGGACTCTATCGACCCGAGGCGGCCCATCTGGCAGGCGAGGGTCTGCGGGAGGTCTGTGAGACGGTAGGGATGCCGCCGGTCCTGGGCCTGGGTTCCTGCGTTGATAACAGCCGCATCCTGACGGCCTGTGCGGAGATGGTGCGAGCCGGGGGTCTGGGAGAGAGCATCGCCGACCTGCCGGTGGCCGGGGCCGCCCCCGAATACATGAGCGAGAAGGCCATTTCCATCGGCCACTATTTTGTGGGATCGGGCGTTTATACGGTCTTCGGGGTCACTTTTCCCATTATGGAAGGGACTAAATTCCACAAGCACCTTTTTGAAGAACTTGAGGATATGGGATTCGGCAAGTGGGCCTTTACCAATGACCCCTATGAAATGGCCCGCCTCATGATCGCCCATATCGACAAGAAGCGGAAGGCCCTGGGGATTGACAAGGCCAGGGAGCGGGTCCTTATGGATATGGCGGATCGGCAAAAACTGGAAGCGGCCTGATGAATGTGCCCCCCGGCACAACCTGTTGCATCAGACGTCGGGGGGCATTGTCTCCATGCCGACGGGGTGTTTAATCCCCTATAAAAGCGATAAGGGGCCTGTTGACAAGCGGCCGGAGATGGTTAATTTTTAGATCAAAATTGGCGATCAATCAATAGATGATAAACCCGCCCTAAAAAAAGGGGCCACGAGCCGGGTTTCACATATGTGAACCCGGCTTTTTTATGGAGGATTGAAAATGGAAACAGCGACGACGTGTTTTGATGAGCAGGTATCTGTGATGAGTCCCATATTTTCTGAGGATGCATTTTCGAGGCTGGACGCAACGGACGATACAACCTTCTACGCGAAAGACCGGTTTGTCAGTCACCTGGATTCACTGGCCCTTTCTACGGTGAAATATGTGACCGGCCGCCTCATTGTTGAGGACCATCCGGCGATCCTGGATTTGATGGCGGGATGGGATTCGCACATCCCCGAGACGCTCCGGCCGTCGGAGGTGGTAGGGTTGGGCCTGAATGAAAATGAACTCAAAGGAAACAAGGCATTAACGGAGTATGTACTCCATGATATCAACAAGGATCCCCGTCTCCCCTTTCCGGACAACCGGTTCGATGCGGTGATCAACACGGTCTCTGTGGACTACATGACCCAGCCTGTCGCGGTATTTGAAGAGGTTGCGCGGATCCTGAAACCGGGCGGACTCTTTCTCGTTGTATTTTCAGACCGAATGTTCCCTCAGAAGGCTGTCAGACTCTGGCGGGAATCGAGCCACGATGAACGGGTGATCCTGGTGGACGAATTCTTCAAGCAGTCCGGAGGGTTTAAAAAGACATCCCTATTTGTCTCCAAGGGAAAGCCGAGACCTGCTGGCGACAAGTATTCCGGCATGATGCCGTTGAGCAATCCGGTTTACGCCCTTTACGCCGACAAAAAGGGGGGCCGACCCGACAGAAAGGCACGGCCGGTCGTTTCCATGGGCTATGGTGAGACACCGGACAAAGAAGTGGTGGAACGGAAAAAGGCCTCCGTCAAAGAGACCCTTCGCTGCCCCTATTGCGACCAGAAGTTGAGCAAATGGGAGGTGCCGGACAACCCGTTCTGTCAGACCTGGGACAACGAATTCATGTACATCTGCTTTAATGACGAGTGCCCCTATTTTGTCAGGGGGTGGGACAAGATGTACCAGGACACCCAGCAGGGCATCTCCTATCGATTGATGTACAACCCGGAAAAGGACCGGTGCATGCCCATACCGGTACCGTCCCATCATGCGCTCAAGGATGGGATCATGGAATAACGAGAGCGGCCGTAACGCCCCATCCCATGCCTATACATGATTCCGAAGCTTGAGGGCGGTGGGATGGGGATTCAGGTAACTCTGCTGGCTCAGGTAAGATTCCTGATATTTACGGACATAATGGTTGAAAAGGGTGATCGGTACAATGAGGGGCGTGAGGCCGTCATAATAGCTGGAGATGACCTCGAGAAGCTCCTGTTTTTCATCCGACGAGAGGACCTTCTTGAAGTATCCCATCATGTGTTGAAGGACATTGACATGCTTCTTGATGGTCGACTTCAGTTTCAGTGCCTCCAGGAGTAGGGTCTCGTAGTCCCCGTAGCGCTTTTCGAGGGAGGTGCCTTTTCCCTGAGCCACTAACTGCCCCATGCTCCGGTAATGGGTTGGGCTGTGAGATAAAAGGAGGAGCTTGTTTTGGGTGTGGAAACCCACCAGATTGCCCATGGTTTTTCCGGCCTG
>CAYLJZ010000144.1:0-4624 GCA_964384085.1 uncultured Desulfobacteraceae bacterium
GTTCCATTTGCAGGATGTCGATGTTCCCCATGATCGGCGTCAGGGCATTGTTGAATTGATGGGCGATGCCGCCGGCCAGGGTGGTGATGGCCTCTGTCTTTCGGGACTCCTGAAGCCGGACCTGGAGGCGTCTGGCCTCGGTAACATCCCGTATGATGCCCTGGTAGCCCAGAATGGCTCCATTTTTGCCATGGCGACAGACCACATTCATGGTGCATTCCATCTCGGAACCATCGGACCGGTACAATCTGGCATAAAAGTCTTCTGCAGAACCCTCTTCCTTCATCTCCTTGCGGAATCGATGCCCGTCTTCGGGGTCGACGTAGAGTTGCTGAAAATTCATAGCGATCATCTCTTCTCTTGTATATCCGAAGAGATTCAAGGCATAGGTATTGGCGTCAACCACATTCCCATGCTCTGTGGTGATCACGATGGCGTCCCTTGCCTGCTCAAAGAGAGAGCGATATCTCTCTTCGCTCTCCCTCAGCGATTCCTCGTATCGTTTCCTCTCGGTGATATCACGGATCGACTCGATGGCGCCCGTTATCTGGCCGTTTTCATCATAAAGGAGCGTCGCTGTATTCCAGAGCGTACCGCCCGGTTTGACGAGACAATCATAGGTCTCGGAGACCAGGGCCTCCCCCTTCGTATTGACATATTTGTAGGCCTCCGCCTCCTTCATGTCCCATCGGCTCACCATGTCGATCAAAACGGGCCTTCTCTTGCCATAAAAGGGGATGGCGTATTCATAATCTCCCTTTCCCAGCATGTCCCTTGCCTTGATGCCGGTCATCTTTTCAATAGCATGGTTCCAGGCCACCACCTTTCCCTCGGTGTCGATTACAAAGGTGGCGTCAGGGAGGAAATCGATGATCTGCCTCAGGCGATCCTGTGAGGTTCTAAGACGCTCCTTTTCACTCCTGTAAAGGGCGAGTTCCACAACGGCCTTGATTTGTTCACCATCAAACGGCTTCATGACAGGGCCAAAGGGCGCCGCCTCTTTTGCCGCCTCGCTGTATGGGGGCTCGCCATGTGCTGATATGAAAACGATCGGAATATCCGCCGCCGCTTTGATCTCCTGAGCAGCCTGAATGCCGTTGATTTCGCCGGGCATTCCCAGATCCATCAGAATGAGATCCGGTTTCAGACCCAGGGCCAGGTCAACCGCCTCTCTCCCCGATTCGGCCTCCCCGACGACGTCGTGGCCCAGGCCGAAGAGCATTTCTTTGAGTTCAAGCCGTGTGGGCGATTGATCATCGGCGATCAAAATTCTTGCCATGGTTTATCTCCCCTTTTTCAGGGCCTCACCCTTGAATGGTTCAGTTAGAATTTCTGTGATAGGATGGGTTGAATCGGTCCCCCCGGCCAGGCCAGCGGAAATAGGGTTTGCAGAAGATTTGAATCTGGCCGGCATGGAAAGGTCCTCTTTGGTGTTTGGATAGATCGGCGGAATAGAAAATATGCCACCTCGCACCCAGTTGTCAAGAAAGACGCAGGCTTATGCGTGGAAACGAGCCGGGGAAATGATGGGGAGGAAAAGTTTTAAATGTAACCTTTTATTGACAGGCGTATCTGTTTATGGGTGGCGTCACAACTTTTCAAGGTTTATTCGGTTTTTGCGTACTTGTGCGCTCCAAAGGCTGGAAATCCCTTACGCCTTCATGATCATTTTGTGGGGCAGTTTGGCTGCGGATGGGTCCGAACATGAAGACGGCATAGGTGTCTCTCGAATCCTTCAGAGTCATCCGGTTTCGTCTTGACATCCCTCGCTCAAATTGGGTATACGAATTTTGTAGCTAAATCGTAGCCATATTCGAGAGACGGTTTTTTGAAAAGGCCCGAAGGGTTGCATTGTAGGTTAAGAGGAGGTTAATCTATGGATATTACACGTGAACTTATCGAAATCGTCGGAGAGGACAGCGTATTTGACAGCCGCGTAGAGTGCCTCGCCTATTCACGGGATCTTTCCGTTCATGAAGGGATTCCCGATGTGGTGGTCTTTGCCCGCACCACCGAGCAGATCGCGGCCATCATGAAGCTGGCCCACCGGGAAAAAACGCCGGTCACGGTTCAGGGGTCAGGGACGGCCACCACCGGGGCCTCCCTCCCTGTGGAAGGGGGCATCCTTTTGGATGTCCACCGGATGAACCACATCCTGGAGATCGATAAGGACAATTTTTTTGCAAGGGTCGAGCCGGGCGTTATCTGCAATGACCTGAACATTGCCCTCAAGAAATACAAACTCATGTTCCCGCCCAATCCCGGGAGCGAACTCATCGCCACCATCGGCGGGATGATGTCCACCAATTCGAGCGGGCATCGGGCCGTCAAATACGGTACGGCCAGGGACTACGTCAAGGCCCTCAAGGTAGTCCTGGCGGACGGGACCATCATCGAGACCGGATTCAAGACGCCGAAATCGTCTTTCGGATATGACCTGAATCATGTCTTTACCAGTTCCGAGGGGACGCTGGGGGTCATTACCGAGATCATAGTAAAGATTCAGCCGATTCCGGAATACAATGCCCTTGCCCTGGCCATTTTCCATGATCTGTTTGCGGCCGGAAAGGCCGTGACCGACATTATCGGTTCGGGCATCCAGTTGACCGCCTGCGAGATATTGGACAACTACAGTCTCAAGGTGGTGGAAGAGGCTATCGGCAAGGATGTCAGCAAGATAGAGGCCATGCTGATCATCGAGTCGGACGGGGTCAAGGAGACCGTCACGCGCGACATGGAGCGGATCGGCGAGATCTGCCGGAAATATGGGGTGCAGGAATTCACCTGGAGCGACGACCCGGCCAAGGCCGGCGAGATCATGGAAGCCAGGGGCAAACTGGTGCCCACCCTCTCACGGATCAAACCGGGCAACCGGCTGGTGGCCATTTCGGAAGACCTGGGCATTCCCCCTACCCGGATCCCGGAGGTGATCAAGCGGGCGCAGGAGATCTCTAAAAAATACAACCTGTTGATTACGACCTTCGGGCATATCGGAGACGGCAATGTGCATACCACCTTTGTCACCGACATGCGGAGCCGCGAGGAATGGGATCGGCTTCGGCCGGCCGCTGACGAACTGGCCAATCTGGCCCTCGAAATGGGGGGCACGGTGACGGCTGAGCACGGGACAGGGCTTGCCCGGAATCCCTACATCGAAAAACAGTTGGGGCCGGCCCTCGAGGTGATGCGCTCCATCAAGAACGCCCTCGATCCCCTGAACATTCTGAACCCCGGCAAGATGGGGCTCGAAAGGAAGAAATACGATATCTATGACTATTTTGCCTTCGAGAAATTTTTGGAACACCCGGAAGGGCTTAACTCCTATGGCGAGGAGGTGGACAATGAGCTCCTGGCCTGCATCTACTGCGGGTTCTGCCGTCTCGGGTGCCCCACCTTCAGCGTCACCCACAGGGAGTCGCGCAATGCCCGGGGGAGAAACGCCCTGGCATTCAACCTCCTGAACGGGAGCATCGAGCCTTCGAAGGATCTGGCAGAGGCCTTTTACAGTTGCACCACGTGCCAGGCCTGCACCTATTTCTGTCCGGCCCGGGTCAAGGTGGACGAGATCGTCGAAGGGGTCCGCAAAAAACTCTACAAGGCCGGTTTTACCCCAGAACCGGTACTTGGGATTCGAGACAATATCTTCAAGATGGGGAATGTCTATGCCAGCGCCAAGGCGGACCGGATCGACATCTATCCTCCGGCCCTCAAGGAAAAGGCCCAGAAAGGGGAGCTGAAAAAGGAGGCTGAGACCCTCCTCTTTATGGGGTGCGTGCCCAGCTACCTGGATATGAAGATGGTCCCCAGCCTGATCAAACCCTTGGATGCTGCGGGCGTCGATTACACGAGCCTGGCCACTGAAGAGGGCTGCTGCGGCTTCCCGCTGTTCCTCATGGGGACCGACGAATTCGCGCCCCATGCTCGAAAGGTCATTGAACGGATCAAGGCCACCGGGGCCCGGGAGCTGGTGACCCCTTGCGCCGGGTGTTACAAGACCTTCAAGAAGATCTACCCGGAGGTGGGAGATCTGGGCCTGGAGGTGTATCATTCGGTCCACTATCTGCTGAAACTGATCAACGAGGGGAAGATAAAATTCAAGGGAGAACTGGGAAAGAAGGTAACCTATCATGATCCCTGCGACCTCGGACGGGCCTTTAAAATCTTCGAGGAACCGAGAAACATCCTCAAGGCGATCCCCGGCCTTGAATTTGTAGAGATGGCCCGAAACCGGCTCCAGGCCCGCTGCTGCGGCGGCGGGGGCGGCGTGCTGGCCAATAACCCCGATATGGCCGTGGAGATGGCTGCCGAACGGGTGAGAGACGCCCTGGCCGTGGGCGCCGAGATCATCGTCTCGGGGTGTGCCGCCTGCAAGGACAACCTGAAAAAGGGCGCTAAGGCGATCCCCAAACAGGAGCGGGGCAAGATCAAGATCATGGATATCACGGAGATTGTGGCCCAGCAGATGGAGGACTGATACTGAACTGAAGAATGATACACGGGGGCTTCGACCTCTCGGGTCGAGTACTGGATAGACAGTGGAGTCCCTTTAGTCCCCTGGGTCGCTTTTTTGGTTAGAACGGCAGGCCGGGAAGGGGATTGCATTTTTGGAAGGAGAATGATGACT
>CAYLJZ010000145.1:0-2107 GCA_964384085.1 uncultured Desulfobacteraceae bacterium
TTCGGGACCATTCACCTGTTTCAGGAGTCGGAAAAGGCGCGAGCGGCCGGACAGACCCCCTTGTTCGCGAATCTCACCCCGAAGCCTCCTTTCAAAAGATGAACATCCAACATCGAACATCGAACGTCCAACATCGAATGAAAACCAAATATGCAATACCGAAGCTACTTCCGCCTTCGGACAGAGATCTTTGACTGGTTTAAGATGCTGAAGGCGTAAGGGGAGGACTTCTCCAGGCTGGAGGCAAATTTGCAGTTTCATGTTTCATGCAACCTGCGGGAATCTTTTTGCCGGACCATCAATATTCAATATTCAATTGTCAATCGTCAATCCGAAGGGCCGGCTGGTTGAAGTACCCTAACTCCAGGTCCGGAAATTCCGCCTTCAGGATCTCGGCCATCCGCTTCATCCCCATGCCCGGGCCTTTGGGACCAGGCATTCTCTCGATATACAGGGCTGGATCGATGCACAGGTTTTTGAGGTGGACGAAATTGACCCGCGTCCTGTCAATGAGGGTCCTCAATGCCGCGACTTCCGCCTCCTGGTCGGTGATCCCTGGAAAAACCAGGTAGTTGATCATGGTATAAAGTCCCATCTCCCGCGACAGCCCAACGGCCTTCACCACGTCTTCAAACGCATACCCCCTGGGCCGGTAATAGGCATGGTAGACCTCCGGCCGCGCGCTGTTCATGCTGATTCGAATAGAGTCCAGACCGCTCGCCGCAACCTCCCGAACCCGGTCCGGCCAGCTCCCATTGGTATTGAGATTGATCGTCCCCCGCCCTGTCTCCCTTCGAATCTCACGGATGCTCTTCGATATAAGCCGGTATTCTGTCAGGGGTTCCCCCTCGCAACCCTGCCCGAAGCTGACAATCGGCTCCGGGGCAACGGTCAAATGACCAATCGCCAATCGTACAATTTCCTCCTGTGACGGGGTAAAGGAGATTCGTTCGTGGGATGCCTCAAAGGAGGCCTCGGGCTGAAGGGAGAGGCACCCAAGACAGGCGGCATTACACCTTTGACTGATCGGGAGGGGGGCCTCCCACCTTCCCAGAAAGAGATTCTTGGCCGCAAAACAGTGGTTCTCGGTGGCGCAACGGATCAGGTGCCTCACGAGGGGGCCTTCCGGATGTTGGCTTCTGAACCGGCGAATGGCAGAGACCAGCTTTCGGTCGTCGTAGTTCCGAGGGTCCCACTTAGGGTTGTATTCGATCTGGAATCCCGACACCCAGTACCCGTCCTCCCTGAATCCCACGGCCCCGTAGGCCCAGGAAGGGAGCGTGTATGCCTTCGTCCCGTAGTCAGCCGCCGGAAGGTGGCTCCGGACCCATCCTGGCTCAAGGAAGGCGGCCACGGCAAAACAGCTATGAACGACCCCGTCTGTCTCCATCTCTGACAGCGTTTCGGCCTCCCCTGTATCGGGATCGAGACCGATGGGGGGACAATCGGGGATGTAAAAGAGCTTGCTGAAGGCCGGCATCGGCGCCAGATCGTCTTCCTCGATGACCTGCGGCACAGATCCCGAAAGGCCCAACATCCTGAGATGGGGGTGTTCATAGATTCGACCACGGCTATCCGCATACAGCATGAACGGCAGGTTTTTCATAGCATCAATGCTCATCGACAACAAGGGCGCCTCCAGCTAACCTATTGACTTGAGGGAATCATAAAGAATAAAATAACAATATGCAACCATTCTCAATTCCTCAACCAAATCCGCAACAACCCGTTTCGGAGCGTAGCCGGGTGTTTTGGTCATCCAGGGATTTCCTTCCACCCATACCCCCCTGTCTCCATAAAACAATCCTCCCTTTGGCCAGCGACGGCGGGGGGCCGAGATGAAACCGACTCAGACACATGAAGAGAAGAATGCCAGGCAGTTTCGGCTTGTCAAATTCTTTGCCTATGCAAGCTTCATCGTTCTGATCATCTTCAGTTTTCCGTTTTCCATGGTTATTTCCCAGCAGGCAAAGGACATTCTGATGAAGAGCTATGAAAATTATGCCCTTCTTCTGGGAGAGAACCTGAACCATCAGGTATTTCAGAATTTTGTACTCCCCGTGACCAGTCAATTCGGGAAAATCAGGCTGAGGGAGGAATTTCAATA
>CAYLJZ010000145.1:2207-4604 GCA_964384085.1 uncultured Desulfobacteraceae bacterium
TACTCCCCGTGACCAGTCAATTCGGGAAAATCAGGCTGAGGGAGGAATTTCAATACCAGCTCATGGATCGTGTCGTCAGGAACACCACCCACAGTTTCAAAGTCGACGTGGTCAATATCTACGATATCAACAACGGCGTAATCGCGTATAGTACCGACCCGAATCTCTTAGGCAAGAAGATACGGGAGAGCTTAGGGTACAAAAGGGCCGTCATGGGAGAAAATTCCTCCGGAATGATATCCGGGGGGGATACCCTCTGGGGTCTGGGCATCGAAAAGATGGGAGGCAAAAGGAAGTTGCGGACCTATATCCCCTTCACAGGAATCGGCCCGCTCCTCAGCGACAGTGGATATGTACTGGGCGTCTTCGAGCTGATCCAGGACTTGAGCGAGGAGTACAAGTCCGTCATTCGGTTTCAATATCTGACATTTGGGCTTTCAATACTCATTATGGGCATGATATTCGTGGCACTTCTTTTGATCGTTCGAAAGGCCGAACGGATTATCGACCAACGGGCCGAGGAACAGCGGGAACTCGAGGCCCAATTGAACCATGCTGAGCGACTGGCTGCGCTGGGCGAGATGGTTGCAGGTGTCTCCCATGAGATCAGAAACCCCTTAGGCATTATTCGAAGCACGGCAGAGCTATTAGGATCCATGCACGGCGCCCAAGAACCCACGAATCGACTGACACGACTGATTGTAGAAGAATCCAGCAGGCTCAACGATATCGTGACTGAGTTTTTAGACTTTGCCCGTCCCATGACGCCCAACTTTCAGGATGCCGATCTCACCCAGATCCTTGATCGCACCTTTCTGTTCCTTGGCCCGGAGCTTGACAAAAAGGGAATTTCCCTTCAGAGCAACCTCAGCCACCGTCCCCTGAAACTTCGGGCAGACCCGGAACAGCTCTACCGATCCTTCCTCAACATCTTTTTGAACGCCATTCAGTCCATGCCGAACGGGGGCAAGATCACGGTGCAGGTAACCGAGGAAAAAAATAGCCACTATCTCCTTAAAATTACAGACACAGGGAGCGGGATCAGCGAAAAAGACCTGAAAAAAGTCTTCAATCCCTTTTTCAGTACCAGGGAAAAAGGGACGGGCCTCGGACTGTCGATCGTTCGGAATATCATCGAGGGGCATAATGGCAAAATATGGATCGAGAGCAGGACGTCGTCGTCCGACGGGGAAGGAGAGATGGGAACCCGAGTGACAATCCAGCTCCCCCTGGCATGAGGTTTGCTTAACGGGCGGATACTGGATGGCTGGATGGACAGGATGATTGGGGTGATGGAGATGGCGGCTTTTCTGACCACCGACCCTCACTCCCGACCCCTGGTCTCTGTCCCTGGATATGGTCTCTTTAATTTTACTCACGAAGACTGAACCCCGAAACCCGAACAACCGTTGGGTTGCGGGCCTAGCCCGCGTTAGCCACTTCATGCGCTTGGTTTAAAATGGAAACGATCCTGATTGTAGATGATGAAAAAAACTATCTGGTGGTGCTTGAAGCCCTTCTCGGAGCGGAAGGCTATGAGATCGTTACCGCCAATGACGCCAGAGCAGGCCTTGCCACGGTGCGCGAGGCAGACCTGGATCTGGTCATCACCGACATGAAAATGCCGGGAATGAGCGGAATGGAACTCCTCGAGGCATGCAAGAAGATAAAGCCGGACCTCCCCGTGATCATGATGACCGCATACGGGACCATCGAGATGGCTGTGGAGGCGATGAAAAAGCATGCCTATGACTACATTCAAAAACCCTTTGAAAATGAGCAACTGAAGCTGACCATAAAAAAGGCCCTGGAAAACTACCGGCTTGTCAAACAAAACAGACTCCTGACCGACGCCCTTAGCGACCGCTTCAGGTACGGCAACCTGATCGGCAAGAGCAAGCCGATGCTTCAGGTGTACGACCTCATCGAAAAGGTCTCCAGGTCCAAGGCATCTGTGCTCATTACCGGGCCTTCCGGGACCGGAAAGGAGCTCATCGCCAAGGCTATCCATTACCAGGGCCAGAGAAAAGACAAGCCGTTTATTTCCATCAACTGCGGCGCGTTGACGGAAACCCTTTTGGAAAGTGAACTCTTCGGCCATGAGAAAGGGGCCTTTACAGGGGCAGTGGCCATGAAAAAGGGCCGGTTTGAATTGGCCGATGAGGGGACCCTGTTCCTGGACGAAGTGGGCGACATGCCGCCTCCTCTCCAGGTCAAGCTCCTGCGGGTGCTTCAGGAAATGTCGTTCGAACGGGTCGGCGGCACACGGACCATCAACGTGGACGTGCGGGTCCTGTCCGCCTCCAACAGAAACATCAAGGAGGATGTCATGAATGGGGTCTTTCGTGAAGACCTCTATTACCGCCTCAATGTCATCCATATCGATGTCCCTTCTCT
>CAYLJZ010000146.1:0-4604 GCA_964384085.1 uncultured Desulfobacteraceae bacterium
TCACGCAATCGCCCGCCTGAAGACCTGACGCAACGAGCCATTGGTCTCCGATCGCGCGACGCAGAGTGAGCAGCCGCTGCTCCACCTTCCCCTCGGGACCCACGATCAGCGCGAGGGGATTTCCCTTTGCATCGCGTGAGATGGCCTGCTGCGGGATCAGGATGGCCTGCTCGGTGACGCCCTCTTTCACCACAGCACGGACGAACATGCCCGGCAGGAGCATTCCTTCCGGATTCGGAAAAATGGCCCTCAGGATAGCGGAGCCTGTGGTCGGGTCCACTGTTATATCCCGAAATTGAAGGGTCCCCTCCAGGGAATAGGGCGTGCCGTCTTCGAGCACGAGCGCGACCTTGTTCTGGTCGGCCCCATGGTTGTTGATGCGGCCGCGGGCCAGGTTACGTTTCAGATGCAACAGTTCAGTGGTGGATTGGGGCACATCCACGTAGATGGGGTCCAGTTGGTGAATGGTGGCCAGGGCCGGGGATTGATACGCGGTTACAATGGCGCCCACGGTGACGCTGGATCTGCCGATCCGCCCGGAAATGGGTGCGCTGATCTTGGTGTAGTCCAGATTGATACGGGCCGTCTCCACGGCGGCTCTTGCCTGCTGGATGGCAGCTTCTGCCGCACCTATGGCCTTTCGGTCTTTCTCTACCTGTGCCTCGGCAGCCTGCAGAGCGGCCTCGGCGCATTTCGCATCGGTGACGGCCTGATCGCATTCGTTGGCGGAGACGGCATTGTCTTTGAGCAACTCTTCAAACCGCTCGCGGTTAATTTGGGCGAGTTCGAGGGTGGCACGCTGTCTGGCGACCTCTGCGATGCTCGCTGTCACCCCGGCCCGTGCCTGTTCAGCCGCCTTTCGCGTGACGGCCAGATTGGCCTCGGCATTGTCAAGCGCCGCCTGAAAAGGAGCCGGATCGATCTCATACAGCACTTCTCCGGCCTTGACGTCGGAACCCTCCGTAAAGAGACGTTTCTGGATAAGGCCGCTGACCTGGGGACGGATTTCCGCGACCATGTAGGGTGACGTGCGGCCCGGCAATTCCGTGGTCAGCACGATGGACTGCGTCGATAGGGTCACCGTGGCCACTTCCGGGGCAGCGGGACTCGGCTGAGAGTGCGTCGACCGGTCGCAGCCGGCCAGCATAAGACCCCCGCAGAGAATGCCGATGGCGACAATGATGGTCTTAATTCTTTTTTTCATGATGGATTCTCCTTGCCTTTATCAGGAACACTGGCTTCGTGCGCCCACACGGAATGATTGATCTGGCCGAATTCCGAAAACGCCGCAGCTAATTGCAGTCCCAGAGGGCTCTTCTCGGTTCCGGGAACTTTCCCGTCCCAGTGAATGAAGATGCAAAGGTCACCCTCCAGGGCGATGTGACGGAACAGGATAATGTCTTTGAGACCACTTTCCCGGTCAGGTAAATAAAGTTGTTGAAAGGCTGCGAGCGCATCATCCCGGTCCGGTTTGGAGTAGGATCGCAACTGAATAATTTCAAGCCATTTCATACGCACCTCTTCCTTTCAATTTTGCGCACGGCATCATGTGACAAACCTGTAACCGTTCACAGCTTCAGTTCTCAACGTCCAAAGCGGTTTTTCAAATGCCACATGTCGACGAGAATAAAACCCCTGAACCCATAAACGCTCATAAAGATCTATAGCCAAATTCATGCCGGAATAATTCATGTATAGAAATCATAAGGTTATGAAACAGAAAGACTGATAACTTCCATATCAAACAGTTTTTCCTTTCTTATTTGGCAGAAACATGCTAAATCTTTCAAATATGAAGGTGTGACAGGAGGTGTTCTGGAGGGTTATCATTAAAAAAGCGCGAGGTGCTGGGTTTGGATGAAAACGAATTCTTCCATCAGGCGACATTAAGAATTTTCAGCAGTCTCAACATCGAATCCGCCATGAAGCGGTGCATGGACTATTTAAAAGAATACATGCCGATCTCGGGCATATTCTTCGCACTATATGAGCCTGAATTGAATCTCGGCAGGATACTGGCCTCCATCTGGCCTCCTCATTTGCAGAAACCGGATAACCCCATTTTCATGCCAAGGGAATTCTGGCACTGGATGAAAGAAAAATGGGCCAAGGATCCGGGCGTAACAGTTGTCAATGACCTGGATGAGGAGGAAGTCCCCGTGCAGCAGGTCCTGTCCATGATCTGGCCGGCAGAACTATCATATATTATGATGGATCTGGAGCTTGAAAAGAAACGGCTCGGCAGCTTGGGGCTATTTACCGAAGGCAAAAATCGCTACGCCGAATCCCATGCCAACCTGATCTCCTTGCTCCACGAACCATTTGCCATAGCCATATCCAATATCCTTCAACACCAGGAGATCCTGCGGCTGAAGGAAATGGTGTCCGACGACAACCGGTACCTTCACCAACAGATGCTGGAGATGACCGGCGACACCGTTATCGGCGCGGATTTCGGTCTTAGAGAGGTAACCGAAGCAGTGCGACAGGTGGCGTCCCTTAACAGCCCGGTCCTCCTTATGGGAGAGACCGGGGTTGGCAAAGAGGTTTTTGCCAACGCCATACACTATTCTTCTCCTCGAAAAGACAGGCCGTTTATCAAGGTGAACTGTGGGGCCATTCCCGAAAACCTGATCGACAGCGAATTGTTCGGCCATGAGAAGGGGGCCTTTACCGGTGCTATATCCAGAAAACGGGGCCGCTTTGAAAGGGCCCATACCGGGACCATCTTTCTGGACGAGATCGGAGATCTCCCTCTTGCAGCCCAGGCGAGACTCCTTCGAGTGTTGCAGCAGCATGAAATCGAGAGGGTGGGAGGGACCGAATCCATCCCGGTGGATGTACGCATCATCACCGCCACCCACCGGAACCTGGAAGAGATGGTCCGATCGGGTCGGTTTCGGGAAGATTTGTGGTTTCGGATCAACGTGTTTCCCATCATGATTCCCCCGCTCCGTAGAAGGACCGAAGACATCCCCGCCCTCGTCAGCCATTTCATCGAGCGCAAATCGAGGGAACTCAAGATCCGTTCCCTGCCGTCGTTAGATCGTGGCTTTTTGGATCGCCTGCGGGCGTATCACTGGCCGGGGAATGTGAGAGAACTGGAGAACCTGGTGGAGAGGGCGCTCATCCAAAACCAGATTGCAGGGGGGGAAAGCCCCCTAAGACTGAATGGGCTGCCGACATCTTTTCCCACGGATCGATCTGAGGTCCATTGGGAAGATCGCCGCGACATGTTGCCCCTGGATCAGGCCATGAAGAACCACATTCACAGGGCCCTTGCCCGCACTGGCGGGAAGGTGGAAGGCAAAGACGGGGCCGCACATATCCTCGGTCTGCATCCCAGTACCCTGCGGGGACGGATGAAAAGACTTCGCATCCCTTATGGGAGAATGAGTTCGGCCCTTCGGAGGTCGAAGCCGAGGTGATAAGCTCTGCTGAATCTCGGCCAATCATGCCGGGGCAGACAAGCGTCAGGGCCATGGATTGGGTGCGGGATCGCACTCACCGAAACCCGCATCGCAGGGCCGCATCGGCAATTACGCCCTGATCCAGGGAGAAATCAACCCCTGTGGTGAGCTGGTCTGCGAGATGGCCCAGCATGGTGTCGGGTTTAGTGTGCTCATCCGTCATGTAGTCGCCAACGGCAACGGTCACCCGATCGCCCATATCATGCCTTTCGTCCATCATCATCTCAGTCGCTAATCGAGGAGCGGCTTACCTGGCCGGCACGAGTCGTTCTCTCTGGAGGGGGTGGCCATTAAGGCGGCTTCCTGCCCAGGTTTTCTCAATCCTCGTGAAGATGCCATCGAGAATCGGTCGGGACCTCTCCTGCCGGATCCTGCATCGACCATCCGGATCATCAAGAAGGTTTGAAGGACGGAAAGCCCCACAAAGTACCCGATCCAGACAGGTATTCCGGCCCACCTGGGACTGATGCTCCCCCAGGCCCAAAAATCAAGGGAAAGGAGAAACACGCCCAGCAGGAGGTAGACATAGGGATCCGACATCCATTGAGGCATGGATAACTGAAGGAGTCCCTCCCGCCAAAGCAAAAACCCGTGTATGGTCAGATAGACCAGAAATGCCAGGGCCATGACCGGGACCACCGGCAGAAACCCCCAGGCAGGCGCTGCCTTGAAGTAGCAGAGGATCATCAACCCCTCGCCAGCGAGTATGGACAGAATGGCCGGGAGCGGCCGCACTTTTCTGAGATAGAGTCCGAATATAACCGTGGGAAACAGGACCGCGAGCCCGGTAAAGGTCTGTGTTGCAATCTGGAGGATGGTTGCGGGAGGCCGGTATGCGAGGGCAAGCCCTGCGAGGCTCAGGATAACGACAAAGATCCTGCCTGCAGCATGTCCCTTCGAAGGTCTTTGTGCAACGATGGGGAGGATGTCTCTCGTAAAGATGGAACTGAGGGTAAGGAGCTGGGAGTCCATGGTGGACATGAGCGCGGCAAGTCCGGAGGCGATGACCAATGCGGCTATGGCATCTCCGGAGACCAGGGTAATCACCATGGGGAGGATGCGGTCGGCCTCTTTTCCGACAAGATCCGGGAATGAGAGATGCCCCAGGACCCCCAGCGCCACCGGCATGAAGAA
>CAYLJZ010000147.1:0-4600 GCA_964384085.1 uncultured Desulfobacteraceae bacterium
CCCTTTTTAATCGAGTGTAACCCTTTCTTGTTGGATCTGTTTCTGTGGGTGCGAGCGGGACTGTGCGGCTAAACCCGCACCTACCCTTTCGCCCATAGAGGGTTGCCGCTGCCCCGGGAAAAAAGGCTATACTCTTCTTAATTCAATATCGAATGGTTACTTCACCCCTGCGGCGTCCACGGTGCAATCAAGAAGCGCAGCGCCTTTAATCTTCGCCAGACGGGTTTCCCAACGGCCCTTCAGCAGGTCAATCCGATCCACATCGCCTATGGCCCAGAGGGAACCCCCTGCGCCCGCCCCCGTGAATCTGGCCCCACACCCCACATTTTCCGCGGTTTCTATCAGCTCCCCTGTAACGGGCGTGAGGGCCTCGGGCGTGATCTCTCTTCTGACGGCCATCTCTTCCCGAATCAGTGCAGCGGCCCGGTTCCAGTCTCTCGCCTCAATAGCCCGACCGAAGCGGCGCACTGTCTCGTTGACCGTTAGCCATCCGGCCCGTGTCCTCCCTGAAAGGAAGTCCTTTATCCACTGACGGTTGATCCGCGAGGCCGTATGGCGCCTGCCGCTGTATGCTACGAGAAGACGCCGTGAGAGTGCCTTTTGACCCTCCCTGTCCAGGAGGGCCCGTCGTCTGTACACCCCCGACCGATTTCCATACTGCCATTCCCAGTGCTGGACCCCTCCATAGACTGCGGCGGCCTGGTCCTGTATTCCGCAGTTTCCCCCGCTGACGCCATCCTCCAGGTGATACCCCAGATGGAGGATCTCCCGTTTCGAGAGCCCTTTTCCCCCAAGTCCCACCGCCACCGTTGACAGGGCCCGAATAAGCGCCACCAGCGCCGTACTGGACCCGCCCAGGGCAGACCTCACCGGAGATTTAGAATCGATTCTCACCTCCAGACCATGAAAGCCAAAAAAAGAAACGGCCGCAAAAAAGAGGCCCAACCGGCTGTCGAACGGGAGCCTCTCTGCGGGGAAGACCTCGGGATCGCCAAAACCTATGGAGCTGATCTTAACCTGACCGGGCTCATAGGGATGGAGCGACGCAACTGTCCTCAGCGTAAGGGCAATGTTGACCGTCGTCGGATGAATCGTCTCAAGGGGAAGCGCCAGCGCCTTAATGTCCCAGGTGCCTCCCGAATCGACGCGACATGGCGCCGAGGACAGGACAGTCTGTTTCGAGAGAAAATCCTTTACCAGAATCATTCAGAACGTCCTCCGCCGGGGCTCACGGTTTCTTACCCCGATTGGTTGTGACACCTAATCTCTTAAATTTATTGAGGATACACGACTGACTGAGAGCTTTAGTCAGGTTCGGCCCCCACACCAAGCCCTGGCTTTTCATGGTTCAGCCACAGCCTTGCCATGAACAGCCCGGATAGGGTTTTGGCATCCCCTATCTCGCCCAGCTCTGCCATTCTTACGGCCTCCTCCAACGGAATCTCGTGAACGTCGAGGATCTCGTCCCTATCCAGATGCTGGATGGCAGGCGATAGATCCATTGCACAGAAAATATGGATACGCTCATCCGAGTATCCCGGCACCGGTGTGATCTCTCCCAATTTGTGCCACCTATCGGCAGAATATCCGATCTCTTCGACCAGCTCCCGCTTCGCGCAGTCGAGAGGGGTTTCGTTGGGGTCCAGTGTCCCTGCAGGGATCTCCCAAATAAACCCGCCGACTGCATGGCGATACTGCCGGATCATCATCAGGGTGTTCCGTTTTGTCAAAGGGACCATGGCAGCAGCCCCTGGATGACGCACGATATCCAAATTGACGGTAACACCGTTTTCCAGAGCCACTTTTTCCCTGACAAGTGTGAACACCCTTCCCTTGTGAAGGGTAACGCGTTCAAGGGTTTTTGTAGTCATTTTCTCCTCCAGGATCGATGGTTACCCACCGCGCTCAGTCGTCCCTCACCATGGGAACAAACCGGACCAGCATCACCTCTTCGGTCTTTAACCGCCCCCCTGTCTTGACCCCAACCACCAGGCGTTGAACGTCCCCTCCCCTTCCCACCGGGATGATCATTCGGCCGCCTTCCCTCAACTGATCGATGAGGGGCTCGGGGATTTGTTCAGGGGCGCATGTCACGATAACCGCATCAAAGGGGGCCATCTCGGGCCACCCCTTATAGCCGTCTCCGATCTCGATATGGACATTTGAGTATCCCAGTTCTCTCAAGGTCCGTTCGGCCCGTTTTCCCAGCACCTCCACAACCTCGATGGAATAGACTTCATTGACGATCTCAGCCAGAACCGCTGCCTGATAACCGGAGCCGGTCCCGATCTCGAGAACCCTGTCCCCTCGCTTGAGCCTCAGCGCCTCCGTCATGAAGGCCACGATGTAGGGCTGGGAGATGGTCTGCCCTTCGCCGATGGGAAGGGGATGGTCGGCATAGGCAGACGCACGGTACCTCTCGGGGACAAACAGGTGCCTCGGGACCTTTTGCATCGCCCGTATCACAGCAGGGTCCGTTATCCCCCTGTCGATGATCTGCGATGCAACCATATTCTCCCGGCACTGCGCGACAGTCTCTCCTTCGTGCGCAAGACATTGGGAAAAACCAGCCTCCGCAAAAAGGAAAAGAGACATAACAACCAGAAGGTTCTTTATCATTGAAACAGCCTTTCTGCTCATTCCTCAATCCGGTAAACAACAATCGGCCTGGAGTACCCTTTCACACTACGGGGAGACTCCCGCACCAAGGGAAACCTCTCGCTCAGCCGTTCAACCGTCTCCTGGCTTACCAGAATATCGCATCCGATTTCCCGAGTGAGGCCTTCGATGCGCGAGGCCACATTGACCGTATTGCCGATGAGGGAATAGGCCGACTGTTCTTCGCTTCCCGAGTTGCCTGCCAGGACCCTCCCTGAATGGATGCCGATCCCGTGGGCAAACGGTGGTTTACCCGATGCCTTCCGCTCAATATTCAGTGCCTTCAGGGCACTCCGCATATCAATGGCCGCACGAACAGCCGCGTTCGCGTGTTCCTCAAAGTGGAGGGGGACCCCGAATACTGCCTCAATTTCATCTCCTACAAACTGGAGCACCAGGCCCCTTTGGTTGCGTATGGCCCGGTGCATGGCAGTGAAATAAGCCCGCAATCCGGACATAACCTCTTCAGGAGCATTATTCTCGACAAAAGGGGTAAAATCCCTGAGATCGACAAACATCATGGTAGCTTCCCGTCGCTCTCCTTCCAAAGGAATACGTCCCGAAAGAATTTCGTCTCGAATCTCGGGCGTCACGTACTTTCCGAAGGTTTCTCTTAGCTTTTGCCTGTCCGCCAAACCGCTGATCATCTGGTTGCCGGCATCTCCCAGTATGCCGATTTCATCGTTCCCAATCACTCGTATCCGTGTCTGATAGTCGCCGTCGCGGACCTTGCTGAGCGCCTCCAGCATATTTTCCAGCGGGCCCACAATCGATCTGCTGACCAGCCTGTTGAGAACTCCTGTGCTGACGAAGAAAATCCCGAAGAGTACAACCGTGAAGATAATCACCCTTCGACCATATTCTTCCATTGGGAGATTCAACGCAGTCAGTTCCCACTGCAGGGTGACAAGGGTAACGGTGAGTATCGTCATGGGCACCACCGTTGCCATCCTGAAGAATATGCGTATGCGCCTGGAAATAGATATTCTGGCAGCGCCCTTGAGATCTGCCACGCGGCCCTTGGGAAAAAAGAAGGGGATCAGTTCCTTTCGGGAGTAGGCCTCCAGGCGGTAGAAGGCGACAGACGATGTGACGAACCCCACCATGCTGGCCCTGGCTGCGAAAACCGCGCTGGTGCGGAGATTCATCAGATCGATCCCATAAGCCAGGGAAAAAACCAGGGCGGGGGCCACAAGCCAAATGCCAATATTCATGCCAATAAAGATAAACGGGAGATTGATCAATCTGCGCCGGGCCTTCTCGGCCATGTGGGGCCAAGGGACCTCGCCTCCTTTCACCATGCTGAGGCAGGAAGAAATAGGATGGAGGAGCCGGTGCATTACCAACAGCGTTGGGGAGCCACTCAGGGCGATCAGGAAAAAGAGTCTGGCCAACCGCTTGACTAACTCAAAAGAATAGTCGAAACCCTTTTTCTGAGCAAGATCGGCAAACTGTTTCAGGACAAAATCCGTGGGCGTGGCAAAGTTGAGCACAAAAACCACGCTGATGCCGATACCCATGGCCAGTACGCTGATCACATAGAATCCGCGAACAGATATGCCGGTTGGGTCCGGCCACTGATTGCTTTTGAACTCGCTGGGTTCTGTCATAGTTGTTCATCTGAGAAGAGTATTCCCTTTGGGCCATACCCTATATCATACTTCTCCCCCTGTCGCAAACCTCGTCGGCTCGACCTCGATGGCCAGACGAAGAATGATTCAGCAGTCAAAAAAAAATTGACAAAAGAAAACCTATCAATTATAAATAAACTTTTTAAATGCAGAGATCAAAAATATCGTATTGAAAAGTTGCTCACACAAGCGGTCTTCAAAGAGTTAGATCATATCTAAGGCATATGCACTGCGTCCCCATCGTCTAGCCAGGTCCAGGACACCGGCCTTTCACGCCGGCAACACCGGTTCGAATCCGGTTGGGGACGCCA
>CAYLJZ010000148.1:0-4594 GCA_964384085.1 uncultured Desulfobacteraceae bacterium
CCCTGAAAGTATTGTCCTGAATTTTAAGCGGATTTTTAGCTCCACTTTCCAAAAAAGGGTCCATGTCAAACCTCCATGTGGTGATGGTGAGTTATGATAATCAAGGGGCCGTCTCACTGGAATTCCCCAGGGCCAGTCTTTCGCTAGACATACTTCGGGTTGAAATATAGGGTAACTTCAACTGAATGGTCAAGGGAATTCATTTCAGCGCCGCCCGGAAAGCCGATTGCGTTGCTCGAAGCATCATGTTATCCTGATACTGGATCATCCATCGACAATCATCCATCCAGTAAAGACGAGGCCTTTTTCCACCGTGTCCGAGACACCCAACAGCCCCAGGATCTATACCGTCAGCCAGCTCACCGAGGCCATACAGGGTCTTCTCGAAGAGCAGTTTGGATTTGTGTGGGTGGAGGGTGAAATCTCCAATTTCAGGGCCCCGGTCTCCGGACACTACTACATGGTGATCAAAGACGACACAGCCCAGATGCGTGCCGTCATGTTCCGCCTTCAGGCCCGATACCTCAGATTCCTTCCAGAAGACGGCATGAAGGTGATCGCCCAGGGGAAGATCAGCATCTATGCTCCGCGGGGAGAATACCAGATCGTCCTCGATTACCTGGAGCCGGTCGGCGTGGGCGCCCTGGCCCTGGCCTTTGAACAGGTCAAGCAGAAACTGGCCCAGGAGGGTCTCTTTGACCCGGCCCTCAAAAGGCCTCTCCCCTTCCTTCCCAAAAAAGTGGCGGTTATCACCTCCCCCACCGGGGCGGCCGTCCACGACTTTCTCAAGATCATCCGCAGACGGTTTGCCAACATCGAAATCCTCATCGTCCCAGTCAGGGTCCAGGGAGATCAGGCCTGTGAGGAGATCGTGGCAGCCCTCGACCTGGTCAACCGTGAGCTGACCCCGGATGTGGTTGTCCTCACACGGGGGGGCGGCTCCCTCGAAGACCTCTGGGCCTTTAACCAGGAGGCGCTGGCGCGCGCCATTCGGCGATCCCGAATCCCGGTCGTTTCTGCCGTAGGACACGAAATCGATCTGAGCATATCGGACCTTGCGGCCGATGTCAGGGCCCCCACCCCTTCCGCGGCCGCGGAACTCCTGGTGGCGGAGAAGGAAGCCCTTCTCCAGCGTCTGAATCAGGCCCAAACGCGCGTGATATCGGCCATGGGTCTGTTCATCAGACACCGCGCCAACGAGCTGAACCGGCTGAAAACTCGAATTCAGGACCCAAAAAGACGGATCGTCAACCTCTGGATGCGTCTGGATGAACTTCACGGTCGTCTGATTCGTCTAATGGAACAGATCATTCGAGAGAAGCGGACCGAACTCTTATCGGAGGCGCGCGCACTCCGCCTCTATTCTCCGGTCAACCGGATACGATCCAGAGAACAGGAGCTCGGTTTCCAGGTCGAAAGGCTTGTTCGGGCCATTCAGCGGAAACTGCGGGAGACGGAGATGAAGCGCTCCCTCCTGCAAAGACGGATCACAGACCTGAGTCCCCTGTCGGTCCTCAAACGGGGATACAGCATCGCGTTGAAACTGCCTGAAAGAGAGGTCCTGAGGGGAGCCTCGGGCGTGGAGGCCGGAGATCAGGTCCAGGTCCTCTTAGGGGAAGGGGAGTTGAAATGCCGCGTTGAGGCGGTGAAGGGCTAACCTGCGGTTTGGTTTTCTACAGGATTTGTGATTGTCGATTTGCGGCTACTGATGGAATAACGACAGAAAAGAAGTTGATGTGCGACCAGGGCCCCAACCTGTTTTTCTTAAAGGCTGTAGCTCACCTCGGGACCACGTACCCAGGCCGCCCAATCCTACCGTTCCCTGCTCGCTTCAATTATCAGACGTTCCCTGAATTTCAGAACAAATTCCGCCAGGTCGGTTTCCCACGCTTGCATGAGGTTCAGTCCGGATTCCTTGAGCCGCCGGTTCTCCAAAATTGAGTTCAAAGGCCGAGTCGCGGCCGTAGGATATTCCGCCGTGGTACAGGGCGTCACATTGTGAGAAATGCCCATCCTGTCAAGAAAACCCGTAGCCAGTTCATACCAGGTGCAAAACCCTTCGGATGTGGCATGGTAGGTCCCCTGCGCCTTCGATTCTATTAGTTTTTCAATCTGCTGGGCAAGCCGGTAGCTCCAGGTGGGGGACCCAAACTGATCATTCACGACCCTCAGTCCCCGTTCAGGGTTCTCGATCGCCAGTTTCAGCATGGTCTTGAGAAAATTCCGCCCCCATATGCCGTACATCCACGCTGTCCGCAGAATGACGTGGTTGTCTATAGCGTCCCGGACGGCCGCCTCTGCCGCCAGTTTGGTCTTTCCATAACAGGAGAGAGGGTTTGTATCGTCTCCCTCTGTATAGGGTTCAGGGACCGGCTTCCGCCCGTCAAACACATAATCGGTCGAGATGTGTAGGAGCCGGGCCCCGGCTTTTGCAGCCGCTGCTGCCAGATTCCGAGGACCGTCCGCATTCACCCGCCATGCCTGATCCTGTTTGGTTTCGCACAGATCCACCTGGGTGAAAGCGGCACAGTTGAGAATGACCTGAGGGTGCGCGTTCAGGATCAGTCGCTCCACCGACTCGTAGCTGGTGATATCCAGGTCTTTCGATCCCGGTGAGAGGACCTCGAAGCGCGGACTCAGCACCTCCACACAATCGAGGCCAAGTTGTCCCTTGCCTCCCGTGATGATGATCTTGATCATGATCCCTGCTTTACTCTTTGCCGTTACCTGAGGTCAGGACGATTGTGCAAACCTTCCGGGACCCCTATGGTCACCCGGGTCCCTTTCCCGGGGATGCTGTCCACCGTAACATGACCCTTATGTTCAGAAATGATCCGCTTAACCCGGCACAGCCCCATTCCCACACCGACCGCCTTGGTGGTGAAAAAGGGGTCGAAAATATACGGCCTGTCCGCAGCGGAAATACCGGGACCGGTGTCCGCTACCTCCACCGTGAAGCTGCCCCCATCCTCAGAAACCTGCACATCGATCGAAACGGGATCGTCCCTTGAGAACTCCAGAGCATTCAGGAAAAGCTCGTTCAATGCGCGGGCAAAAAGCCTCGGGTCCACCCTAACCTCGATGGCCCCCCCCAGAACAGACCATTCCACTTTCTTTGCGAGGTCCTCCTCTTTCTGGAAGAGGCCGGCCCTTGCCATGTCTATAACCGTCGACATCACCACCGGTTCTGGTTTCATATCCAGCAGTTTCGTATAGTCGGATACGGCCGTCACCAGATTTTCAAGTCTTCGAGTCCCATCGATAATCGTCTCCAGGTACCCCCTGTTGGGGTCTTTCGCGTCTAACCTCCCGAGAACCCGACGCGAAAAACCGCCGATGGTCGTCACCGGGTTCCGAATCTGGTGGGCCACTGCCTGGGCCAGGTTCCGAATGCTTTCCGCCCTCTCGTGCTGAAGGGCGCTCTTTTCCTCCAAAACAGCCTTTTCGTTCTCATGGGCCTCATGGAGTTCGGTCACATCGCTCATCAGGACGACAATGCCGGCGATCCTGCCGTCCTCACGCAGAAAGGAACCGGTGATGGAGAGTTTCAGGAATTTCCCGTCGGATCTGGTGTAGCACACATTGCGTTTAAAATTAACCTTTCTCTCACATATAATATCAATGATGATCTGGTTAAAATCGCTGTTCTTTGGATCGTCAAAAAAGAGGTCACCCCACCCCTTTCCCTCAAAAACGTCAAGAGACTGCCCCAGGATCTCCGATGCCGCCCGGTTGATGGTGACGATCTCTCCATTGGACCCAATCACCATGAGACCCACGGGAAGGCTTTCCACTATGTTCTGAAGAATAATCGGTTTTATCCCTGCATCTCTCGAATTATGCACGGCCCCATCCGATGAATGACATTCGATGAATGACATCCGTTGAATGACATCCTTGCCCCTGATCCTGCCGTCATCCCGCAACATGTTGATGACCCGCCCTTCAGGGCGGCGAATGTTGTTGAACGCCCCTCGCTCCCTGCGCCGGAGGGATAGCGAATGGCCTTTCATTTTTGTAAGCCCCGCTCTTCGACCTTCAACAAAAAGCAAGCTGGGTGTGCCAGCTCCATATTCCGTCGGTCAATGAAAGGCGTACGCCTGAATTCGAAGTAACTAATGGGGTTACGCCAGGATTCCACATGAGGTGCTTACTCCTAATAATTACCCATTATTGGGTCTCTTTGTCAATGGATTACAATTAATCCGTTCTGCAGCAATTCTCATTATGAGGGAGACCCGGGGGATCAACAGCCTGTGTGAGTGGCATCTTGCCATCCCGCCCGAAGATAGGCAGGACTCGGAGCCTGCTACCACATGGCTATTTTCCCAAAATGAGAATTGCTGGTTTCAATAGATACAAATAGGTGCTTCAAGGCTGTATGGATAGATTCGGTCCAGAGATGGGTCTAAGATCTTATCCCGGATGACCACCTCGCCGGGCCGCTTCGCCAGGAGGGCCATGAGCTTGAAGGTGGTACGCCAACGGTACGCCATGATCTTGATGTGAAAAGGAGTCGGTCGGTATAACTATTTGAAATGGCGGAGAGAGAGGGATTCGAACCCTCGGTAGAGGTTGACCCCCTACACTCGCT
>CAYLJZ010000149.1:0-4502 GCA_964384085.1 uncultured Desulfobacteraceae bacterium
AGCCCTGATATTTCCTATGTTGTCGCACACCCTGACAGAATTGAACCCCTTAAATTTCCTTGACTTCCCATGACCACAAAACGGCTGCTCATACTCATACCCACGCTCGTCATCGTCTTTTTGTTCCAGTCTTATCTGTGGGTCCCTACATATGAGGAACAGACAAAAGGGAATCCTGATCGTCTTCATAATTATATCACACCTTCACTGGGCGATGCCACATCTTTGAATCCGATCATTTCATCAAATGCCAGCAGCAGTCAGATCGAGGCCCTTGTCTTTGAAGGCCTGATCGATAGGGACGAAGAGCTCCAATTTCGGGGCCGGATCGCCCAATCCTGGGAGATCTTTGAAGAGGCCTATTTTTACGTGAACCATTCGGCTTCCATACCGGGGTGGGGGGCCACGGATGCAGATGGGGTCGTTCAGGTCCTTCGCATGGCCCGAGAACGATCTGACAGACTGTCCCCTGAGCTGAGCGCCGCGCTGGGCCGCATTCAGGAGATCTCAGCGTTGCCCTCAGAGAAGCGGACGGCAGTCAGACGGCTGAAATCAGCAAATAACGGGGAGACAGAACAGGAAATCCGGGTGGACATAGACGCCCCCACCCGCATCAAACTGGTCCTTTCGAAGGTGGATCAGGACCTCTTCCAAACCCTTTCAGGTCTCCTGGGAAAAGAGTATTTTACAACATTTGAGCCGGCCTCTTTTCTTCGGACAGATCCCCCCGTGGACAGGGAGATCCTCAGGACATGGGCCGAGGAACTCCTTCCGGCGGTGGAGCACAATCCAGTGATCGTCTTCCATCTGAGACCGAACATCCAGTTCCATGACGGCCATCCCCTCACGGCCGGTGACGTTCGGTTCACTTATGAGTCCATTATGGACCCGGCCAACCTGTCGCCCCGGGTTTCTGATTATGAACCGGTCAAAGCCGTGGAGGTCATCGATCCCTCGACCGTCCGCATCGTCTATAAACGACTCTACAGCCCGGCCCTGGGGACATGGGGGATGGGGATCCTTCCGGAACACCTTCTGAATCAAACGGCGCTCAGAAGAGAGGCCGAAGGCCTCGGCAAGGACACGGAAAAATTCACCATGCGTCAAAGCGGCTTTGACCGTCATCCCGTTGGAAGCGGCCCTTTTCTGTTTGGGGAATGGAAATCGGATCAGTTCATATCGTTGAAGCGCTTTGTTGACTACTGGGAGGGCCCGCCCCATTACGACAGATACGTGATGCGCATCATTCCCGACCTTCTAACCCAGGAGATGGAATTTTATTCCGGGACCCTCGACAGCTACAGTGTTCAGCCCCACCAGGTGGAACGGTTGGAAAAGGACCCCAGGTTCCAGTGCTTTTCCGGAACCTCGTTTGGCTACACCTACATCGGGTACAATATGCGGAGGCCCCCCTTTGACGATGTGCGGGTGCGGCGGGCCCTCGGCATGGCCCTCAACGTGGAGCAGATCATCGAGTATGTGCTCTACAACCAGGGGGAGCGGATCACCGGTCCCTTTGTGATACAGACCGATTTCTACAATCACCGCATCCCGCCTCTCCCCTATGATCCCCAGGGCGCCTTGAAACTCCTCGCCGATGCCGGCTGGCAGCGCAATGACGAGGGATGGCTTGAAAAGGATGGCAAGAAGCTTGAATTTACCCTCATCACCAACAGCGGCAATGACATTCGAAAGGCGGTTCTGGCCATTGCCCAGGATGCCTGGAAACAGATCGGCATCGATGTCCGCACCGATGTCCTGGAATGGTCGGTATTCATCCAGGAACGGGTGAACAAAAATGATTTCGATGCCCTGGTCCTGGGCTGGGTCATGGGGATCGAGCCCGACCTTTACCAGATATGGCACTCCAGCCAGACCCACCCGCACCAACTCAATTTTGTAGGATTCAAGAATCCTGAAGCGGATGATCTCATTGTAAAAATCAGGCAGGAGTACGATCATCAGAAACAGGTGGCCTACTGCCATCGGCTCCATGAGCTGATTGCGCAGGAGCAGCCCTATACCTTCCTCTATGTGGGGAAATGGACCGCGGTCCTGGACCGGCGGATCGTCATCAAGGATCTGGACCGGGACGGCGTGATGCTGTACAAAAAAATTCGCCCTACAAAAACAGGCGATTACACCTTTCATTTCAACAAGTGGGTAAAAGTGCCCGAGATGCCGGAATTTTCAATTGAAGAATGAGAGAAGCGACACCCCTGGCATGCAACACAAGTTCGGACAAATCATTTAATGAAACGGCATCATTTATTCGGTGAATTCCTTCAGCAACGCATGACCTTACAGTGCACCTCATGACATTAAAACATAACCCTACACCGTTTCAATCGAGGCGCTGAATGCTCTCATTTATTGGACGAAGCGTCGTACAAAAGACCGTAACCCTCTTTTTTGTCTCCATCGTCTCCTTTCTCATCATCCATCTGGCCCCCGGAGAACCGAGCCAGGTAGACCCGATGAACCCCAAGTTCACACCCGAAATGGTGGAACGATTCAAAAAGGAGTTTCACTTAGATAAGCCCCTTTACGTCCAGTACATGTATTTCTATAGAGATCTCTTCACCGGTAAGATCGTCTCATGGAAAGACAATCAGTCTGTCCTCGCTAAAATCTGGGAGCGATTTCTGAACAGCCTTCCGCTCTTTATTGTCGGGACCATCCTTACCTGGACCCTTTCCTTTCCGGTCGGCATTCGGTCAGCCATTTTCAGGGGGGGGATCTACGACAGGAGCGCCACCTTTCTTGCGTATCTCCTCATCTCGATTCCCGGCTTTTTTTTCGCCTACATTTTGATCATTCTCGTGGTCACGACCCTCCATGTACCGGTCATCGGCATGGAGACCTTCGGGCTGGGGGCATCGTCGTGGGGATACGTCTTCATGGACCGGATCTGGCACCTTCTCATCCCCTCCATCCTTGGGGCCACCGGGGGCATCGCGGTCCTATCCCGGTATGTGCGGAGTCAGATGCTCGAGGTGGAGGGCCAGGACTATGTGAGGACCGCCAGGGCCAAAGGTCTCTCGTCGGATCAGGTCCATTACAAACACGCCCTGAGAAATGCCCTCCTCCCGTTTGTGACCATGTTCGGCCTGATCCTTCCCGGCCTGATCGGAGGGTCTGTCATCATTGAGTCGATATTTTCCTGGCCCGGCATGGGGAGAATGGCCTACGAAGCGATACTGGCCAGAGATTACCCGATCATCCTAACCGTCAACTTTATTTCTGCGGTCCTGGTCCTGGCCGGCACCTTTATCTCGGACATTCTCTATCTGGTGGTTGACCCGAGGATTCGACTGTGAGGATTAATGACCATCGAGTGACAATTAAATGACCAAAGATCAACTGACATTGGAATCCCCTTCAGCCCCGAGGCGGACGCGCCTGCAAGAGCTTTGGCAGCTCTTTCGGGAGAACAGGCTTGCGATTGTGGGCCTGGTTATCTTTGTCCTTTTCTTTATAACCGCGATCAGCGGGGTCATCCTCACATCCGGTCAAAAACCTGTCTTTGACCCGGCCATGGTCCGGCTTCAGGAAAAACTCCTTCCGCCGTTGACGCGGCCCCAGATCGAGACCTTGCAGCCGACAGAGGTCCCGACCCTGGGAATCTATCTCTTCGGTACGGACGACCTGGGCAGGGATATCTTTTCACGGATGCTTCAGGGGGCCTGGGTCTCGCTGACCGTGGGTTTTGTGGCGGTCGGCATTTCTGTCCTCGTGGGAATATTCATGGGCGGAATCGCAGGGTATTTTGGACAGGAATACATCTTTCTGGATCATATCCTGATCACCGTCATTCTAACGGCCGGGGCGATTCTCCTCTTCGTGGGATCGACAGGCCAAGGGGTGGTATGTATTGTAGTGGGCCACGTCTATATTCTGTACCGTATCGCATGCCGTCTTCTTTCAAAAAAACGACAAACCGGGCTGCACTCTCGCGGGCTCCTTCACAAAAAGGCCATATCCATTGATACCATGATCATGCGGTTGGTCGACATCATGCTCTGCTTCCCGAGCTTTTTTCTCATTCTTACGGTCGTCGCCCTGGTCCCTGCCAGTATGTACAACATCATGATCGTCATTGGCCTTACGAGCTGGATGGGGACCACCCGCTTTGTTCGCGCCGAGTTTCTCTCTCTCAGGGAACAGGACTTCGTGACCGCGGCAAAGGCCCTGGGCGTGGGCAATTTCCGAATCATATTCCGTCACATGATGCCCAATGCGGTGGCCCCGGTCCTGGTATCCGCCACCATCGGCATTGCCACTGCCATCCTCACTGAGGCGGGGCTCAGCTTCCTGGGGTTTGGCGTGCCGCCCCCGCATGCCACCTGGGGGAATATCCTGTCCGACGGCAAGCGATTCATCTTTGATGCGCCTTGGCTCACCTTCATTCCAGGCGTCGCCATCCTGATTGTGGTCCTCTGTTTCAATCTCTTCGGCGAAGGACTCCGCGACGCCATGAATCCCAAGCTGAGGGAAAGAGG
>CAYLJZ010000150.1:0-4497 GCA_964384085.1 uncultured Desulfobacteraceae bacterium
TCACGGATTTGCGTCCTTTGGGAAAGAGACCCCCACGGACCTTTTTCACACACCTCAAGTTTTACGAAAAGAATTACAGGTCCCGGACATTTTGTCATGCAAACATATTCAGAACCACAGATGAACCCCGATAGCCAAAACCGACTGCTTTTGCACACGTTGCTGGTTGTTGGTTTTTCTGAAAGGGACCTCGGATCTTCCACTTCCAATCCCTAACGGCTGGTTCTAAAACATACAGGGATGAGAGGTAAAGCGGTCGATTTCGAAGCCGTAACAATTATTTTTAGGGGAGTTTACAGAAAAAAGAACTCAAAGGAAAGGAAAAGGAGGGCCGAATAATGCCCCCCCATTGCAACCATGCAGCATCCCTTTTGATCGTCCTCGCGATCCCTATCGCTGGAATCTTACTGTCGCAAGGACGAAACTTGGAATCGGCGCTCGTATTTCACTATGCTGGCCCGGCTTGCAAGGGGCGACTAAAACGGGGCCAAAATGTGACCGAAGTCCCGGACCATGTCTTTATATACGGGCGCCCCTACAAGGAAGGTGTAGATCTCGTCGGCCTTTCGTGCAGGATCGATATCCTGAAAACGCTCCGGATACAGGATCTTGCCGGCCCCGTAGGCATCAGCGATGGCCGTACCGATATTGGCCACGTAATAGATGTACGGCAGGAGCACATACACGCCGCCGTTCTGAAAGGCCTTCAGGGACCGATAGAACTCTGGCTTCTTTTCAAAATCCTGTTTGATGAGACCATATCCGCCGGCGTCCACAAAGATGACGTCCGGGTTCCACATGAGGAGTTTTTCCCTGTCAATAAAGAGATGGCTTTCCTTGGATTCGGCGGCTGCAAGGTTGTTGGCCCGGGCCCATTCCAGAGGGAGGTAGGTTGGATCGGTGCTTTCAATCCCCTGCAATCCTCTGAAACCGACCCCCCCGATATACACCGTGGGCTGGCTGGCAGGGTCGATGCCCTTTGTCCTCTTGTGAAGGTCCTTTTTGGCGTCTTCAATGAAGGTCACGACCGCTTCGGCGCGATCCCTCTTTCGGAGGATCTTCCCGGCGATCCTCAGTGACTCATAGAGCTTTTCATCGAAGTCCGGAAAGGGGCCATAGGTAAGGATGACCACCGGGATGCCGATCTTTTTCTGAAGGGCGTCGGCTATCGACGGTTTCGTGTAGGTCGCAAAAATCACGTCGGGGTTGACCTTGAGGACCGCCTCCAGGTCGGGTTCTTTGTCGATGTGCTGGGGGCCGCCGGGACCGATGAGCGGAAGATCCTTCAGTTCGGGACTGGCGATCCAATAGGGCCGACCCTGGGCGCGGACCTTTTCAAAATTCTCGATCGCCACCACCTTGTCTTTGGCATCCAGATAACAGATGAGACGCAAGGCCCCGGGTCCAATGGCAATAATGCGCTTTGCATATGCAGGGACCGCCACCTTGCGGCCGCCCATATCGGTAACGGTCATGGAATCACCGGCCATGGCCAGGCCCCCGGCCAGGAATAAGACTATGCCCAGGATCCAGCACAACACAGAAAAAACCCTCTTCATTCTTTTCTCCTTTTTGCAAACGCTCAGAGACTCGTAAGCACACAATCAACAGCTCGCCGGCTTCCCCCCGTTCCCATTCAGGGCCACCACAATGGGGTATCCCTGCACCTCGCCCAGAATAACCCGGACGCCATAGACCTGATGAATCGCCTCCGGCGTGACCGCGTCCCGGTCTCCTTGGGTGTGGACCCTCCCGTCTTTAAGCATCAGAAACCGGTCGGCATATCGAAATGCGAGATTGATGTCGTGCAGACAGATGACGGCCGAGAGCCCCCGGTCCTTGACAGCCGCCTGGACCAGACCCATGACCTCCAACTGGTTTTTGAGATCCAGATTGCTGGTGGGCTCATCCAGCAGAAGGAGGTCCGGTTCCTGGGCCAGGGCCCTGGCCAGGACCACCTTCTGCATCTCGCCGCCGCTGAGGGTCCTCACCGGCCGCATGGCCAGGGCCTCCAGTCCCATCTGTTGAATGGTGGTTTCAACGATGGCGAGGTCCCGTTCATCGGCCTTCCATTTCACATAGGGCGTCCGGCCCAGAAGGACTGCATCAAATACTGCCAGTTCTTCCTCGCCGTATCTCTGGGGCACATATCCCATATGGCGCGCAATTTCATCCCCTTTCATTCGCAGGACATCGTTACCGTCAAGCCCGATGGATCCCTTTCGGACCCGGAGGATTCGGTTGATGCATTTTAAAAAGGTCGATTTCCCAGCCCCGTTCACCCCCAGCACAGCCAGAATCTGACCGCGATCCAGCTCCAGGTGGATGTCGCTGAGAATCGGGTGGCTGTTATAGCTGAACTCGATGCCGGCAATGGACAGCATCATTTTTCGTACCCCCGTGTGAGAAGATAGAGAAAGAGGGGGGCGCCCATAAAAGAGGTGAGGACGCCTACGGGGAGGGTCCCCGAGCCTATCAGGATTCGGCCGACGGTGTCGGCCAGGAGCAGGAGGAGTGCCCCCACGATAGAGGCAAAAGGGATCAACAGCCGATGGTCCGCCCCCACCATGCGCCGGGCGATATGGGGGGCCAGGAGGCCCAGAAAGGCGATGACGCCATGAAAGGCGGTCACCAGGGCCGCTACCAGGGCGGCCATGAGCATGCCCCACAACCGCACCCTCTCCACATCCACACCGATCCCCTTGGCCACGTCCTCCCCCGAAGAGAGGGCGTTCAGCTTCCATCGGTTCAGAACGAAATAGGCGGTAACGACTGCCGAGGCCGCGGTCATCACGCCGATCTCATTCCAGCTCGATCGAGAGACATCTCCAAAGGTCCAGAAAACAATGGTGGCAATCTCCACCTCTGTGGCGAAATACTGGATCAGGATGGTCCCTGAAACAAAGAGGGACGAGAGGGCAACTCCGGCCAGGATAATAGACGCCGGCGTGAGTCGCTTCATCTTGGAAAGCGCCAGGATGACCAGGGTCGCCGCCATGGCCCCCAAAAACGCAAAGAAGGTGACGGAGAATACGTTCTCAATAAAAACCAGGGTGGAGGCGGTGGTCCTCACGACGCTCTCCTGGGCCGCGCCCCCGCCCAGGACCACGATGGCCAGGGCCGCACCAAAGGCAGCCCCATGGCTGATCCCCAGGGTAAAGGGAGACCCGAGGGGATTTCGAAGGAGGCACTGCATGGCCACGCCCGAGATAGCCAGCCCCCACCCGGCCACGATGGCTGCTACGATGCGGGGCATGCGGATATTCCAGATCACGATCCCGGCAGCCGCCTCCTCATAGCCCAGAAGTGCCCGCAAGACCTTCAGCGGCGACAGGTCATAGGTCCCGGCTGCTATGGCGTAGACGGCCAGTATTGCCAGGAGTGCCAGCAGGACAAAAAAGAAAAAGGTCTTTCGTCGCAACATGCCTTTATACGAGGCACTCAGCGAGGTTTCGGCGGTGACTTTTATATGTTCCGCTGCGATCATGATCCTGCACAATCCCTGCACAACGACTGGCCGTTGGACTGAATGAGCCGGGAAACCATGGTAGGTTCCAGGCATCGGTCGCAGGGGATAGAGGGTTCGATCATGGCCTTTTCAGGCACCGGCACGGTCGCATCTCGAATAGCGAAAAGCTGTTCCAGCGGTTTTTCGAGAAGTTCCCGGGCCTTTCCCATATGCAGCGACTGGAATTCGCTTTTCTCCTCCGGCGTGGCCCGATTATCCCTGATCTTTTGCACCAGTTCGAGATGTCGATCCTTCAATGTCATGGCCCCGTGCCGAAGGACAATCCGGACCCCCTCCCCGGTTCTGCGGCTGAAAACCGTGTACGCATGTTTCCCGCAATCGCGGTACAACAGATTTCCCTTGCCCAGGGTGCACCCGGTCAGGACCTGTATGGCGTCCGTGCCGCACGCATTGGTTTCCACCGTTGTCACTATTTCCTCGTCCGAAGACCGTCTCTCCTGAAGCCATGAGAGGGCCGCCTTGCCGGCCCGGTATCCGATCGCCAGACCAGGGCAGATATGCCCATGAAACTCGGCGCACCGTCTGAAGTCTTCCTGTTCCATCATCTCGTCTGCATTCATGGTGTTCTCCTGAACTCGTTCCTCGTTGTTTGAACCTTTCAGCTTTCAGCTTTCAACTTCCTGGCCGAGGCCAGGCAGATGATATCCAGGGGCCGCAGCACGGGCATCACGCAGGATCAGGGGGCGGTATTCCGAATCCCGACGTGGCTGATGGTGAAGATAAATGTGACAGGGAGCGGCATCATCCCCTCACGCATAAACGGTTTAAAAATCAAGACAGGCTCCTTTCTGCCAAAAAAAAACCACAAAGGGGCACTCCCTTTTGGGGAGGACTCACCTTCGTGGTGGGTAATTATTCCTTTAAAACTGTTTTTGGAACGTATGGGCCTCTTGCCCTTTTGAGACTTCCTGCCTCAATTGCTTTTATAGTGATTCTGTTTTTCCTTGTCAAGCCCAAAGCCGCATGGG
>CAYLJZ010000151.1:0-4418 GCA_964384085.1 uncultured Desulfobacteraceae bacterium
TTCATCACTTTCCGTGGCTACAGGGTCTGGTATCGCAGTGTAGGCAAAACTGAGGACCCCGGCAGGATGCCGCTCTTGTGTCTGCATGGCGGTCCGGGGGCGAACCATGACTATCTGGAGCCGTTAGAGGCGATGGCAGGCACCGGACGTCGCGTTATTTTCTATGATCAGGTGGGTGGTGGGAATTCAGACCACCCGAGTGACCCTGGCATGTGGACAGTCGCCCTGTTTCTGGAGGAATTGGGCGTCGTGCGTAGGGAGCTGGGCCTCGAGCGTGTTCATATTCTGGGGCAGTCATGGGGGGGAATGCTTGGAATGGAATATGCGTTGACCCGGCCGCAGGGTCTGGAAAGCCTGGTTCTTGCGAACGCTCCCGCAAGCATCCCGCAGTGGGTGGTCGAGACGAACCGCCTGCGTGCGGCACTTCCTTCAGATGTACAGGAAACCCTCCTGAGACATGAGAGGGACGGAACCACGGATAACCCGTCCTATGAAGAAGCCATGCTGGTCTTTTATCGGCGCCATGTCTGCCGGCTGGATCCGTGGCCCGATTGCGTCAACAGGACCTTTGTAAAGGCCGCAGAAAACCCTGAGGTTTACCACGTGATGTTTGGTCCAAGCGAATTCCATGTGGTCGGCACACTCAAGGAGTGGGACATCGTGGATCGGCTGAGTGAGATTCGGGTACCCACTCTGATCATGGGCGGCCGCCACGACGAGGCGACGCCGGCTATTACCGAAACCGTCCATCGCGGCATCCCCGGTTCCGAATGGGTCATTTTTTACAACAGCTCCCACATGCCGCATCTTGAAGAGACTGAACGATACATGGAGGTTCTGACCGATTTTCTCGATCGCGTCGAGGAAAAAGGCTGTCAATAGTGTCTGGCGTCAACAGATTTCTTCAACTCGAAAAGGAGGGTCCAATGGGCATAGAAGAAGGCAAGACCGCCCCGGCATTTACGCTGCCGGATGCGAATGGGAACCAGGTTGCGTTGAAGGATTTCAGGGGAAAACACGTAATCCTCTATTTCTACCCCAAAGACAATACATCCGGGTGTACCAAAGAGGCCGAGGGATTCCGTGACCTGTATGGCGAATTTTTGAAACGCGATGTGGTCATCTTGGGCGTTTCCCCGGACTCAGAATCTTCCCATCGCACGTTCATCGAAAAGAACGCCCTCCCCTTCTCACTCCTGTCAGACCCGGACAAAAAGGTCATGAAAGCCTACGGGGCATTCGGCGAAAAGAAGATGTATGGCAAGCTGGTTCAGGGGGTGATTCGGTCAACGGTTTGGATCGGCCCGGACGGAAAGGTGAAAAACCGGTGGCCCAGGGTGGCCAAGGCCGCAGATCATCCTCAAAAAGTGCTGGAAGAGATAGGAGCTTCACATGGATAATCATGCAAAAACGATGGTAATGGCCGCCTTTGCTGCAGATGCGTTAGCGCTTGGCGCCCACTGGATATACGATACCGAATTGATTTTTAAGAGGTTTGGAAAGGTCGATGCCTTTCTGAAGCCTGGGGCCGATTCCTACCACCCCAACAAAGAGCGGGGGGCGTTCACCCATTACGGCGACCAGACCCTGGTATTATTGGAATCCATCGCCGAGAAAAGGGGGTTTGACCTTTTCGATTTCTTCGACCGCTGGCGGGCCCTCTTTGAGACCTATAAGGGATATGTCGATAACGCGACGCGAATCACCCTTTCAAGGTCTGCTGGGGGAAGCGGCCCTGAAGATCCGGGTTCCCCTTCCGATGATCTTGCCGGGGCCTCGCGGATCGCCCCCTTGGTCTACGCCTACCGCGATGACCTCGATATGCTGGTGGAATGTGCAAGAACCCAGACTCGAATGACCCACGGCGACCCACTCACCATCGACAGCGCTGAATTCTTTGCGAGGGTCGCATACCTGGTTCTACATGGAACGTCCCCGGCGAAGGCCATGAAACAGGTGGCAGAGGAACTGTTCCGAACCTCACGCATATCCGGCTGGGTGGCTGCCGGTCTGGCCTCAACAGACAAGGAGAGCATCCCATCCATTGCGACATTCGGACAAACCTGCCATACCTCAGAGGCCTTTCCCGGGGTAGTGCACCTCATTGCACGCTATCAAAACGATCTGAAGGAGGCCCTCATCCAATCGGTCATGGCAGGCGGCGACAGCGCTGCCAGGGGAATGATCGTGGGAATGGTCCTGGGCGCCCATCTGGGGCCGGACGCCCTCCCTCAACAGTGGGTCGACGACCTTCGGCAGAAGGACCGCATTTTCGAATTACTCGAACGATTGTAGATACACCTCATAAGCGGTCATTGATCTGCCATAGGATTTGTGATTGCTGGTTTGCGAACCATGTTTCTATTGAAAATTGACAACTTTCTCTTTTCAGAAAACAAGCCGTGTGTTAAAAGATTGACCACAAAAAGCGAGACGTAAGTGGTTCAGACTGGAGGATCGCGGCTAAACGATGTATCCAAAGAGACATGCGTTTTTCGTTTGGCCCATAGCTTTGGAAGGGGAGCTTCGAAGCCGTATGGGTCTTTTTGTTAGCTGATTCAAGGCGGTTAGTAGTCGGTATTTCTTAAGGGATAGGAAGGAGAAATATGGAATGGGAAATGTAGGCGGAATGAAGAAAGGGACCTTGATCGTCCTGGGCATAACCCTCGCAGTGGCCCTCACCTTGTTTTTCACGGCGACTGCACAGGACACTGGGACGGGAGGGCAACCGGCAGAACCGGCCAGGGTCGTGGGAGGACATACCGGGTCATCGGAAGTGACCCTCAAACTGGACAAAACCCAGATCCAGAACGGTGGGACCATCACCGTGACAGGCACGGCCCCTCCGGGAAAACCCGTTTATCTGGAGATATCCTCCGAAAAGAAGGTAAGGGCCAACCTCTTTGACAACAAACGGGACAAGGCTACCGGGCAGATTCCCTATGTCCTCTATATGACCGACGAGATGCCGGGTTTTTACAGAATCATCGTGCCCCAGGCGCTGCAAGGGAAGATCGACGACCTCAAAAAAGAGGGCAAAAAATGGGCCTATTCCAAGGCATTAAAAGATTTGGGCGCGGATGTGGCCTATACAGTTCCGGCCAAAGTAAAGATTGACCGATACAAGACCTCCATTCTCGCCAGCATCACTGGGTCGAGAGGGGAATTGCTGGCTGCCATGGACGAAAAGGAAAACCGGAGTCGATCCATGCAACTGGTCAAGGCCCGGTTTCGAAAGGTCGCAAAGGTACTCAGCGCAGGAGTGGAGATGAATCCGGACGGCACATTCATGGCCCAGATCAAGATGGAGCCCGGCCTTCCAAACGGTCGCTACGAGATCGTGGCCGTAGCGGATCAATCCCTGAAAAGCGCCCCCATCGCTTTTGAAAACCAGGTCAGTTTCCCGGTGGTATATCTCTCCAATGCGGGGACCAGCATCAACCTCTTGTGGCCGTTTCTCCTCACCCTCGGCATCGTCATCTTCGGGGTGCTGATGGGGGCCGGAGGGGGCTTTATCCTCAATCCCCTCCTCGTTCTTCTGTGGCCTTTCCCGCATAACGTGGTGGCCGGAACAGTCATGCCCACGGTCCTCTTTTCCCAAGGATCGGGGATCTACAACTACTCCAAGATCCGGTTTATCAACTGGAAGGTGGGGGTCATTGTGGGCATCTCCATGCTGGCAGGCGGATTCATCGGTCCGAAATTGACCGAGCTGATTACACTGGACCAGTTTAAATTCGTCTTTGGATGGATACTCCTGGTGCTGGCAGCCCTGCTCATCTGGCAGACCCTTCCGGGCTATATCTCCAAAAACAAGAAGGAACAGGCCATACTGGCCGAATTCAAAAAAAGGGCCACCCAGGCCGCCAAGGCCAAAAAGGCTTAGATAGGAGGAGTGTGATGGACATTGAATTCTGGGGACAAAAATTTAGGGTCAATATGGTGGTCGGCTGCATTGGCGGGTTTTTAATCGCTATTGTGTCTTCCATGTTCGGTTTTGGGGGAGGGCCTTTTATGGTCCCTCTGATGACCCTGGCGATGGGGTTGCCCATGTATGTGGTCGTGGGAAGTTCCCTCCTGGCCATCTTTTTCAACACGGCCATGGGGTCTATCCAACATTTTCGTTTTGGGAATTTTGATCTCCTTTTCTTCCTGATCATGTTCCCGGCGGCCATCCTCGGCGGCTACATCGCCCCCCAGATCGCCAAACGGGTGAGCCCGCTGTGGGTCAAACGGATCGCCGCCATCGGATTGATCGTCCTGGCCCTTATCCTGCTGGGCGTCCTCTTTTAGGAGGGCCATTCTGAAAACGTAAGCGATCAAACGGGGGCCTCTCGGAGCCTTTTTTGGTGCCAGTCACACTCAAAAGGTCCCGAAAGGCCCCCTCCCCTTCTATTGACGGGCACCGTGGTTCTACG
>CAYLJZ010000152.1:0-4402 GCA_964384085.1 uncultured Desulfobacteraceae bacterium
TACGATACCATGATCGACGCCGCAGTCAAAAGGCATACGGGGCACCTCCAGGTCCAGGCGGTGGGCTATCATACGGACAAGGAAATGCGCCTGGTGATCGCGCATCCGCAAGACATTGTCCAATCCATCCAGGATCTTTCCGACATAAAGGCCATGTCCTCTCGCGCCAATGCCTTTTGTCTGGTCTCCTCCAAACAGCGCACCTACGGCGTCTGGGTGGCGGGAGTCGATCCAGCCAGGGAAAGGGGAGTCACCACCATCGCCCGCGTCATCCGCAAGGGGGGCTATCTGAGCGATAAAACCGCTTATGAGGTCGTCCTCGGGGACATCCTGGCCAAGAATCTGGCGGTGGAAATGGGTGATGAACTGGTGCTTCTAGGGCAGGGTCTGGATGGATCCATCGCTGCAACGGCTGTCACCGTAAGGGGGATCTTCAGCACCGGTCAACCCGAGTTTGATCGGTCGGCCCTCCAAATGCCGTTGAAGGCCTTTCAAGAGACGTTCAGCATGGGGGAATCGGTGCACGAACTGGTCGTCGTCGCAGCGGATTTGGACCGGCTGCCAGACCTTGCCCGGTCCATCCGGGAGCGTCTCGCATCTGCCTCTTTATCCGAGGGTCTGCACGTCCTGGCATGGCAGCAGTTGCTGCCGGGTCTGGAGCAATCCATTCGGGTGGATATGGTCAGCGGATGGATCAACTACGGGATTGTGGTGATTATTGTGGCCTTCGGGATCATGAACACCTTTGTGATGTGCGTCATGGAGAGGACCCGGGAATTCGGCATGCTGATGGCTCTCGGCATGAGGCCTTCCCAGGTGGCCAGGCTGGTCCTCCTGGAGGCCACATTGATGAGCCTGTTGGGCATATTCCTGGGCGTTGCGGGCGGATGCATGGTCACCTATTATTTCCAGATCCACGGGTTTCAGATACCGGGCGCCGAGCAGATCATGGCCCAGTGGGGACTGCCTTCGCGCATGTGGCCGAAACTGAGCCTCATGTCGGTCCTTAGCGGCCCTGCGGTTATCCTGATGGTCACCCTGCTTACGGCTCTATATCCTGTGTTACGAATTTTTGGACTCGGGCCTGCGAGGGCCCTTCGAGCGTTTTGAACGAGCGGTTTTGGTGGGCGGCCCGGCCGCGTGAAAGGATCACGGTCTCTCATATGGAACACAACCCATCATACAGGGCATAGGGATGCTGGCACAACTCGCCTGGCGGAATCTGTGGCGCATGCCGAGGCGCACTATCATCATACTGATCTCCATCCTCATCGGAACATGGGGCATGGTCTTCATGAAGTCCGTCATGACAGGGATCATGCACCAGATGATCGACAACGGGATTCGCACCTTGACCGGACACGTCCAGGTCCACAAAAGGGGCTACTTCAACGATCCGAGCATCGACTATACGATGGCAGACGCAAAGGACCTCTCGGAGATGGTCCGAGGGCTCCCCGGGGACGTGGTTGGGTCCCATCGGGTGAAGGTCCCGAGTGTGGTGAGCAATGCGCGCCATTCGTCGGGCATTATGATCGTTGGAATCGTCCCCGAAGACGAGGCCCGAGTGTCGTTCATCGGATCCGCGGTGACAGAGGGGCGATATCTCACCGAAGAGGATGAATACGGTATTCTCATCGGTGAATCGCTGGCGCGGAAATTCGATACCCAGGTGGGCAAGAAGCTGGTGTTGACCTCACAGGATGCCAGAGGAAACATTTCATCGGGAGGCTATCGCATCGTCGGAATTTTCCGGGCCGAGCTGGATGCAACCGAGGAAGGCTTCGCCTTTATTCTCCTGCCATCGGCCCAGGAGATGCTCAAGATGGGAGACGCGATCTCTGAACTGTGCCTGCTGGGAACGCATGCAGATCAGGCGCCCTGGCTCCGTCACTGGCTTGAATCGCGCATCGACACCCAGACCTACGAAGTGATGACCTGGAAGGAATTGATGCCGTTGATCACCGCCACCCTCCATATATGGGACGGCTTCATGTACATCTGGTATGCGATCCTCTTTATTGCCATGTCATTCGGGCTGGTCAACACCATGTTGATCGCCGTCTATGAGCGATTTCGAGAGCTGGGGGTCCTGAGGGCCATCGGCATGAAATCGCGGTGGATCATCGCCCAGATCAGCATCGAGGCCGTATGGCTCCTCATTATGGGGATTGCGTTGGGCGATTTGCTCACCTTTGCGTCGGTCGAATGGCTCCACCACGTTGGCGGGATCAATTTGAGCGCTTACGCGGCCAGCGCCGAACAGATGGGATTTCCCAAGATAATTGTCCCCCTGTTCCATGTCCGGGACCTGGCGATCCCCAATGCCTTTGTCCTCTTTTTGGGCATCATGGTCAATCTGTATCCCGCTGTCAAGGCAGGTCGCATCCCGCCTGTGGAGGCGATGACGCACAACTGAAAGAGGGGAAAAATGGCTATTGTCGAATGCGTGGGCGTGAAGAAAACCTACCAGCAGGGCAAGGTGGCGGTAGACGCCTTGCAAGGCGTTGACCTGTCCGTTGACAAGGGTGAATTTATCGCCCTTGCCGGACCTTCCGGTTCGGGAAAGACCACGGTTTTGAACCTCATTGGCGGCCTGGATGACATTACCCAGGGGAGGATCGTGGTGGACGGCCAGGATATCAGCCGGCTCAAGTCATCCCAGCTTGCAGACATGCGGCTTCACAAGATCGGGTTTGTTTTCCAATCCTACAACCTCGTTCCCGTGCTGTCGGCCATGGAAAATGTTGAATTTGTCATGATGCTTCAGGGGATTCCCCGATCCGATCGGTTGAAGCGATCGCACGCCATTCTGGAGGAGGTAGGGCTGGGAGATCTCATGGCGCGTCGGCCGGCGGAGATGTCCGGGGGACAGCAGCAGCGGGTGGCTGTGGCGCGGGCCATTGTTTCGGAGCCCGCCATTGTCCTGGCGGATGAGCCCACCGCCAACCTGGACTCTAAGACCGGGGAAAGACTCCTGGCCCTTATGAAGGAACTCAACCGGCGTAAAGGGATTACTTTTATTTTTTCCACCCACGATAAAATGGTCATGGAACGGGCCCAGAGGATCGTTCTCTTAAAAGACGGCATGGTTGTTGAGACCGTCATCAATGACCATTGAGTCGTGCTGCCCGAGGATTTGAGACATGGCATCGGATGTTCGCCGGCCGCGGTCTGGACGGCGTCGTCACTTATTATGGAAGTTCGGGTGGTTCCTATGGATCGTCCTCCATTGTCTCGATGTCCCTGCCCAGGAAATGATCTCACCGCAACCCCCGGTTTCGCCTGATTCCGATGAGAGTCCCCTCTTTTCTTCGGAGCAGTTGGAACTGGGCGGGCATCTGAAGACCCGTCTGGCCGTCAATGATCCAGCTTCAGGAAGCATCTATCATGCCATGGAGAGCGGTGCGGCATGGGACAATCAGGATGAGCTGCGATTGAAAGGGCGCTACAATTTTAGGGACGTTGCGGAATTGGAGGTTCACAACGAGAGCTTCCTTGTCTGGAGCGAGACGCAAGGGGTGCTCTCGGAACTGTATGAAGGCCAGGGAGGAGGAAGCGGCGACGTGCTCACGCCGCAATTGCTCATCAATGACCGAAGGCGACTCATGAACCTCACGTGGACCTGGGAGGAGGGGAAAAAGCTCTACGCCGTGAACCGGTTTGATCGGCTCTCCCTGACCCTATTTCCCTCCTGGGGCGTTGTCAAGGCAGGTCGTCAGGCCATCAGTTGGGGGAACGGGATGCTTTTCAATCCCTTTGATATCTTTGCCCCGTTTGCGCCCACCACCCTGGACCGCGACTACAAACAGGGAGAAGACGCCCTGTCCGTGCAATGGACCCCTGGCGATCCATATGGAGATCTCCAGCTCATCTATATCCCCCGCAGAAACATTGTCACACGGGATGTGAGCTGGGCGGAATCCTCAGTGGCTGCCAACTATCATTTCCCGATACCTGGCAGTGAATGGGAACTGAGTCTCATGGGCGCCTGCCATTATGAGGATTTCCCGGTAGGCGCCGGGGTTGTCGGCTATATGGGAGGGAGCGCGCTGCGGCTCAATACGACCTGGACCCACCTGAAAAAAGAGGATTCCGGATTCCTGAGTCTGGTGGCCAATGTGGATTACGGGTGGGTCTGGTGGGGGTTGAATTTCTACGGATGGGTGGAATACTACTACAACGGTCTGGGCGAACCGCGGGGCCGGTATGCCGAGGCCTTGAAAAATGAGGCACTCCGCGAACGGCTGTTAAGGGGAGAACTCTATGTTCGAGGCCGCCACTACGTGGACGCCCAGGTGAGGGTGGAACTCCATCCTCTGGTCAATTTCCAGATAGTGGCCATCACCAATATCGTCGATCCCAGCGGCGTCATCCAGCCGTATCTCATCTGGGATCTTCA
>CAYLJZ010000153.1:0-4390 GCA_964384085.1 uncultured Desulfobacteraceae bacterium
AGGTGGTTGGATTCAAGATGTCCTTTCGGTGGCGAGGGATCTCTCCCTCCACCATGTAGATCACCTCCTCGGCGATGTTGGTGGCATGGTCGGCGATCCGTTCGAGATGCCGGGCGATGAAGAGGAGATTGATGAGATACCCCACCCGGTCGGGGTGGGTTTTGATCACTTCCTTGATCTTGTCGTAGACATCCCGGTTGATCTCATCCACCTCATCATCGGACAGGCACACCTTGTATGCCAGGTCTGCATCTAAATTCACCAGTGCATCCAGGCTGTTATGGAGCATGGCCTCTGTTTTTTCGGCCATCGTACCGTATTCGAAGGGGACCATGACGGGCGCCCTTCTCGCGATATTCTCCACGCGCTCTGCAATATTGACAGCCTCGTCGCCCACACGCTCCAGGTCATTGTTGATCTTGATGACTGCGCTGATAAACCGTAGATCCACTGCCACCGGCTGATGGAGGGCCAGGATCTTGAGGCATTCCTCTTCCACTTCCACTTCAGCCTCATCTATTTCCTGGTCGGATACGATAATCTGGTGAGCCAGCTCGCCGTCTCTGTTCTCAAACGCCTGGATGGCCATTCGGACCCGTTCCTCGACCATGGCGCCCAGACTCAAAATCTGCTTTTTCAAGCTTTCCAGTTCTCTCTGTAAATGCCGTTTCATGGGTCTTTCCTCACTGTGGGCCACACTGGGTTAACCAAATCGGCCGGTAATGTAGTCAGATGTCTGCTTCAACTTGGGCCGGGTGAAGAGGGTCTCGGTCCGGTCTACCTCGATCAGCTTCCCGAGATAAAAAAAGGCAGTGACATCCGAGACCCTTGCGGCCTGCTGCATGTTGTGCGTGACGATAATGATCGTATAGGTCTCTTTCAATTCATGGATCAATTCCTCAATCTTCAGGGTGGCGATGGGGTCCAAAGCCGATGCCGGTTCGTCCATGAGAAGGACCTCCGGTTCCACCGCCATGGCCCGGGCGATGCAGAGCCGCTGCTGCTGGCCGCCCGACAGCCCTAACGCCGAATCGTGGAGACGGTCTTTAACCTCATCCCACAGGGCCGCCTGTTTGAGACTGCTCTCCACCCTTTCGGTCAGAAAGCCCTTATCCTTGACCCCGTTGACACGCAGACCATAGGCCACATTCTCAAAAATGGTCTTGGGAAAGGGGTTCGGTTTTTGAAAGACCATCCCCACATGCCGCCGAAGCGCTACCACGTCCACGCTCGAATCGTAGATGTTCTCACCGTCAAGGAGGACCTTTCCCTCGGCCCTGGTGTAAGGAATCAGATCGTTCATTCGGTTGAGACAGCGTAACAGGGTGCTTTTCCCGCAGCCCGAGGGCCCAATGAGGGCGGTTACCTGGTGTTCATGAAAGTCCAGCGATATTTCGGAAAGGGCCTTGGACTCGCCGTAATAAAAATCAAGGTCCTGTGTCGACATTTTGGGTGGATGTTCCATAGCTATCCTGAAATATGATGTGGCCGCAAAAAGGCGTAAACGTCACAAACCTTCCCTGTTTTTCAGCGATCGCAAAAAAACAACTGATTCAAACGCCAATGCCTGAACGCCGACGTCACGCTTCATCGCTTCCTCCTGAGCCGCGACCGGTAGATAATGGCAATCAGGTTTAAACCAAGCACCAGGACAATGAGCACCAGAGCCGTTCCATACTGGAGGGGACGGGTGGCCTCGATCTCCGTTCCAGCGGTTGCCAGCACATAGATATGATACGGAAGCGCCATGATCTCGTCAAAAATGGATGTCGGGAGCGAAGGCGTGAAGAACACTGCGGCCGTGAACATGATCGGTGCGGTTTCTCCGGCCGCCCTGCTGATCCCTAAGATGGTCCCGGTAAGGATTCCAGGAAGGGCCGTCGGCAGGACGACGCGATAGATGGTCTGCCATTTGGTGGCGCCCAGGCCCAGCGATGCCTCCCTGTAGGTGTTCGGCACGGCCCGCAGGGCCTCTTCCGTGGACCCGATAATGACCGGAAGGGTTAAAGCGCCCAGGGTCAGCGCCCCGGCAGCGATACTGACGCCCATTTTAAGATAGACCACGAAAAAAGCCAATCCGAAGAGCCCGAAGACCACCGAGGGAACCCCTGCGAGGTTATTGATGCCCAGCCGAATGATTCGAACAATACGGCCGGGGCGCGCATATTCGTTCAGGTAGATGGCCGATGAAACGCCGATCGGAAGGGCAACCAGAATGGCGCCGATGCTGAGACAGATGGTCCCGATGATACAGGGGAGGATGCCCCCCTTGGTCATGGAATCCATAGGCGGCTGAGTGAGAAATGTCCAGTTGATGGCTCGCCACCCTCTTGCCACGAGGAAGTAAACCACCACCAGCAGGGCGGCCCCGTTGATGGCCGCCGAGAGCCTGAAGAGGCCGAACATGGCTCCCTGAATCGCCTTTCTGCGTGGCTGCACTCCATCGCTGTGTCTGATCCTGTTCATCCGTTAATCCCGATTATGATTAGTCGTTGCTCCTTACTGGTTGGGTTTCACCTTCTGACCTTCTTACCTGTTACATTCTCCCGCTTGCTCGTCGCTCCCTGCGCCATGCTCCCTGCGCCTAAAGCCTCAAGGATCACAACGTCGCGGCCCCCACCTGCCGGTATCGATGGGAAATCTGTTCGGCAACGATGTTGAAGGCCAATGTAAACAAGAATAAGATGATGGCCGTGGCGAAAAGGGCATAATAATGCTCCCCCTGAAAAGGCGCCTCCCCCATCTCTGCGGCGATGCTCGCTGGCATGGGTCTGACCGGATCAAACAGGGAGGTAGGCACCATGGCAGCGCCGCCTGCGACCATGAGCACCACCATGGTCTCTCCCATGGCCCGCGACATCCCCAGGATAACAGCGGTGGATATCCCGGAGATGGCAGCAGGAAAAACCACCCGTGCAATGGTTTCCCAATGCGTGGCGCCCAGGGCCAGGGAGGCTTCCCGCAATTCCACGGGAACGCCGAAAATGGCGTCCTCCGAAAGGCTGCAAATGGTTGGAACTGACATAAAGGCCAGCATCAACGAGGCATTGAAGAGATTCAGCCCTGTGGGGATATCCAGTATCGCCTGAAGAAAAGGCGCCACAAGGACCATGCCGAAAAACCCGATGACCACCGAAGGGAGGGCCGCCAGCAATTCCACAACCGGTTTTACCCACTCCCTCACCCTCGGAGATGCCGTCTCCGCGAGATAAAGGGCTGTCAATACCCCTAACGGTATGGATATGGCTGAAGAAACGAATGTCACGGCAATGGATGCCAGAATCAGGGGGAAAATACCGAAGGCTGGAGGGTCATCCGTAGGGTACCATTCTGTCCCGAATAAAAAACCCGGGACCGATACTTCCTTAAAAATAGGAATGCCCTCTAAAAAGAGAAAGAGGGCAATCAGAAAAAGCGTGGTAATGGAAGCCAGGGCCACGCCAAAGAAGGAAAAGCGAATAACCCGCTCCGTGCCTCGTCTCCCCCTTCCTGTCTTCGCGCTTCTTGCCATGTGGACGATCCCTCAACGATCCATTTTGTTCGAAAATCGTGAACCGTTCCGTAGACGATTCACTTCCTGACAAGTTTATGCCCCGTGAAATTTCAACGTACCATTCCACGGGGCCTTATATCTTACCATCATTTATCAAAAAAGGGGCACATATCCTGCCTCTTCGACATATTTCTGTCCCTTGCTGGGATTCAGAACAAAGTTGATGAAGTTGAGCACATCGCCTTTTGGCCATCCCGGCGTGAACATAAATAGGGGTCTGCTGATCGGAAAAGTGCCATTCAGCGTCGTCGTTTTCGATCCCTCGACCCGGTCTACGGTCAGGGCCTTGACGTCTTTGTTCACATAGCCCAGACCGATGTAACCGATGGCATTCTCATTTTTTGCCACTGCCTGAGAGACGGCGCCATTGGAGGCCTGAAGGAGGGCGCCCGCAAACACCCGCTCCTTTTTGAGGACCTTTTCGTGCCATACCTCATAGGTGCCGGAAGAGGTGTCCCGAGAAATGACGACCACAGGCTTGTCAGGACCGCCGATCTCCTTCCAGTTTTTGATCTTTCCCATGTAGATGTCTTTGAGCTGCGCCAGGGTGATATTGACGATCGAATTGCTGGGGTGAACCACCGGCACGATACAGTCATAAGCGACCGCAAAGGGGACCGGATATACCCCGTTTTTGACGGCCATGTCCACCTCTTTCTGCTTGATGAACCGGGAACTGTCGGCAATGTCCGTCGAGTTGTCAACCAGGGCCTTGATCCCCTCACCGGAACCGCCCCCGGAAATGGATATCTTTACATCCGGGTTTTGTTTCATGTAGGCCTCAGCGGCCTTTTGAGCGATGGGAAGGACGGTCGTCGATCCCTTGATAACAATGTT
>CAYLJZ010000154.1:0-4350 GCA_964384085.1 uncultured Desulfobacteraceae bacterium
GAGGAGGTTCACCATGTCTTATCAGACCGTTATTGTCGAGCAGAAAGGGTATGTAGGCGTCATCACGCTGAATCGTCCCAAGGCCATGAACACGTTCAGTTCGGAGATGGCCAGGGAGCTGAACCAGGCACTGATTCAATTGGACAACGACAAGGGCATTCGGGTGCTGGTCGTAAAGGGGGCCGGAAAGGCCTTCAGCGTGGGGATTGACGTATCCGAATTCTTCGGCAAATCCCAGAGGGAATATAAAGAATGGGTGGGGCTCATGGAGCAGATGAACCACGTCATCGCCTGTATGAAAAAGCCGGTCATCGCTTCTGTCCATGGATTTGCCGTGGCCAACGGCGCGGGTCTGTTAGCGGCCTGTGACCTGGCAGTGGTTGCAGCCGGAACAAAGATCGGCGCCACGGCCATCAACGTGGGGCTTTTCTGCATGGGTCCGGCGGTCCCTATCTCCAGATCGCTGGGCAAAAAACGATGCATGGAAATGCTCCTTACCGGTGACATGGTCTCTGCGGAAGATGCAGAACGGTGGGGCCTGGTCAACAAGGTGGTCCCCCTGGATCAGTTGGAAGAGACCACCATGGCCTGGGCGAATCAATTGGCGGAAAAAAGTCCCCTGGCCCTCCAGATGGGGAAGCAGGCCTTTTACGGCATGTGCGACATGGAATTCGGCAAGGCCCTGGAATACTCCAACGAGGCATTTGCGGCCCTCTGCATGACCGAGGACGCAACCGAGGGGATTAACGCATTTCTGGAAAAGCGGAAGCCGGAGTGGAAAGAAAGGTAGACGATGCTTGACCGAAAACCTGGGATGGTAGAATTCAGGCTTTCGGTCAATCCCGATTAATGATAGTCGTGGGTCCCTAAGATGACCTCGATGCCTGTATTGTTTTTGATGAGCTGCGCGAATTCTTCAGCCGTGCCATAGGGACACCCCGGTTTGGCATTGGCGAGACATGAACTGAGATAAATCGCGTCCGGCTTGATCTCGGATAGCTTCATGGCCATGCCCAGGTTGGAAACGAGGGTCCTTCCCGGACATTCGCATTTGACAAAAGCCGTCACCAGCGACGGCTCGTCGAACTTCCCCTCGCCGAGCGCAGCCGCCTTCAGACACCGCCACTCACCGGGGCATCCGTATCCGCTGTCCATGTAAGCGCCGCAACCGATAACCGCTACCTTTTTCATTGGTTTTTCCTCCTCTTTTCTATGGGTATGGGTTTAATCCGTCGCGGTTCCCATATCACAATCGCACCTAACATGTCATCATTTTTCAGGTAGAACCAAGTGAAGGCGCCTAAGGGTCCGGCCCCGGCTAATTCTCGCTCATGAGGTGGGCAACAGCCTTTTCCAGGCCATCGATGGTCAGCTCAAACATGGGGAAAATTTCCCGGATCGCGCTAATGCTGCGGGTATAGGGCCACTCACCGGCCATCTTGGGGTTGAGCCAGGCAGAGTGCCGGAACGTATTGGCGATGAACCGAAGCCTCTCGTAGCTGGGGAGCGTCGATCTCTCTTCGATGTGGATCGAGCCGTCCGTGGCCATCAGTTCATACGGGGCCATGCTGGCGTCGCCCACGATGATGAACCGGGTCTCCGGATCACGGCGGGCCAGGTCTTCGATCCGCACCGGCTTCTTGAAACGGGGAGGGTCCTCCCAGATGTGGTCATAGATGGTATTGTGAAAGAAAAAGGTCTTCACTTCCTTGAACTGGGCCCGGGCATAATTGAAGAGGGTCTGCACGATTTCGATATAGGGGTCCATGGACCAGCCGCCATTGTCGATGGCCAGGATGACTTTCAAACGATCCTTGAGACTCCGTTCGAAGATAATCTCTATTTCCCCGGCGTTTTTCATGGTCTGGTAGATGGTCTCGTCTATGTTGACCACGTCTTTGGGTCCGGTGGGCACCATATTCCGCAACCGCTTCAGGGCCTCGCCGATCTGGGCCTGTGTGAGGGGACCTTCCTGGGAATAGTCGCGGTATCGCCGGTCCATGGCCACCTTGACGGCCGATTTGTTTCTGGACATCCCGCCCACCCGCATCCCGCCCGGATGATAGCCTGAGTGCCCCACCGGAGAAGTGCCGCCGGTCCCGATCATTTTGCTGCCGCCATGATGGGCCTCTGTCTGCTCTTTCAGACGGTCCAGAAAATACTGAAGGAGTTCCTCGGGGCTCAATTTGTTGAGCGCTTCCTTATCCATCCCCAGTGCATCAGCCACCGCCTCGGGGTCTTTGAGCCACTCCTCCAGCATAGCCCGGGCCACCTCGGACAGCTCAAATTCCTCGGGCTCTTTCAGCTCTGCACCTTGAAAACGGTGGGCAAAGACCTGGTCATACAGGTCGAAATATCTCTCGCTCTTCACCAGGATCGATCTGGCCGCGGTATAGAAATCATCGATGGATGTGATCAGCCCCATTTGCAGGGCCTTTTGAAGACGCAGAAAGGACGTGGGGGATACCGGTATGCCCACCTGCCTCAAGAGAAAAAAGAAACTCGTAAACATAATGTCCTCCAAATCGCAACATCCAAAGGGCACGGCACAAAGCAGAACGGACTCTATTCGCCATGCGCTATGCGATCTGCGCTTTCATTCTCGCGCTGCCCCCTCTCCTCCATGCGCCCTGCACGTTGCACCGGGCTAAACCTTCATTCGCGTGGCCGCATTTCGCGCAACCGCGTAGTCAGGGCTCTTTTTGAACAGCACGCCCAGGTAGGGAAGATCACCCTTGATGAGGTCCTTCACGTTGAAATCAGGGTCGGCCTGAAGGGCGCGGATCCAGTTGATCAGTTCACGGGTCGCCGGCTTTTTTTCAATGCCCCTGAAATCTCTCACCTTATAAAAAGAACGGATGGAGCTATCCAAGAGGTCTTTGCTGATGTCGGGAAAATGGACCTTGAGGATTTCCCGCATCATGTCAGCATCAGGAAAGGCGATATGATGGAAGTTGCAGCGGCCCAGGAAGGGATCGGACAGGTCCTTTTTGGCGTTGGAAGTGATAATGATCACGGGCCGCACTTTGGCCTTGACGGTCTTGTCGATCTCGATGATATCGAATTCCATCTGATCCAGGACATCCAGCATATCGTCCTGGAAATCCGTATCGGCCTTATCGATCTCGTCGATCAGGAGGACCACCCGCTCGTCGCATACAAAGGACTGTCCGATCTTCCCCATCTTGATATAGTCTTCTATATTGCTGACGTCCCTGTTGGAGTCGCCGAAACGGCTATCGTTGAGCCGCGTGAGGGTATCGTACTGGTAGAGGGCTTCTATGAGCTTCATACTGGATTTGACATTCAGGACGATCAGCTTCATATTCAATGCCTCTGAAATCGCATGCGCCAGCATGGTCTTGCCGGTCCCCGGCTCGCCTTTGAGGAGAAGGGGCATTTCCAGGGCCATCGAGATATTCACGATCTTGGCCAGCTCTTCATCCAGGACATATTTGGAGGCGCCGCTGAACTTCCAACTATCGGTGTTTTCTGAATTCATATGTCTGCTCCTTGCAAAAAACGGGATTTTATCATAGATTTTGCGAAACATACGTTCCTTCTGTTTGGTGGACTTGACAAAGAATGTTAAGCACTTTTTAATCCAGGTCAATACACCGCCCAGGTTTTTCGGCTGCGTAGCCGCTCAACCGGAGTAGGGGATTGAGGAATTCAGGAATTGAGGGATTGAGGTATTGGGGGATTTAGGGATTGACGGCAGGTTGCGAACCCACGCGCCTCAACCCTGAGCTCAACAAGCCCGACAAACCCAAGTAACCCATATCCATCAGCGAGGGCCACCATGCCATTAGCCTTTGATTCCATCAGCCACGGCGCCATCGCCTTTGGCTTTTTCAATATCGATTCCGACATGCTCCTTCTGGATCGCTATTTCTTTTTTTCCACGGAGTGTTGCAGTCGCATCAGGGAGGTCGCCGAATATGCCGGGCCCCTCCCCTACAAGACATCCTGGAAGGTCTACACCATTCCAAATCCGGCTGATATCGGCGACCTCATGGGGGCCATTCACGGGATCCATTTTACCGGTTTCATCGGTGAGGTCTATTCCCGGTTCCCATTCCCGGAAAGGCCTGAAGACTTCAAACAGAAACCCGATGGGTGGCGGACCCACGCTGAACTTAGTGCAATCATAGAGAAATACGCACAGCCCATCGAAATTCCGGTCTCCATTGACCGAGAGGGTGGTGAGGTCTCCATCGGCCCGTATCGATTCACCCGTGCCGTATTTCAGGAATTCATCCGATATGTCTGGCAAGGGGGATACCCTCGCTGGAGAGACGAGATCCGGCCCGATTACGTGATTGCTATGAAAGAGGCGATCCGCCTCAG
>CAYLJZ010000155.1:0-1493 GCA_964384085.1 uncultured Desulfobacteraceae bacterium
CTATGACAGCAACCGTTTGATATACCTCAATTTGTCTTTATACGGCGGGTAGGCGATGGTCGGGTTGAACAGGGTGGTCTTTCGAAGAATCGAGCGGTGATGGCTGAAGGCGTCAAAACTGAATTTCCCGTGATAGTGCCCCATCCCGCTGTTTCCCACGCCTCCGAACGGCATGCGCGGATTCGAGAAGTGCATGATGGTATCGTTGACGCACCCGCCTCCCGAGGACGTGGCTGACAGGACCCGCTCTCTCATCCCTCTCGATGCACTGAAAAAATAGAGGGCCAAGGGCTTTTCCCGCTGGTTGATCAGGGGAATGACGTGTTCGAGGTCTGTGTAACGGAGGATCGGAAGGAGCGGCCCGAAGATCTCCTCCTGCATGATCGGGGCATCGGGCGTGATTCCGTCAATGAGAGTGGGTTCGATATACCGGGCCTCCCGATTCACCCTTCCGCCATGGATAATGGTCCCGGACGCGTGCATGAGGTGCTCCAGTCGGCGGAACTGCTCGTCGGTGATGATTCGTCCGAAATCAGGGCTTTGCTCGGGATCATCGCCGTAAAACCGCCGAATGCACCGGCTGAGAGCGTCAATCAATGGCTCCTTGACATCCTCGTGGACAAAGAGGTGATCCGGCGCAATACAGGTCTGCCCCGCATTCAAGAATTTACCGAAGCAGATACGCTGCGCTGCCACGCCGATATTTGCGTCCCGCTCAACGATGCATGGGCTCTTGCCCCCTAATTCCAGGGTGACCGGGGTCAGGTGTTTGGAGGCCTTTTCCATGACGATCTTTCCCAATGGGGGGCTGCCCGTGAAAAAGATGAAATCGAACCGTTCATCCAGTATTGCCTGATTGACGTCCCTCCCCCCGGTCATCACGCTGATGTACGCGGGATCAAAGGTCGTTGAGATGAGCTCCTGAATGACCTTCGAGACGTGACTGGAATAGTGGGCCGGTTTGAGCATCACGCAGTTCCCGGCTGAAATGGCGCCCACCAGGGGGAGGAGGGCGAGCTGGAGAGGATAGTTCCAGGGCGACATGATCAGGGCTACCCCATAGGGTTCTGAGTAAATCCGGCTGGTGGAATAGAAATTGAGCATGTCGGTGAGGATCTTTTTGGGTTTGGCCCATTTTCGAATTTTCTTGATGTGAAGGCCGAGTTCCTTTGATACTATCCCTATTTCAGCGCCAAACACCTCAAATTTCGATTTGCGCAGGTCCTCCCAGAAGGCATCGTAGATCCTCTCTTCATACTTGAAGAGGGCGCCTTTCAATTTTTTGAGGCTGTCCCTTCGAAAGCCCGGATCACGGGTCTTTCCCGAATCAAAAAAAACACGGTGCGCCTTTACCGCCTTGGCTATGTATTCCATACGTTACTCCTCGACCTCATTCCTATCCCTGTTCGCTGGTTTCCTCTCTACATGGTTGTCGCCTCTGCATCACCTGTTGCCTAACCATTTAGTGGAAGTGATGAAAGCGCATTCGACCG
>CAYLJZ010000155.1:1593-4340 GCA_964384085.1 uncultured Desulfobacteraceae bacterium
CTGCATCACCTGTTGCCTAACCATTTAGTGGAAGTGATGAAAGCGCATTCGACCGAGGCCGTGGAGTGGACATGTTCGAATGACGACCGTTCCGATCTGGTCGTCGCAGTTCAAGCGCGAGATGCCCTGTGCGGATCTCACGGCGTGTGACGAATAGGAAATTCACCACATCAAGTGCCTTGAAGATCGGAACCCATTCGTCGAAAAAATGTGGTTGAAAGGATCAGGGGGTGCACGCAAAAAAATCTGCCACTCGAGGTCAAAGGCCTGACCCATTCTTTTCCCATCGATACACCCGTACGGGCGGTATGTTGAAGAGCTCTACCTGCATTCGCCCCGATCCCAAAAAGGGCTGGCATACCGAAGCGACTTCGTTGCTTACCTGGTAAGCCACGAAGCATCCGCCGGGGGCGAGGGCTGAGGAGATCCCCTCCATAATCTGAGATCCCAAACCGTTGCGCATGGTGGAAAACGGGATGCCCGAAATGACAGCTTCCGGAGCGCTGAGATGATACGTTTGGAGAATGTCTTCGAGGCCGCGGGCGCTTCCAAAATGGGGAATAAGGCGATCGTCCTGCATGGAGCTGACCAGGGCGTGGAAATTCGGATTGATTTCAATGGTCAGAAGCCTGGCTTCCGGCGCCATGGCGCGCAGTATCGCCCGTGTCGTACCTCCGGTGCCAGGTCCCAGTTCGACGATAGTCCTGGCGGAACGGACCCCGGCAGTCTGCACAATTCGCCGTTCAAGGAAGCGCGAGCTAGGGATGATGGAGCCGATCTCAAGAGGATGTCTTAGAAATTCCTTAAAGAAAATGGAACGACCGTCTATAAGGGCATGGTGGAGCTTAGAGTTTGACATCTGCATGACGATAACAAGGCCAACTTCGTGTAGGGTGTATTCGAGACCATTCTGGTCCTGCCATATCCTCTGTTTCAACTTCGCTCACAGCCTGCGATCGAGCGCCTTGGCGGCCTGAAATCTGATAATTCTATATCCCTTCTGTCGAATGGCGCCAAGGCACTGATGTAGAGGACGTAAATTGAGGAATTTCTACTCCTAAACAGGGAGCATATCAAGGAAAAAAAGAGGGCTGGCCGATTTTTACGGATGGGCATGCGGGTGAAGTAAGCCACAACCTTAGACCCATGAAGGGCTACTTTTGTAATTTATCCAACTCACGCTGTACAACAACGATATGAGATTTGAGCTTTTGATTCAGCGGCGATGATGGATATTTTTTGATAAGGCCATTCAGTATGTTGTATGACGAGTTCAGGAGTTCTCTCTTTTTCGAAGGGTCATTGGTCTTTCTCGCTGCCAGGAAGAGCTCCGCGGCACGGTTCCTTTCCTTGTTGATCAGGCCTTCGACCGCCTTTTCCTTCAATTCACGTGATTCCGTATCGAGTTCCCGGGACGCCTCCACCTTGCTGATAGAATCGATGGCCGCTTCATAATCCTCTTTGTCGATCATCTCCCTGGCCGCTTCCTGCGTCTCTCTCATAGAATCGTCTTTGATCTCTCTCTGCGTCTGGAATTCTGCCTCCTGCTGGTCGATTTTTTCCATCTCCCTGTCCAAAAGCTCATTTTCAGGGCCTTCTCCCACCCGTATCCGTTCTCTCAGGATAAGAATCCTTGCCTTGCTGTAGGCGTGATCCTGAACAAGGGAACGCACCTTGGCGAGAAGCTGGTCCATGGTGTACCTGCCCTCCTGCCAGAGGTCTTCTGAAACCTGGCCCGCCTCGGCCTCAGCAACGGCAGTCGTTCCTGTCTCGCCTGTCTTTTCGACCTCACGGACCTGCCGGCCGAGCTCATCGATCATGGCAGACCGCTGGTCCTCCTTGTCGGTCAGCCCGTCATAGATCTGAAGCGCCTTCTCCCGTCTTCCCAACGCCAGTTGCCACTGAGCGGTCCTGGTACGGAGTTCCATTCCATCGGGGATGCGGTTCAGCGCACCGGAAATCCCCTCACCGATTTCGACGGCCTGCTTTAGATCCCCCTCTCTTGCCAGGGACAGGGCAAAGAGAAGGCCTATTTCAGGCGTAATGGCCTTTGCGCCGAAAACGCTTTCCAGGTCATGCGCCTCCTGGATGACCCCTTTATAATTCCCTTTTAGGTACAGATCGATAATCGAATGCCGCTTCTCTGCAAAACGGGCAAAGCTGTCGCCCTCCTCCCGGCCGATCTCTTTCTTCCCATAGTATGCCTCGTCCGTCAGGCTCACGGCCTTGAATAGAGAGAGGATGAGCCTCTGATAGTCCTTTTCCCCAAGACGGGAAGAGACCGAGTCCTTGAGCTGTTTATAGGCAGCGAGCAGCGTAGCCGCGATCTCCCGGTCCTCGCCTGAGAGATCCTTTTTTTTCAGGACACCCTCCAAAAAAAGGATCTTCTGATCGATCAGGGCGTCATCGATCTTAAGGGCCGAGGTTTCCACGGTCTTCGGGGCAACCTGAACCCGGTCTTTCAGGGGAGAGGCGCACCCCGCAACCCATGCCAGCAAAACGATCAACAGAGGTATGCTCCGTGCTGTCATACAATTCCTTTACTGCGAAGATGGTTCATAGGTTGAGTGTTCAAATGTTCAGGGTTGAATCCTCCCTGGACTTAGAATGGATCAAACTCCCTTTTGAGCTTCAAGGTTCCCCCAAGGACCTCTCCCTCCGTAAGAACGGCAGACCCTGAAGAAGGGCCAATATCCTGTCCGGATGTGCCCAGCGGAAGACCGGTGAAGGCCGAGACCGGTACGCTG
>CAYLJZ010000156.1:0-4285 GCA_964384085.1 uncultured Desulfobacteraceae bacterium
ATCTGCCGCGGGATAGCGCGGCGAAAACATTACGGCGCGGAAAAACGATAGAATGGATATTCTGGGATAGTTGCGTCATTCAAGAGAAAGACAAAAGCTCTTGCCATTTTTGGTCGACGCGATGTACCGTACCCCCTCAAACATCACCGCCAGACAGTGGCTATCCGATATATTGAAGTTTATGGACTATCTCCCTTTTGAACTGGTTTGGGACCCGATCGAGGAGATGCTGGAAGACAAACGGTTTTCGTACAGACTCAAGCGGAAGACGAAAGTGATGATGCAACGCTGACGGTCACAAGCCAGGGGGTCGGTTATCATGGGAGATACGCCGCAGCAGATTCTCAAGGAAGTGTTCGGTTATGATGCATTCAGGCCGCTTCAGGCAGATATCATTGAAAATGTTTTGAAGAAACACGATACCCTGGTGATCATGCCCACGGGCGGGGGCAAGTCGTTGTGTTATCAGATTCCTGCATTGACCTTCCCGGGCCTGACCGTCGTTGTATCTCCCTTGATTTCGCTCATGAAGGACCAGGTGGAGCAACTGATCCAGGCGGGGGCCCCGGCCGCATTTCTGAACAGTTCATTGACGACCGCTCAATTCCGACGCAATGTGGAGGCGGTGAAGGACGGGACCGTCAAGCTCCTCTATATGGCGCCCGAGGCCCTGTTGCGGCCCAACATGCTGACCCTTCTTGCCTCGCTTCGAGTGGACTGCCTCACCATTGACGAGGCCCACTGCATCTCGGAATGGGGGCACGACTTCCGGCCCGAATACCGGCAGATCGCCGGGGTCAGAGGCCGCTTCCCCGATGCGGTGTGCATGGCCCTGACCGCCACGGCCACGCCCCGGGTGCGGGAAGACATCAAGGCCAGTCTCGGGTTCAGGGACGCCAACGAATTTGTGGGGAGCTTTAATCGGGAAAATCTCTTTATTCGAGTGGACCACAAAATAGACCCTTTTGCTCAAACCGTTGACTTTATCCAGGAATTTCGAGACCAGTCCGGGATCATCTACTGTTTCTCCCGCCGTCAAGTGGATGACCTCTTCGGGGCACTCCATCACCGGGGATACTCGGTCCTTCCCTATCATGCGGGCATGTCGGATGAGGACCGAAGCCGAAACCAGGAGCTTTTTATTCGGGACGATGTCCAGATCATGGTGGCCACCATCGCCTTTGGCATGGGAATCGACAAGCCCAATGTACGGTTTGTGGTCCACTACGACCTCCCCAAAAATATGGAGAGTTATTACCAGGAGATCGGTCGGGCCGGCAGGGACGGCCTCCCTGCCCACTGTCTTCTTCTCTTCAGCTACGGCGATATTCAGAAGGTCAAACACTTCATCGACCAGAAACCGGACCGCGAGCAGCGGATCGCCCACATCCATCTGAATGCCTTCTTAGGGTTCATCGAGACGGAAGCGTGCCGGCGAATCCCTCTGCTGAACTATTTCGGCGAGGCATATTCCATAAAAAATTGCGGGGCGTGCGATAACTGTCTGACCGATGAAAAGGATCTGACGGATATCACCATCGCTGCGCAGAAGTTCCTCTCCTGCGTCAAGCGGACCGGAGAGCGGTTCGGGGCCGGGCACATTATCGATGTCCTGCGGGGATCACAGGCAAAAAAGGTCATTCAATCCGGCCATGATCGACTCTCCACCTACGGGATCGGGGAAGAACATTCCAAAAAGGAATGGTTTCATCTCTCCCGCCAGTTCATCCAGAAAAGACTCCTGAATCAGGATATGGAGTTTGGGGGGCTCAGCCTGACCGAAAAGGGATGGAAGGTCATGAAGGGCGAAGAAACGGTCCTGGGGCGGCTTGTGGAGCGGCGGACAGATCCCGAGGCGCAGGAGGAGAGGGCGTATGACAGGGCACTGTTCGATCTCCTTCGAAAGGAGCGCAAGCGCCTGGCCGACAGGGCCAATGTCCCTCCCTACGTGATTTTCCCGGACCGGACCCTGATGGAGATGGCCACATTTTTTCCCCAGAGCGAGATGCGGCTGATGGATATTCACGGGGTCGGCGCGGCCAAGGAGAAGACCTACGGGCCCCTGTTTCTGGATATCATTCGGCACTACTGCAAGCCCCGTGGAATCGCGGAGGTCGTCAAAGGGGCGCGAAAGCGACCTGCTCCCGTTTCCGGCTCGATCGGGGGGAAACGTCATGTAACGGTGGGGGAGCTGTTCAATTCCGGCGAGACGGTTGCATCGCTCATGGAGCAATTCAGCGTCAAGCGCGACACGATTTTGAATCACCTCTACACCTGTGTTCAGGAGGGCTATGACCTCATTGAAACGGATGAATTTTTGGCCCTTTCGTCGCTCTCTTCCGGAATGAAGGCATCGGTCCTGGACCGGTTTACCGAATTCGGCTGTCAGCGTCTTCGGCCGCTCTTTGAGGTCTTCGACGAAAAAGTCGATTATGAGGAGTTGAAGATCCTAAGGCTTCACCACGTCACTCGAAAAAGCTTTTTGGGATGTGATGCCGCGACACCGCTCCCACTCCAGCGGACCAGACTGATCATCTGTCTGGCCAACTCGCGGAAATACTCGGGCCGGTGCATCGCCGGCAAGGAAATAGGCGGGGGCCGGGGGGACCAGTGGATCCGGCCCGTAGGGGATACCGGGACCGGCGAATTGTCGGTGAAGGACATCGTCTACAGGGACGGAACTATTCCCCACCTGCTCGATGTAATGGCGGTGCCTCTCTCCAGACACGTCCCCCATTCTTACCAGACGGAGAACTATCTGATACATGAGGAGACATGGCAGCGAAAGAGGATCTTTCCGGTTATTGAGCTCCCGCACCTGTGCGACCCAGTAGACTCGCTCTGGCTGAACGGCTACAGCAGCGGGAGCGGCCTGAACGACCGGATTCCGGAGGCGATCACACGGGATCGTATCCGCAACTCCCTCCTCTTTATACGGCCTGAACAGGCAAGGATCGTTGTGGAAGAGGGGCCCAATCTCCTCAAACGGCTGCGGGCCGGTTTCTTTTTTAAGGGAGAACCCTACCGGCTTCCCGTTACCGATCCGGAGGTTGAAAACCGGTATTTGGGCGAACCGATCGGCGAGTACCCCCTTCCAGGCGACATTCTCTATTTCACTCTCAGCATCGGAGAGCCCTATGAAGGGTTTTGCTACAAGCTGGTAGCAGGGATCATTTATTTGGTTTGAGGAAGGATTTGTTTTTATGTTAGACCTTTTCACCATCGGCCACTCGACACATCCTGTCGATACATTCATTTCACTTCTCGATATGCATGGAATCACTGCGGTGTGTGATGTGCGGTCGAGCCCGTACAGCCGGTACAACCCGCAGTTCAACAGGGAAACTGTGCAACAGGAACTGAAGCGGCGAGGGATCGCATATGTGTTTCTCGGAAAGGAACTGGGCCCGAGAAGCGATGACCCGGCGTGTTATGAGAATGGAAAGGTTCAGTACGATCGGCTGGCTCGAACCGATCTGTTTCAGGAAGGGCTGCGAAGGATCCGTCAGGGGATGAGGTCTTACCGCATCGCCCTCATGTGTTCTGAAAAAGACCCCGCGACATGTCATCGGACTATTCTGGTGTGCAGGCACCTGCGGGATAAGGACATGCGGATCCGGCATATCCTGGAGGATGGTTCGGTGGAGGAGAATGACGTCACCATCAGGAGGCTCATGGACCTGCTGAAGCTCCCCGAAAGCGACCTGTTTACCTCCCAAGAAGAAATGGTGGAGCGGGCATATGACAATCAGGGAGATCGAATCGCGTATGTTCAGGAGAACGATAAACCTCCGCGTGAGAGCGGGAGGGAGACCTAAACGCCATGAAATTGTTTACCATAGGCTTCACACAGAAATCGGCTGAGGCGTTTTTCGGCAGACTGTCCAGGGCAGGGGTCAAACGGGTTATCGACATTCGCCTCAATAATGTCTCGCAGCTTGCCGGATTTGCCAAACGGGATGACCTCCGCTATTTCCTGAAGGCCATTTGCGGGATTGACTATATCCACCTGCCGGAACTGGCCCCCACACAGGAAATTCTGGATCATTTCAAGAAGAAAAAGGGAGACTGGTTGGCCTACGAAAAGGAGTTCCGGTCCCTGTTAGGCCAAAGAAAACCCGAAGAGACCCTTTCAAGGGACCTGTTCGACAGTGCGTGTCTCCTGTGCAGTGAGGACAGACCCGATCATTGCCACCGTCGCCTTGTGGCCGAACATCTGGCAAAAAAGTGGGGTAATCTGGAGATTGTTCATCTGTAATCCCGAGTCCTGTTCAGGAAAGGAAAT
>CAYLJZ010000157.1:0-1166 GCA_964384085.1 uncultured Desulfobacteraceae bacterium
GCCGCGTCCGGCAACTGGGTCACGTCCCTGGCGGCGGAGATATCCTCCTGCCATCCGGGCATTTCCTTATAGATCGGGACGCAGGCGGCCATCCTCTTGAGGCTTGCCGGACGCTGATCCACCTGTTTACCTTCGATCTCGTATCCCACACAGACCTTGAGCCGTTCGAGCCCGGTGAGGACATCCAGCTTCGTAATGGCCAGGCTGTCCAGACCGCTGAGACGCACGGAGTCCCGTACGACCACCAGGTCGAGCCACCCGCAGCGCCGGCGTCTGCCGGTGGTGGCGCCGAATTCTTTGCCGCGAGCCTGGATATAGTCCCCTGTTTCGTCGGTCAGTTCTGTGACAAACGGTCCGGCCCCAACCCGTGTGGTATAGGCCTTGACAATCCCCACCACATGGTGAAGCTGTTTGGGTCCGATCCCAGCCCCGGCGCATGCGGCCCCCGCCGCCGGATTGGAAGAGGTTACAAAGGGGTAGGTCCCGTGATCCAGATCCAGGTGTATCCCCTGGGCGCCCTCGAACAGGACCTCCTTTCCGGCAGTGACGGCCCGGTCCAGCTCCAGAGAGACGTCTGTGATAAACGGGGCCAGCTTCCCTCCCATGGCCAGATAGCTGTCTACGATGGGCCTGACCTCCAATGGCTCAGCACCGAAAAATTGTTTTAGGAGGAAATTCTTTTCTTTCAGATTGTCCCTGACCTTCTCCTCCAGGAGTTCGGGGTCCAGGAGATCCACGGCCCTCACGCCGGTCCTGGCTGCCTTGTCTTCGTAGCAGGGGCCGATGCCGCGACCGGTGGTCCCGAGTTTTGCTGTTCCTTTGGCCGTCTCCCTGGCCAGATCAATGGCCTTGTGGTAGGGCATGATGATATGGGCCTTCTCGCTGAGTGACAGCCGCTCCGGACCGATGGATATCCCGGCCGCTTCGAGGCTGTCGATCTCTTCCAGGAGGACCTCCGGATCCACCACAAGCCCGTTCCCGATGAGGCACTTCTTGTCCTGGTAGAGAATACCGGAAGGAATAATATGAAAAATGAACTGCTGCCCATCCACTAACAGGGTGTGGCCGGCATTGTTTCCGCCCTGAAATCTCACCACCAAATCCGATCTGGCGGTCAGGAGGTCCACCACCTTTCCCTTTCCCTCGTCTCCCCACTGGGTCCCGAC
>CAYLJZ010000157.1:1266-4275 GCA_964384085.1 uncultured Desulfobacteraceae bacterium
TTCGGTGTTCGACGTTCGTCCTTTCAAATCGGGCATAATCCTCCGGCGTATCGATATCGAAAGCGTCATATTCCCCTTCGGCCGGGATGAGGCAGACCGCATCGCTGTATTTGCGAAAGAGCGACCTGGCCCCCACATCGCCTTCAAGACCTTTCAGGTCCGGGTATAACTCCCGGCTGAAGATCACCGGGTGAGCTGGCCTCCCATCGACCTGGATGGCCCCTATCGACGTTCCGGAGATGAGATGCCTTTCCAGAAGGCGATCGATCAGATTCGATGGAATGAACGGCATGTCGGCCAAAAAAATCATGGCGTGGTCATACGCGCCTTCCACCTCGCGGATGCCTGCCGCGATGGAGGAACTGATACCCTGACGGTATCGAAGATTTTCGATGATGCACAGCCTGGGATTGACGAGGCGGTGGGCAATAACGGTCTCGATCTCCATGGCCCGATGCCCCAGGACCAGAACCACCTTGTCCAGTTGAGATGCCAGGATTTGCCCCAAAACCCGCTCGATAAGCGTCTCTTCCCCGACGGAAAGGAGTTGCTTGATCCCGCCCATGCGGGAAGACTCGCCGGCAGCAAGGACAATCCCTGCGGCCTTCTCTCCGCGCTGGTTCATATTTCTCCTATGCTCTTCCTGCAGATCCCTTCTGGAACCCAAGGTCAAAGACCTTCAGGTTGATCTCCCTAAATCTGTCAGGGCTGGCCTGGTCGATGGTCCGCCTCAACTCGTCACTGCCGATCGGGCCGTTCTGAAAGGCCGCAAAAAAGCCGAGAAGGGCCAGATTCGAGGCCATGGGCGATCCCGATTCCCTGGCAGTCTTCGAGGCAGGAAAAAGACGGCATGTCATCTCCATCCTGTCCAGGTAGGGCCGGACCTCCTCCCTCACAAGGGCATCGGGCGGGGCGTTTACGTAAAGCCTGCCTCCCCGGGCGAGAAAGGGAAGTCTGCGATAGGCCTCGTTTTCGTCGAGGGCAAGGAGAATATGGGCTGAGCCGGCCCTCACCAGACTCCCTGCAACGTCTCCGATCCTGAGGTGGGAGACGACCGAACCGCCTCTCTGGGCCATTCCATGGGTTTCGGCTGCCATGATCTTGAAGCCTCTGTTGACGGCCGTCTGGGCCAGCAGTTTGGTCATGAAGAGGATACCCTGTCCCCCCAGTCCGCTCAATACAAAATTCACGTTTTCCATGGTTCCCGATCTCTTTCCTTTCGTTATGCTGCCACAATAGCCCCCTTGGGGCAAATCTGTATACATACGCCGCACTGGGCACAGAGGGCCTGGTTGACAGCAGTGTGCCCGATGGTTTCGTCTTTGTAGAGGGCCGGACATTCAAACCGGTCCAGGCAGAAGTTGCAGTCTGTGCAGTCGTCTGTGACGGTCACCTTCACCTTGTTCGGAATGGCCTCCTGACGGTAGGCAATCACACAGGGATGGCGTGCGATAACGACGGCGATCCCCCCGTCCGGCGCATTGACATATTCAGAGGCCTTTTTGATCAATCCCCCCATCCCCTTCAGATCGTAAGGATCGATCACCTCGATGAAGTCCACCCCGCAGCCGGCTACGACCTTTTCCAGGGGAATCTTCTTTCCTTTGCTGCCGTCGGCCCGAATCCCCAGCCCGGGGGTCGGCTGCATGCCGGTCATGGCCGTGGTCTGGTTGTCCAGAATCACCAGGATGAACCGGGCGCCGTTGTAGACCGCGTTCAGGAGGCCCGCGGTGCCGGAATGGTAAAAGGTGGAATCCCCGATAGTGGCGACAATGGGTTGATCGATCCCGTCCTGGGCAAAGGCATGGTAAAAACCGGAGGCCATGGTGATGCCGGCGCCCATATCGAGACAGGTGTCCACCCCCCCCAGATTGAGACCCAGGGTATAGCAGCCGATGTCGGAGGTGAATATGGCCTTGGGCCGTGCCTTTCGAATGGCAAAAAAGGAGGCCCGGTGAGGACATCCGGGGCAGAGGGTCGGTTTGCGTATCGGGAGGTTGAGGCCCTTGACCAGTTGGGTGGCCGCCCCGTCGTCGCTGGTCTTCAATCCCGGCAGATCAAGAGATCGCAGGGTCCGATCGATCACCCCGTACACCGCCTCGGGCACCAGCTCCCCTTCCGATGGAACGTCGCCCGAAAGCCGACCCAGGACCTTTTCGCGGTTTCTCAAAAAATACTCGATAACGGTATCCGTCTCTTCGACGACGAGCACTTTATCGCACGCCGCCATGAACTCCCCGGCCAGTCTTTCGGGGAAGGGATAGGGCGCGCACAGTTTCAGGACCGGAATGTCCTCCCTGCCTTCTTCCGACAGGATGTCTTTCACCACGGCATAAGAGACCCCGCCGGCCAGAATGCCGAGGGGATAACGCCTTCCTTCGACCAGGTTGTGGGAATTGTACGGGGCAAGGGTATCGAACCGCAGTCTGATCTCTTTCAGCTTACGGTTCAGCTCGCCGTGGAGGATGAAGCGGAACTTCGGGGTCGCGGCCCATCGGCCCGGGTTTTTTTCAAAGGAGGCCTTTCGGCCGTTGCGAGGGATTTCCCGCCGTACCAGCGCCTGCCGCGCGTGGCATACTCGAATGGCAGGTCTCAGGATGACAGGGACCTTGAATTCTTCTGACAGGTCGAGGGCAAGGCCGGCCATCTGCCGAGCCTCTTCGGGATTGGAGGGATCCAGGACCGGCACCTTGGCAAAACGGGCCATCAGGCGGGTGTCCTGCTCGGTTTGAGAGGAGTGGGGGCCCGGATCGTCGCAGGAGATAATCACAAGCCCTCCGTTTGTTCCGATATAGGCGGCGCTCATCAGGGAGTCTGCGGCCACATTGAGGCCGACCTGCTTCATACAGCACGCCGCCCGTTTTCCCGAAACAGCCGCGGCAAATGCATTGTCCAGGGCCACCTTTTCATTGGTGGACCACTCTGCGTAGGTATTGAGTTTTTCCGATTTGATGAGCCGAACCACCTCGGGCAGGATCTCGGAACTGGGGGTGCCCGGATAGGAGGTAA
>CAYLJZ010000158.1:0-4258 GCA_964384085.1 uncultured Desulfobacteraceae bacterium
GACCCCTTTTCCAAAAGGCGTTACGACTCGACACGAAAATGCGGTTGAGTCGGGCGTCGAAGGCCCGGGTTCAGGAGTTCGAGCATCAACCTTTCATCATATTGAAATCGAAACGGCTGCGACAGAGGGATCTCGTTCATATGAAAATTGAATTACAGCGGCAGATTGACCGCATTGCGGGGCAGGTCATTTGCGCGATGTTGTCATTGATTTCAAGGAGAAATAAGACGGACCGCGCCCAGGCCGTGCCCGAGAGAATTCTGGTGATTATGCTCTCAGAAATGGGGAGTCTTGTGCTTGCTCAGCCGATGTTTGCCTGGATACGGCAAAGGTACCCTCAGGCCAGGACCTATGCCCTCTTGTTTGAGAAGAACAGGGAATGCCTGGAGCTTTTTGACAGCGTATCGCCGAAAGATATCCTTACCGTCAACGCAGACTCACTATCTGCCCTGGTCAAAGACAGCTTTCGAGTATTGAAAAAGACTCGCGCCGAAAAGATAGACACGGTGATCGACTGTGAGCTTTTTTCCAGGGTCAGCAGTATCTTTTCATTTCTAAGCGGAGCAGAAACCCGGGTCGGTTTCCATCCGTATACGCAGGAGGGACTTTATCGAGGGACTTTTATCAACCGTCCGGTCCTATACAATCCTTACCATCATATTTCCAGGCAGTTTATCACCTTGGCCCATGCCGTAAACCCGGAGCCGGATGGCAGGCCGACGGTCAAGCGTAACACAGAGGGCGATGACCTGTCTTTACCCAGATTGAATGTGAGGGATGAGGAGATTGAGACGCTGCGCCGTCGGTTGATGGGGGATTTTCCTGGAATTGCAGAGAAAAAAATGGTCCTTCTTTATCCGGGAGGCGGATTGTTGCCCATAAGGGCCTGGCCGGTAAAGAACTTCTGCGTCGTAGCGGAGGACCTGCTCAAAAACGGTTATGGTGTAGGGATCATCGGGCTGAGAGAGGATCATGGACTTGCCCGGAAGATCGCATCGTATTTAAAGGACCATCCCTCCTGTTTCGACCTGACAGGGTACACCCGTACGGTAAGAGAACTTATCACGCTCTTTCATTTGGCATCACTGCTCATTACCAACGACGGGGGGCCGGGTCATTTTGCATCCCTGACGCCGATATCTTCCATCATCTTTTATGGGCCGGAAACGCCTGTCCTCTACGGTCCTCTGGGGAAGAATGCGGTCAGCCTTCATGTGCCCTTGTCCTGTTCTCCCTGCCTCACGGCGTATAATCACAGAAATTCGCCGTGCGACGGGAACAACGTCTGCTTGAAGTCGATTTCACCGGAAAGTGTCCTCAGAAAGGCTTATGGGATGCTTCACCCATCGACATAAATGGTCGAGAACCAACTCGCGCGAATTCAATGCCTTTCTTTGGCGTTCAGATGGAATGGAAGGCTTGGAAAACCTCATTCAGCCGTCTTGTTACCGGGATGAACGATAAGCCTGTCGCCCGGGTGGATGGGGTGTTTGGGATCGATGCGGTTCCAGATGAGGAGGGCCGGGATGGGCAGATCGAATTTTGTGGAAATAGAGGTCAGGGTGTCGCCCTTTTCGACGATATAGATTTTGCTCCCCTGGCCGGAAGCCGATTGTTTGACAAGCTCCGGGAACCGTTTCTGGAATTCGGCAGAGGTCCCTTTTGGGATAAGGATTTCGTGGCTTCCCTGGGCAAAATAGTAGCCCCTGACATCTGGATTGAGATCTTTGATGACCTTGAATCGGGTTCCTGCTGCCTGGGCCACCAGGCGGATGGGGGTCTCTCGCGTGCAGTCGATGCGGACCCTGTCGAATGCCACAGGGGGGTAAAAGTCGCCGGGGGTGAGGTGAAGGCCGAAATTGTCAGGGCGGGTGCATATGAGCTTGATGGCTGTGATTCGGAACAGGTAATTTTGAGTCTCGAGGGGGAGATAGAGAAGATAATAGTCGTCGGTTTGCTGTTCCAGTACCTGGGCCATCAGCCCGTTCTCCCCCATGTTGTAGGCCGCGGCCGCCAGGGTCCATGAACCGAATTTCTGGCGAAGGTCCTTGAAATATTTTATGGCTGCCTCGGTGGATCGAAAGATGCTTCGGCGTTCGTCCTTGTGGCTGTCGATGGTGAGGCCGTATCTCCGGCCGGTGGACGGAATGAATTGCCAGAACCCCATGGCCCCCTTTTCGGATCCCGCATGGGGTCTGAGGGAGCTTTCGGCGATGGCGAGATATTTGAGGTCATCCGGCAGACCCGCGGATTTCAGCATGGGTTCAATAACGCTGAAATACCGTTTGGAGCGTTTCAGCCACAGAATGACCTGGGGTTCATTCCACAGGGAAAGGAGGAACTCCCTCTCGAACCGCTCCTTCACCTCCGGATTATCCATAGGCACAGGTTCACCGCAAAAATGGGGAGGTTGAGCCATCCTCAGGGATAACATCAGGGAGGAGGTGGGGGGCGTCCCTGTGTCTGCCATGGCCACGGAAATGAGGGCCGATGCGATGCCGATTGTCACAAGGAGAATACAGGCGCGGCGCCAGGACGTGGAAACGAGTCGGGTCTGAATCATGGCATCGAAAAAGGAGTGGATGAGTCGTTTATTTTGCACGTTGGAAATAATGAGACCTGAAAATGGTTTCTCTGCACCAGATCCGTGAATAAACCTTACCTGAACCGTTAACTTGATGATGTTAAATCGGAACCTTGAACCCGTGAACGCTTGAGGGCTATTTTTTAGCAGGTCATGGGCGGTCTGTCAAAGTTTTTTCCGGCCTCTGCGGTGAAAGGCCTTCGTGCGGGGCAATGTGGCGTGTGCCCGTTCACGGGGTTCAACCCTCAAGGCGAACCTCTGAACCTCGAAACGTTTATTTGAAAACGTGCTGGGCAAGGCTGTCGGCGAGGGGCGCATGGACCCCGTAAACAGGATCGTCAAAAAAGTTGAGGCCACTATCTCCGAATACCGCATGATCGAACCGGGGGATCGAGTGGTGGTGGCTGTCTCGGGCGGGGCGGACTCCGTTTGTCTCCTGGATGTACTCCATCGGCTCGAATCGGCCCAGGGCGTCACATTGACCGTCGCCCACTTCAATCATGGGCTGAGGGCCGAGGCGGATGACGACGAAACGGAATTTGTCAAAAAGCTGGCGGATTCCTTCCATCTGGAGGTGGTTGTGAAAATGGCCGATCCTCCACTCGACCCGGATGGTTCCTCATTGGAAGAAAAGGCGAGGGAACTTCGATACCGGTTTCTTTGGGAGGTCAAGGAAGCGTGCAGGGCCCAGAAAATCGCCACCGGCCATACCCTGAACGACCAGGCCGAGACGGTCCTGATGCGGCTATTGCGCGGGAGCGGTCCAGGAGGCCTCTCCGGCATTCGGCCTGTGACAAACAACGGGATTATCAGGCCGCTCATCGAGCTGACCCGTGAAGAAATCGTCTCTTATCTTCGTCACCGGCGACTTGAGTATGTCACGGACGCATCCAATCTTAAACCCACCTATCTGAGAAACCGGATTCGGCTCAGCCTTCTCCCGCAGCTCGAGGCCTACCAGCCAAGGATCATTGAGATACTGGCCCGAACATCCGATATTGCAAGGGCGGACAACCGATGGCTGGACGAACAGGCCCAGGCGTGGATCGCGGAGTGGGGTCAGCCGGGCGTAAAGGCCGAAACCATCCTGCCCGTATCGCGGTTCCGGGAGTTGCCCGAGGCCCTGAGGAATCATGTGATCAGGGAGGCCTTAAGAATGACGACCGGAAGCCTTCGCCGCATCGGGCTCGCCCATATCGAGGCGATCAGGCGGCTGGCCATGAGCGAAAGGCCCAATGCCAAGGCCATGCTCCCCGACGGTTTTGTGGTCAGAAGAGTTTATGGCAGGCTGAGCTTCTCAAAGGAAGATGCACCCCCCGCTGACATCTATTGCTGCTTTATCGAACGAACCGGCACCTTTTATATTGACACACTCGGCTGCACCCTCACCCTTGAAGAGATGGAAGCGGGCTGCTCTCCTCAGGACCTGAGGGCTGGACCCTGGTTCGCCGCCTTCGACGCAGATCAGATCGCCTTTCCCCTGATGCTCAGGAACTTCCGGCCAGGAGACAGGTTCGTCCCCCTTGGCATGAAAGGTCACAAGAAACTGAAGGATTTCTTCGTGGATTTGAAGGTCCCGGCCTATATCCGTCCCTTCATTCCTGTATTGCTGAAGGGAAAGGAGGTCGTCTGGGTCTGCGGGCTGAGGATGGATGACCGGTTCAAGGTGACCCC
>CAYLJZ010000159.1:0-4191 GCA_964384085.1 uncultured Desulfobacteraceae bacterium
CGGGTGCGTTTGGCCAGTTCAACGGCCAGGGTCTCTGCCGTATAGGCCCTGGGAATGGAGAAATCGAGAAAGCGATCCAGCAGGGCAAACAGCTCTTCCTGATTTTCCAGGGGCGGGGCCATCCCGAGCTTGTTGAGCACCACGGGCCGACCGCAAAGGACCGTTTCCACCCGTTCGCCGTTTCGGTAAAGCCGGAATTCCAGGAAATTGGTCAGGATGAGGTTGGGGAAGGTGGACCGGTAGCGCTGGAGCTGGTCAGTGCCTTCGATGACATCGAGCCGTTCCTCAGTGGGCCTTTTGGCCTCGATATAGCCGATGATCCGGTCGGTTCCGTTCCAGACGCGAAAGTCGGGGTTGCCCGCATCCGTAGGTTTGGGAAGCGTGGTGACATGGACATGGGGGCGACTGGTGGCCTCGGAGACGTCCTGGAACAGGGTGGCCAGGGTCGGATAGAAGCTTTCCTCCCGCGCATCCCCGCGCAGGGAAACTTCAGAGAGGTTTTTGAGGTATTGCTTGAAAAGCGCCTTCAGGTTCATTGGCAACCCTATCATAAAGAAGCCCTAAAGGATGAAAAATGAACACCTTCTCACAAGTTTATGAAACGTATCATAACTCAAGGGCATCTGCCAATAGAATCTGAGACGACATGCATCGCGAGACCGGCTGTGTACCAGGACGGGGACGAACTCATTATCCGCGGAAGCGTGAAATGCCATCGTTTCAGGGGGTTCAGCAGGGGGCATATCGATATCGCGATCGTCAGTGCCGAAGGCGAGGTCCTTCAATCCCTGAGCGCGCTGTACTACCCCAGGGTCATTCCGATTGGTCTTGACATTCATCGGCTGTGCGATAAAATATTATTTAGCTGATTGGCTAACTATACAACTTAAGGCTGTCCGATGGAAGAGACGCTTCGAGTGACTAGGGCACTGGCAGACGGAAACCGGTTGAGGGCGCTTATGGCCCTGATCGGTCATGACGAACTGTGTGTCTGCCAGATTACGGAATTGCTCGATCTTGCCACGGCAACCGTGTCGCGACATATGAGCGTGCTTCAGGGCGCCAATCTGGTCACGAGCCGCAAGCAGGGCCGGTGGGTCTATTACAGCCTTTCCGAGATGTTCCCCAAAGACCTTCTCCCCTGGCTGAAGGAGACCCTGGCCGATTCCGGAATTCTGGCGGCGGACAGAGAAAAGTTGGAGAGCATCCTCTCGTTGGAGCCGGATGCACTATGCAGAGACCAGCGGAAGCGGTGCGCGAGGCGTCCCAATGTGCGGGAGAGAGGTAAGAAATAGCCATATAACATAGGCAATGATTCAAATAGGAGGGACATCATGTCTCAACAAGCCGTGACCAAGCAGCTTTCCTTCTTGGATCGATTTTTGACGCTGTGGATCTTTCTCGCCATGTTCATCGGCGTGGGGTGGGGATACGTGTCCCCCGGCGTCGTGGACTTCTGGCACCAATTTCAGGTGGGGACCACCAACATCCCCATTGCCATCGGATTGATCCTCATGATGTACCCGCCGCTGGCCAAGGTGAAATACGAAGAACTGGGAGAGGTCTTTCGGAACTACAAAGTCCTCGGCCTGTCCCTTGTCCAGAACTGGGTGATCGGACCCATCCTGATGTTCTTCCTGGCCATCATTTTTCTGCGGGGCTATCCTCAGTATATGGTGGGCCTCATCCTGATCGGTCTCGCGCGCTGCATCGCCATGGTGATCGTCTGGAACGATCTGGCCAGGGGAGACACGGAATACTGCGCCGGCCTGGTCGCCTTCAATTCCATCTTTCAGGTTCTTTTCTTCTCGGTTTACGCCTATATTTTTATCACAATCCTGCCCCCGCTTTTCGGGCTCGAAGGGCTGGTGGTGGATATCACCATCGGTCAGATCGCGGAGAGCGTTTTCATCTATCTCGGCATCCCCTTTATCGCCGGGGTCATCTCCCGAATCATCGGCCTGAAGACAAAGGGAAAAGCGTGGTATCAAACCAAATTCATCCCTAAAATCAGCCCAATTACCCTGATTGCGCTGTTATTTACCATCCTGGTGATGTTTTCCTTAAAGGGCGAATATATCGTTAAGATCCCCATGGATGTGGTTCGCATTGCCATACCGCTTCTGATCTATTTTGTTCTCATGTTTGTCATCTCCTTTTACCTGAGCCGAAAAATGGGGGCACATTACGGCCAGTCCGCTACCCTGTCGTTTACGGCCGCTTCCAACAACTTTGAGCTGGCGATCGCAGTGGCGGTCGCCGTTTTCGGTATTAACTCCGGCGAGGCCTTTGCCGCGGTGATCGGTCCCCTGGTAGAGGTGCCCGTGTTGATCAATCTGGTCCATCTCGCCCTGTGGATTCGAAAGAAGTATTTTCCCTACGCCGTGGAAACGCCCATGGGCGTTTGTTACCTGAAATGCGCGCCCTAACCCTAACTTTCCCCTGGACCTTGAACCCTGAACCTATGAACGCTTACGAAGAGGATCGGTCCGATGCCAATGAATGAAGGGGTTGTAGCGACCCTCAAAGATGACGGCAAGGCGGAAGTGGTGATTCAGCCGGTCAGTGCGGGCATCCCGGGCGCATCGCCTCGGGTGAATTGTCACGCATGTCACTGCATTACGGACGGCTCCACCATCACAATTGAAGCCCTGAACAGCGTGGGGGCCAAGGTCGGGGATTATGTGTCTGTGCATCAGCTTACTTCCGGGCTGGCAAAAAATGCGGCCGCGCTTTTAGGCATTCCCCTAATGGGCCTCATTGTAGGTATCTTCCTTGGCGCATTTTTAACCAACAACTTTTCTTTTCACATCCCGGGTGGTATTGTCGCCATGGCCATCTGCCTCTTTTCGGGCATAGGGATTGGTGTGCTCACCTTTAAGCGGGTATCGGTTGGCAATCTGCCAGTGATAGACCATATTATCAGGACACGCCTTGAGGCTCCTTCAGCAGATGATGAACACGCATTCTGTATGGGAGCGGAGTGCAGAAGCTGTCACCCCAAAAGGTGATTAAGCGAGGTTAGTGCCCTATTCCATGGTTTTCTGGCACAAAAAGCAGGAAATTCCGCATGTCATGAGAGGGTTTCCCGCAGCGGGATTCAGTTGTCGGCAAAGGAGAAAAAGAAACGCTTTATCCCAAAACCTGAAAACCGACACGTGGCCGACTGTTGGGTTGCGGGCTTAGCCCGCATTCGTCACACTGAGGACAGGAGATGAATGAAATGGAGATACATGCTGCACAAATCATTGCACTGCTGATTACGGGTGTGGGCGTTGGGTTCGCCTCCGGGCTGTTGGGAGTGGGGGGGTGTTTCATCATGGTCCCGGTACAGTTCTGGGCCTTGACGTCTGTCGGCGTCGATCCCACGGTGGCCATCCGCATTGCCTTTGGAACCAATCTCTTAGTGGTCCTACCCACAGCCTTCAGCGGCGCCATGACGCATCACAGGAAGGGGGCCGTCATATGGAAGGCGGGGGTCATCTTCGGGATTGCCGGGGCCATCGGCGCCTTTTTCGGGGCCTTCATCGCCGCGCACCTGCCGGCGGAGGTCTTGAAAGTCGCATTTGGCGTGGCAGTCATTCTCGGCGCCATTCGAATGCTCACGGCGAAGCCGCCAAAGATCACGGACGAGCCATCAGACAGTGCGGCAGCCTTTATCCTGTGGGGGATCCCCCTGGGCGTTGTCTCGGGCATCATCGGGATCGGCGGGGGCGTGCTCATGATCCCCATCATGGTCTATTTTCTAAAATTCAAGATGCACCAGGCCGTCGGCACCTCGACGGCCCTGATGATCTTCACGGCCCTCGGCGGATCGCTCTCCTATTGGATCAACGGGCTGGGCGTTCAGGGACTCCCGCCCTATTCAACGGGGTACCTCAACTGGCTCCAGTGGGTCCTTTTGGCCGGATGCAGCATCCCCATGGCCATTGTCGGGGCCAAGATCGCCCACCGGTTGCCAGCCAAGCAGCTAAAGTACATTTTTATCGCGGTAATGTTCTACATGGGCCTCAAGATGATGGGGGTCTTTTCGTGGCTGGATCTGCCGATATAGCCGAGGGCGGCCTGACAGCCGCAAACAACATAGTAGCCGGGAATACACTAAAACATGGGGGTGGAGGAGAGGGTGAACAGTCTGGGCGCAGGACAGGGGGAATCGGGAACGGTCGGTTTTGCCCCCGGATCGCGAAG
>CAYLJZ010000160.1:0-4176 GCA_964384085.1 uncultured Desulfobacteraceae bacterium
GTTGGAGGAGATTACTCGAGGGTTATTTTTACTTACACGCAAGGTTCAAATTGACTTGAATGCCGATATTTGATACCGTAACAAATTATTCCAATTTCCGGAGGCATATTCCATGGACTACAAGACAACGCTCAATCTGCCCAATACCCCATTTCCTATGAAGGCAAACCTCGTCAAGCGGGAACCGGAGATCCTCCGGAAATGGGAGAGTATGGATCTTTACAAGATGATACGGTCGTCCTCAACCGGCCGAAAACGTTACATGCTGCATGACGGGCCCCCTTACGCCAACGGCAATATTCATATGGGCACCGCCTTTAACAAGGTGCTGAAGGATATCATCGTCAAATCCAAGCAAATGGCCGGTTTCGATGCGCCTTATGTGCCGGGATGGGACTGCCACGGTCTTCCAATCGAGCACCGGGTCGATGGTGAACTCGGGCCCAGGAAACGTGAGATGTCCCAGGTGGAAATTCGCAAGTTTTGTCGCCAATATGCTGAGAAATTTATCGACATCCAGCGAAATGAATTCAAGCGCCTGGGAGTGCTGGGCGAATGGGACAATCCCTATCTGACCATGAATTATCTCTATGAGGCCACCATCGTCAGAGAGTTCGGCAAATTCGCATTGAACGGAAGTCTGGTGAGGAGCAAGAAACCCATTTACTGGTGCATTTCGTGCAAAACAGCCCTGGCTGAGGCAGAGGTTGAATACGGCGAACATCGCTCCCCTTCCATTTTTGTAAAATTCCCCATGGCATCCCCGCTGGACCATCTTGACCCTAAATTGAAGGGGAAAAGGGTTTCTATCGTCATTTGGACAACGACGCCCTGGACACTCCCTGCGAACCTGGCGGTTGCCCTTCACCCGGATTTCGAATACGCGGCCGTTGAAACAGGGAAAGACGAGGTCCTGATTTTGGCGGAAGGCCTGGTGGACGCCTGCATGAACACCTTCGGAATCGATTCCTATGAGATAATCAATCGCTACAAGGCGTCTGCCCTGGAAGGTCTCGAGGCAAGACATCCTTTGTACGACCGAAAATCCGTGATTGTCCTGGCGCCTTATGTGACATTGGAGGCTGGGACCGGGTGCGTACACACCGCCCCGGGACATGGACGGGAGGATTATGAGACAGGACTTCAGTATAACTTAGAACCCTATTCACCGGTGGATGACGAAGGCCGATTTACCCCGGACGTCGAATATTTTGGCGGAATGGAGGTCTTTGAGGCGAATCGAGCGGTCAACGAGAAGCTCAAAGAGGTGGGTGCGCTCCTCAAGGAGCAGGGAATCTCTCACGAGTACCCCCACTGCTGGCGGTGCAAAAAGCCTGTGATCTTCCGCTCGACTGAACAATGGTTTATCTCCATGGAGAAAAATAATCTGAGGAAAAACGCCCTGGATGCCATCAGGAAGGTTTCCTGGATCCCTTCATGGGGGGAGGATCGGATTTTCAAGATGATCGCCAACCGGCCTGACTGGTGTGTCTCCCGCCAGAGGGCCTGGGGCGTGCCGATCACCGTGCTCTTCTGCGAGGCCTGCGGCGAACCGGTGGTTTCTCAGGAGATCATTGACCATGTGGCCGCCATGGTTGAAAAAGCGGGTGCGGATATCTGGTTTATGAAGTCGGAACAGGATCTGATGCCGCCGGGAACACGCTGTCCCAAGTGCGGCTCGGACCGATTCACCAAAGAGACCGATATCCTGGATGTTTGGTTCGACTCGGGGGTGAGTTATGCAGCGGTCATGGAAAAGCGGGAGTATCTGGACAGTCCTGCGGATTTGTATCTGGAAGGAAGCGACCAACACCGAGGTTGGTTTCACAGCTCGCTCCTTTGCTCGGTCGGAACCCGCAACATAGCCCCTTACCGGAGCGTTTTGACACATGGTTTTGTCGTGGACGGGTCTGGCAAGGCCATGCACAAATCGGCTGGAAATGTCATCTCGCCCGAAGAGCTGATCAAGAGCTATGGCGCTGAGATCCTGAGGCTCTGGGTGGCGGGCGAGGATTACCGGGACAATATCCGCCTTTCGACAGAGATCCTGCAACGGTTGACAGAGGCCTACCGCCGTATTCGCAATACCTGCCGCTACCTCTTAGGCAATCTGAACGATTTTGACCATGAGATCGACCGGGTCCCCTACCAGGAGATGGAAGAACTGGACCGATGGGCCCTCAGCCGGCTTCAGGGATTGAGCCAACGGATTCTGAAGGCGTATGAGGATTTCAATTTTCACCTGGTCTATCACAATCTCCACAACTTCTGTGTGTTGGATCTGTCGTCGTTTTATTTGGACATCATCAAAGACCGGCTGTACACATCGCCAAAAACATCTCGGGAAAGACGTTCAGCCCAGTCTGCCATGAATGAAATCCTGGAGGTCCTGGTCCGGCTGATGGCCCCTGTCCTCTCGTTTACAGCAGACGAAATCTGGCAGTATATGGACGCAAAGGGTCGTGCGCAGAACGTTCATGCGGATTGTTTCCGCCCAATAAACGACGCATACAGAGATCCGGAGTTGGAAAAGGTGTGGGAACAGATCATCGCTGTTCGAAAAGAGGTCACCAGGATTTTAGAAATTGCACGCAAGGAAAAGAGGATTGGACACTCTCTCGATGCCTCTGTCCGTTTAGGTGTTACTAATCAATTGAATGAATTGTTAAATGGTTATAAAGATCAGTTAAAGTATATTTTTATTGTTTCGTCCGTAGCGTTGGTAGACATCGACCAGATGGATGGAGGCTATGAGGGTGAGACGGTCTCCGGATTGAAGGTAGAGGTGTCTCCTTCAAACGACCCTAAGTGCGAACGATGCTGGGTCCACGATCCTTCCATCGGGGAAGACAGCCATCACCCCACGATCTGTAAGCGATGCCGGAACGTTTTAGAAAAAATTATGCCCTGATGTTTGGTCTCGCCCTTGGCGTTGTTGTCCTGGACCAGATATCAAAGACAATGGTAACCGGCGCCCTAAAGGTTCACGAGTCGGTGCCTTTGATAGAGGGTTTTTTCAACCTGGTCCACGTGCGAAACAGGGGCATGGCCTTCGGGATGTTGAGCAGATCCCAGGCGGATACGGCCCTCTGGTTCCTCGTGGGGGCCAGTTGCATAGCCATCGGGTTGTTGCTTCTCTGGTTCTTTCGGCTCAAGGAAAACGATACTCGAATGACGCTGGGTCTTTCACTGATTCTGGGCGGGGCCACCGGCAACCTGATCGACCGGGTTCGGTTTCGAGAAGTGGTTGACTTTCTGGATGTCTTCTGGAGGTCCTATCACTGGCCCGCATTCAATGTGGCGGACGCGGCCATCACGGTGGGCACGTTCTGGGTGGCCATCAGCCTGATTTTTCGGCCGTCATCAACGGATTAAAGCCTTTAACAGACGATCTGCTGTCGCGTATTCGCGTATCTCAGGTGTATCATGTTTCCAGATCTTTTTTCCATCGGTCCGTTTACCCTTCACACCTATGGGCTGTTTGTGGCCATCGGCTTTCTGGCTGGTCTCATGGTGACCGTCAAGATCGGCAAAGCCGAAGGAATAACGCCTCAACAGACCATGGATATCGGTTTTGTGATGATCGTGGCCGCCATCATCGGTTCGAGGCTCATGTATGTCCTCATGAATATTTCCTATTACGTGAGGCGGCCCATGGACATCTTCAAGATGTGGCAGGGCGGACTCGTCTTTTCAGGGGGGATTGTCTGTGTGGTTTTGGCCGTCCTGTGGTATACGAGAAGGCATCAGCTTTCATTCTGGAAAATGGCCGATATGTGGGCGCCTGCAATGGCCGTCGGGCAGGCCATCGGTCGAATCGGTTGTTTTATGGCCGGATGCTGCTACGGTAAGCCTACAGGCGCCAGATGGGGGGTGGTCTTCACAGACCCCCATTCTCTGGCCCCCTTGAACATCCCCCTCCACCCAACGCAGCTTTATTCCTCGGTCAGCAATTTCATCATTTTTTTTATCCTGCTGCTGCTTCACCGGAAAAAGAAATTCGACGGGCAGGTGTTTTTATGGCTGCTGGTGCTCCACAGCACGGCCCGCCTCTTTGTGGAGCGGTTCAGAGGGGATGACCGGGGGATGATACTGGAAAGCGGCATGACGGTTACCCAGCTTGTCACGCTGGCGCTCCTCATAGGTGCCATCGTCACGCTCTACATCTTCAAGCGG
>CAYLJZ010000161.1:0-4147 GCA_964384085.1 uncultured Desulfobacteraceae bacterium
AGCCCGAGGCGGTGGCAATAGCCTTTTGGTCGAGTTCACAATCCGGAACTGGCTGATAGATCCAAAGAGTTACGATAAATGTCCATTAAACTCGAATCTTCTGTACTGCCATCAAGGAAATCAAGCTCAAGAATGCACCGACCACAAAGGGAATTCGATAATCTACCATCCACAGGGCGCCCCCCAGGGCAGGAATGAAGACTGCTGCGATGTGGTTGATGGTGAATCCCACGGCCATGCTCGGGGCGATATCTTTGGGGTCGGCTACCTTTTGAAAATAGGTCCGGATGGCAATGGCGAAATTAAAGAAGATGTGGTCCAAAATGTAGAGGAGCGCTGCGGCCCATCCTGAATCCACGACCGCGTAGGCCAGAAAGATAATGATCAGTGAGGCATATTCCAGGGACAGGACCTTTCTTTCACCGAACCGAATGATGCAGTTTCCAATAAAGGGACTCAGGAAATAGTTGACCAGATTGTTCACGACAAAGAGGATGGTCACCTCCTGAACCGTGTAGTGGAATTTTTCGACGAGCAAAAAGACTGCGAAGGCCATGAAGATCTGCCGTCTGGCCCCGGCCATGAATGTGAGGAAATAGAAGAGCCAGTATCGCCACCGAAATATCATCTTTTTGTGTTGCGGGACAATATTGATGTCCGTGGGGTTCCCGATGAATCCCCAGATCGCGGTCGCGGTGATGATCCCGCCTATGATCAGATAGGTCTTCGAAAAATCAAGGAGCCCAGCGACCACATAGATAAAGATCCCGATTGCGATGCTGGATGCCGCGGCGATGCTCCTGAGTTTTCCGAATACCCAGGGTGATGTCTGCGTATCAAAATACTGGAGCGTCAACGACTGGTTGGTGGTCTCGTAATAGTGGAACCCGAAACTCATGATGAGGGTGGTGGTCATGAGCCCGGCATAGGAAGGGAAGATGCCCGTAATGCCCAGGCCGACTCCGAGGAAAAGTATCGACAGGGCCGAAAGGCGGTGCTCCTTGATAATCAACATGAAGAACACGGCCAGGAGTGTGAGGAACCCGGGGATCTCCCGGACCGACTGAATAACGCCAACCTGGCTCCCTGTAAGACCGACCTGTTCAACGGCGAAATTGTTGAACAGCGTGGTCCATGCCTGCAGCCCTATGGTAGAGCTGATGGTCAATACCATCAGAAAGCGGTACATGGGTTTCTGTGCGTCTTGAATGTGCATTTAAAAGGACCTGCCTAAACGCCTGAATGTGATAAATTGATTGCGGGTTACAGGGATGCCAAGACCTGTACCTCGATCCTTTCTTCGGCCGTTAGTTGACTCACCCCTTCCGGAACCCGAATCAGGGCATCGGCGCGGGCCTGGGACTGGAGACGGCTTCTCAACCTTTGAGGCACAACCCAGCACTCATTCCCCCGTCTTTCAAGAGCGGCATGTAAAAACTGGGTCCAGTCCACGTCCCCGGTCACGGTTTCAGCCAGGCGGACCTGTTTGACCTGAAAGGGGGTGGGCAGCCTCCCCCCCATTTGAAGAATACCGGGCAGGGCAATCTGAAGAAAGGCCATCTCATTGGACGGGGGCCCGCCCGGCAGACAGAAGACCGCCTTTTCATCGATCGTCCCAAAGGCCACGGCCTTTCCGGGCCCGATGCGGACCCGGTGGAACATCACCCTGCACCCCATCTCTTCCAATACCCGGACTGTCAAGTCTCGCTCGCTCTTCCACGCCCCGCCGCTGGTCAGGAGGACGTCCGCCCATGAGAGCATGGCTGAAAAGGCCTCACGGATCGTGTCCGGATGGTCCCCGACCACGGCTGTCTTTGCCTCCGTCCTGAAATGGCGCAGCCAGGAGCAAAGCGTCACCAGGTTGCTGGCATACAGCTGGCCTGACCTGAGAACGTGGCCCGGTGCCACCACTTCATCGCCGGTGGCAACAACGGCTACTCGGGGCATCGGGATCACACGGGCCTGGTGAATACCTCCCGCAGCCAGAAGGCCTGTCAACCCTGGGGTCAGGAACTCCCCTTTGGCGGCCAGGCGCTCGCCCGAAGCCACATCCGTTCCTCGAAAGAGCACATTGCGTCCGGCAGGGGCGTTTTTATAACACAAAACATGGCCGTCCTCCTCACGGGTATACTCAACCGCGACCACGGCATCGGCCCGTGCCGGGAGACGGGCGCCAGTCAGGACCTTTATGGCAACCCCCGGCTCGATGGCTCGATCGCTCACGTCACCGGCGGCCGAGGTTCCTACCACCTTGAGCCTCACGGGTTTGGCCTCAGAGGCCTCTTCAATGTCCTTTGAGATAACCGCATACCCATCCCTGAGAGATGAAGTGGCGGAAGGGGAGTCAACGGTCGCAAAGAGATCCTCTGCAGCGACCCGGTCGCAGGCCTCCTCAATCGGCAGGGTTACTGGCGACACCTGCTTCAGGGCGCCAAGCGTTATTGACAGTGCCTCTTTCAATCCGATGTCATATTTTTGGCTGACGTGATGTTTCTCTGTCATGATCCGGTTCCTGTTGCGATGTGGAGCGTGGTACTGGATGCTGGCTAACCTGGCTACATGACACTCAATGCTGGAATTTGGAACAAAATTTTCAGGAACGCTTCGCGTCCTTCTCCCTGCCCGGCATCGTCTGGCATTTCTTGACTCAGGTCATGTTAGCCGCTTTTTTTCCGTGCGAATCCATGCCTTCGATCTTTGCCCCTTCCAAAAATAGAAAAAATGGGTCATAAGGGGAAATGACTATAGGAAAAGCGACGCAACAAATCAAGACTTGGTTTTGCCCTATCAATTTTCATTATGAGGCAGACCCAGTGTCAACATTCTTTGTGAGTGGCATCTTGCCATCCCGCCCATAAGCGGGACGGCTTGAAAGCCGCTTCCACATGGCTATTTTCCCAAAATGAAAGTTGCTGTTTGCCGATCAATTCGTTTTAAACGCATATGGACACAACACCCTACAAATGGCGGGCATTGATCACCGTCGCCATGGGGACCATGATGGCCACCATGGATGCGAGCATTGCCAACATCGCCCTCCCTGCGCTGACCGAGGTATTTGAAAAAGACCTCGATGTGGTCATGTGGGTCAGCGTGGCCTATATCCTGGTCAGCAGCAGCCTCATGCTCATCGTGGGGAAAATAAGCGATCTCATTGGACGCAAGCGAATTTATGCTGGCGGCATGGTCATTTTCACCTTGGGAATGGGGGCCTGCGCCGCAGCCCAGAGTATTGAACATCTGATCCTGTTCAGGGCATTTCAGGCAGTGGGCGCCGCCATGTCCATATCGTGCGGCACGGCCATTGTCACCGAGGCCTTCCCGGCAACAGAAACCGGGAAGGGGCTCGGCCTCTTGAGCATGTCCGTTTCCATCGGCTTTATCCTGGGCCCTATCCTCGGGGGTTTTCTCTTAAACTGGCTGAACTGGCGATCTCTTTTTTACGTCCGAATTCCGGCAGGAATAGCTGTCGTTATCATGTCAGCAATGTTGCTGAAGAAAGACAGTATCCGTTTCGGGAAGGTCAAATTGGATCTGGCCGGCACCATCTGCTCCTCTGTTGGTCTCTTCTGCCTTATCTTCGGAATCAGCCAGGTCAAGGAGTACGGTCCGACCTCACCTCGAGTCCTTCTTTTCATGAGCGCTGCTTTCCTCATCCTGATCCTTTTCATCTGTGTGGAACGTCGTGCAACCGATCCGATTGTAGACCTGTCCCTATTTAAGAACCGGGTTTTTCTGTTCGCCGCTGGAAGCCTTTTCCTCTTCTTTGTGGCGGCTCCTCCCTACGTGATGCTGATGCCCTTTTACCTGATGGAAGGGGTCGGGTTCACTTCGATGGAAACAGGCCTGCTGTTAACCGTCGTCTCCATGGTGACCATTGTCAGCAGTCCCCTGAGCGGCGCCCTGTCAGACCGGATTGGAAAGGTGTGGCTCTCCGCGTTCGGGGCTGCTGCAACAGCGGCCGCTTTTTTCCTGATGCTGGGATTTGACCTTGAGACAGAGACGATCGCCATCATGCCTGTTCTGATTCTGCTGGGAATCGGGGTGGGGAGCTTTCAACCCCCCAACAACAGCACTATTATGGGGGCGGTTGCCAGAGAGCGGCTCGGATCCGCATCAGCCCTGATTGCCACCCAGAGGCAGGTGG
>CAYLJZ010000162.1:0-4111 GCA_964384085.1 uncultured Desulfobacteraceae bacterium
CGGTGTTTCGAGGCTGCCCCCCACGGAAGCCAACGGAACACCACGCCCTGAGTCACTTTTTGGCTGCTGAACACCTTGACAATTCAAGCGGCGGGTTGATAGGTTGTCTTATCCTGGCCGTATTCTTGAGGACCCGGGTTTGCAGGCTCAGGGGATATGTTGAATAGGTAGGTGATCGCTTTTCCAGAATAATCGATCATCCGATCAATAACCAAGGGCTCAAAGGCGAAATACCAGCCATGAAAGACGATACGTTGATGATCGGCATCATCACCTCCCGGAAGTGCCCGACCTGCGGGCATCATGAGGTGGGTTATGAGACCCCGGACGGGGCATTTGTCCCGTTAAGGCCCGGAGACCGGATAGCGGTATTCCCGAAAGCCCCGATCCGTGTCGCTGAACGGGACCCCAGCCGCCATTCGGAAATGACCGCAGACGTCAACGAAAAGGACCCCGCAACATGGGTGCCATGGGTCCCCGAACCCCTCCGGTGCAACTCCTCCCTGTGCCGCAGGTACGGGGTACTCGTCGACAGTGCCCTCTTCCAGGGAGAGATGTCCCCTCCCCTCTACGAAACGGCCTACAGACAGAAACTGCGCTGGCTTATCGAAAAGGAGGCAGTGACTCCTCTGTCCGTCATCCTGGACCGGTTTTTCGCAGCCCCGCATCTTGCTTCAGGGAATGCGAAACAGGCGGCCGATGCCCTGTGGGAAGAACTGGATGAAATCAGGGCCCCCGCTACGAGCGTGACGGCATGGCTCCGCGATACGAGTGACGAATCCGTTCTGAAGATGGTCCATCCCAAAACCAGCGATGGGCTTAAAGGGGATCGGTTAAGCGATGATCAATTGAAAGAGGAGCTTGACAGGATGTCGCTGGAGGATTTCCTTGAGTCCCTGTGATCAACCGTTCTACAGGTCCTGGCATGCCGCGGCGTCATGCTCCAGCATTCGATAGTCGCAGGAAATTACAGCCAGCGGGTCAAGCAGGGTCAGCAGTTCCGAAGCGGCAAGGGTATTCCAGTTGAAGTGGTCATAGGAAACAGGTGCGCGCGCCCATGCAATCGATATATGGAGATGCGGCGCCATCGGAAAGCCGGTGCGGCCCGGTGCAGCCACGGTGCCGATGATATCTCCCCCGTTTATTGACATGCCCCGGCAGATACCGTCCTGAGGAGAGGTATGTCCGTAGATTGTGTAACACCTTTCATCGTCTCCATCAGGGACAGCGTGTTCCACAATAATGGACGTACCCAGGAAATCCTGAATGATGCCGACAATCATGCCGTCGGACATTAGCGGAATTCGGGTTGTTTCAGTTACGTGGAGGACCTTCCCTTCCCGATCCCTGTACAACAGGAGGTCCAGCCCCTCATGGGGTCGGTTCCGCGAGCCCCTGTCCCCCCACCATTTGCACGTAGACTGAAACAACATACCGGGGCAGAAGAGCCATTCCTGAAAACCGGGCAGATCCGGCCCAACCAACCATCCGAAACGACCCTGCCCCCCTGGTTTTCCAATCACTTGGCCTCCCTCTGATTGTTCATACGAAGCCGGTTGGCCTCCATCCTGGCGATTTCGACCATCACCCTGTAGCCTAAGCTTGGATCGGCATCCATCACTCTTTGAAACGCTCTGTGTTCCAGCAATAGAATCCTTGATTTTCCCACAAGCACTACATCCGCGGTTGCAGGGACATCCTCAAGAAACTCGATTTCCCCCACCATTGAATTGGGCGGCAGAACTCGTATGGGCTTGCCGTCTATCCTGATATGAAGCTCGCTATCTAGCGCGACAGCTATCTTCCCGACCCGCTTTCCTTGATCGATGATCCGATATCCGCCCTCGTGTTCAACCATTCGAGCGACATCGGCCACCTTCCGCAGTTGCTCTTCATCGAGCCTTTGAAAAATCGGGATCTGGCGCAACGCAGAAACCAAGGCTTTTTGTGAAATCGAACCTTCAGCGCCTGGACAGACAGCCGTGGCTGTGAGGCATCCGATAAGCAACAAAAAGAAAACACAAAAAAAACCCGTTCGTCTCACATACATCGTCCGTCTCCCTTCTCTGGAATCACGCATCCCTTTTCATCTTCGGAAATGAGAAATTCTATAATCTTTCGCTTGTCCGATTCCGGCTCAAATAACTCCCTTAAGGCGTAATACGCTTCGTAACCATCGGGACTTGTGGCATAATAAAAGTCCTCGGCCAGCTTTGAGAATGTGTTGAGGTTTTGTTGTTCAATGCATGCCTGTGTGTAATGCGTGATCAGAGGGCTCAGGACATTGTCGAATTCATTGAAAAACGCCAGGTCGGAAAGGAGATCGATTCTGCCCGGATGGCGGTCCAGGCCGTAGAGGATAAGGGCCTTCAGATTTTTATTTCCCCTCTTAAAATACTTTCGAATCAGGGGATAATTGGGCTTCTCCGAGGCCTTCTCCTCGGTGTAAACTTCGAACATTCTCTCTGATAATTCCTTTTTGTTCTCGAAAAACGCGACCAAGTCCCTTTGCCTCTGATTCTCAGGCGTTGCATTCGTTTCTTCAATCTCTTCCTCATCGATATCGTCATCCTGTTCAACGTATGCTAAGCCTAATTCCTCCAGTCGCGATGCATAATCTTCAGGATAGGTACGGAAAATTTCATTCACTTTGTCACGGATCATTTCGTCTCTCAGTTTTTCGTAATCATCCAGGACAGAATCCTTTGCCTTCTTGGCCATTATTCGAATCCCTCCTCAGTCATTATCGGTACGTCTGACACGTGAGCCACGGGGTGCGAGGGGAGCGATGGCCCTTCTCGATCCCCCTGGCTACCTTCTTCTGGTGAAAAACCCTTTTCCGACAAAATCTCTTCAAAATCAAGATCAAATGAAGCGTTTTTTTCGAGGCACGATTCAGCCTTGATTTTTCGCCGCGGCGGCTGGTTTACAAAGACCCCTATTTCATAGCCGGTCCGTTCATTCATGAACCTCGCGGCCAGGACCATCCGTTCCTTGTAAGTCATCTTGAGGGGCGGGACATTCTCCATTCGGATGGTCACATAGATCCTTTTCCCGGCCGACCGTTCAATCAGGCCCCTTATCAGCCTTCCTCCGATGCCTGAACCCCTGTATTCAGCCTTAACGGCCGTGTACCCCCTCTCCAGGTATTCGGAAAGATCGAGGCCTGTGGCCGCCTCGATCTTTTTTCGATACCCTTCTTTCGGATACTTATGGGTGGACGTGCCCACGACCATTCCCTCATGCTCGGCATATCCGATGAGAAAAGCCTTTTGGAGGTTTTCCCTGAGCCATGAGGTCCCGACGCCGCTTCCCTCCTCGATCAGATGCCGGATCTGTTCAAGGGTCTTCGGCGGGATTTCTTCCGGGCGTCTAAAATGATACGTGATGGACGATGGTTCCAGGTCCTGCGGTTTCAAGGGAGAGGCCCTCCATGTGGCTTCAGAAAATGCGCTGGAATGCGTATCCGGGTCTGTCCCTCATTTCAGGGACGTTATCGTCGCACATCGTGAATCCCAACTCCCATGTCAGCGCCTTTTGTCAGGCCGTCGTATCCGTCATCCGCATCAGTAGTTTCGGCGGTGAGGTGCGAAGGGCTTTCATGATTTTTTTCTCATAGTACCTGGCCAGTTTTTCGCTTTTGTCCGTATCGACGGGACCGTTTAATCCGGAGACCATGACAAGGGTCTTCAACTCGACGCCTCCTTGCGTGCCGACAGTCGCAGAAACCTGGATCAAGCGGTTTAAGGTGGCCCTTTTGTTTTGAATGTTCCAGTCGCGCTCTGAAATCTTCTCAGACAATATGCCATCCAGCATCTCGCGGGGGTTGAACAGAATCTTCCCGTCTTTTTCTGAATCGGAACTTACCGTAAAGCCATCGTCCGTAGCAACCTGAATGATCGCATCCATGACCGCCCGCCTGCTTTTTTGCGTCTCAAAAAAAATGCCCTGTGCGTCTGTCGGTGTTCGGTTTCCTGCTGCACAGGCAACGAAAAGCGACGCCCCGATCAGCGCCAACACCAGTTTTCCCATGTCGATGTAACCTCCCCTTCCTTATCAGTAGCCGTTCACGGGTTCAAACGTCAGGCCGTCCTTTAACTCACTGCAAATC
>CAYLJZ010000163.1:0-1674 GCA_964384085.1 uncultured Desulfobacteraceae bacterium
TGCAGCTCTACTTCAGGGATGAGCGATGCAGCTCGGCTCAGATCCCCGTCCCGGACGGCCGTCTCCACCTGAAAAGCCGCGTTTCGAAGCCGTTCTCCGCCCACGTTGGCCGACGCCCCCTTGATGGTGTGGGCCTGCCGTTGAGCGGCCGCGGTATCGCCTGATTCAAGAAACCCTTTGAGTGCCTCGATCTGTCGAGGCATATCCCCCAGGAACCTCTTGAAGACAGCCATTGCCAGTTCCTCATCCCCCATCATCCGCCTCAGCATTCCCTCCCTGTCAAATACAGGGAACTGGCTTTCCATCGCTGACTGCTGGCCCCGGTCCTCTGATTTCTCTCCACCCTCCTCTGACTTCTGCCCCCTGACTCCTGATCTCCGGCCCTCTGTCCTCTGTCCTCCGTTTTCCGACCTCCAACCTTCGACCTCCGACCCCCGACCCCCGACCTCTGACTTCCGATTTCCGACCTCTTACCTCCCTCTTCCCTCTTCACCCACCTTCTAAGGACATCCGCCAGGGCCTGCGGATCGATCGGCTTGGACAGATAATCATTCATCCCCGCATCCAGGCATCGCTCCCGGTCGCCCTCCATGGCATGGGCGGTCATGGCGATGATGGGGAGGTGGCCGGAGGTCAGAGGTCGGAGGTCGGAACTCGAAGGGCTGTCTTCCCCGCTCCGAATTCTTCGTGTTGCCTCAAACCCGTCCATCACCGGCATCTGCACATCCATGAGGACCAGGTCATAGCGGGTGGCCTGGAGGGCTTCGATAGCCTCCTCGCCGTTTTCGGCCACATCCGCTTCGACGCCCAGTTTCTTCAAGATGCCCAGGGCCACTTCCTGGTTGGTGGCATTGTCCTCCACCAGGAGTATGCGAACGTCTGCCTCAAATCCTATCCGCTTGAGTTCCCGGTCCCCCCGAACGTCCGACGGCTGAGGCGCCGGAAGGGCCTCCCCTCTGGCCTGTTTCTGCAGGGGCACGGTAAACCAGAATGTCGAGCCTTTCCCCTCTTTGCTCTCCACCCCCATGTCCCCTCCCATCAGTCCCACCAGTTGCCGGCTGATGGCCAGACCCAGCCCCGTTCCCCCGTAACGCCGGGTGGTGGAGGCGTCCGCCTGGGTGAACTTGTCAAAGATCATGGATCGCCTCTCCTCGGGAATGCCGATCCCCGTGTCCCTTACAGCCATACGGAGGACCACGGCCCTTTCCTTTTCTGATTCGAGGGATGCCTCAATGATCACCTCGCCACCGTGCGTAAACTTGATGGCGTTTCCGACGAGGTTGGTCAGGATCTGACGCAGACGTCCCGGATCGCCCAGCAACAGTGCCGGGACATTCGGATCGATTCGGCAGGAAAGTTCAAGGCCTTTCGCGTGGGCCTGCACGGCCATGGTCGCGACAAGATCCGCTATCAGGCTGTGAAGGTCAAAATCGATCGTTTCGATCTCCATTCGCGCTGCCTCGATCTTGGAATAGTCGAGGATATTATTGACGATGGACAGAAGAGTTTCCCCGCTGCTGCGAACGATGTCAGCATAGCGACGCTGCTCCGCCGTAAGATTCGAGTCCAGCAGAAGGCCGGTCATGCCGATGACCCCGTTCATGGGGGTCCGGATCTCGTGGCTCATATTGGCCAGGAAATCGCCTTTGGCTCGGTTGGCCTCTTCCGCGGCCT
>CAYLJZ010000163.1:1774-4103 GCA_964384085.1 uncultured Desulfobacteraceae bacterium
ATGATCTGATGGAACCTGTGGCGAGATGTCTTCAGCCCCTCTTCGGCCTCGTGCTGTGCGGTGATGTCCTCCAGCATCCCCAGTTGACGCTCGGCCTTCCCCTCCGAATCCAGGACGAAAAAGCCCCGGTCTCGAATCCAGACATCATGCCCTTTTTTATGCCGAAGACGGTACGTCGCATCCCAGTAGGCGCCAGTCGCCTCTGCCTCACTCAAAGACCTGAGGGTTTCATCTGTGTCGTCAGGGTGAAGGAGTTCCTTCCAGCGGGCGAACCCGCCGCCCATTTCTTCCGGCTCATAGCCCAGCACCTGTTTCGTGCTGGGGCCCCACAGAATCGCCCCACTGGCAACGTGGTAATCATAAGCGATCTGGCCGGAGGCCGCGACCACGAGGTCGTAACGCCGCGCCCACTCCTTCACCTGGATCTCCTGGGCCTGAATGTCCGTTTGCATTCGGCGCGTGACCATCAACATCAGGGCGAAGGTCAGCGCAATGCAGAGGAGCTGATAGCTGAGAATAAACAGGGTCTCGAGCAGGGGAGATTGGAAAAAATGAGTGGCAGCGGGAAGCGGCATCAGCACGAGGGTGACAATCCGTGTAAGCCCTACCAGAACATACAGAGAAAAGACCACGCCCACGGCCCGGGTGATCGGCTTCAATGGGGCGTCAACGCCGTAGAGCATCGTCCAGGCACACTGGCCTGTGAGGAGAATAATGGCGGCAGAGGCAATCATGTTTCGAATGGAGAGGTCCGGCTGAAGAAAGGTGAAATAGGACAGGGAGAAAACAAACAATATCAGGAGAAGAACATTGTGGGTTTGCGGGCGCGCCTTCCCCGCAAACCGTTCCAGACCCATCAGCAAGAAGAGGATTCCCAGAATGACAAGAGAATTCGCGGTGACCATGGAAATGAAGGTGGGTACAATATCGCGAAGCAGGATCAGAAGCAATCCGACCGCCTGGAGGATGTAGTCGGCGAGCCAGTAAGAAAGCCCGTCGTAGCGGTTCCTGTTCTGGCGCCACAAGGCGAAGATAACAACGGTGATCAGGATATTCGTGATCACGTAACTGAACATGACGGTTTTCATGTCGAGCATGCCCGTTCTCCTCAATCCTTAGCAGGGATGGTTTTGCAGACGCCAACCCTGTCCTATTCACGAACTCCTTAAAAAGCTTATAAATCGACCTGCCACAGCCCTTAACCAAACGCCTGTGGCTTCTAACCCCCCTTCCTCCTTATGAAAACAGCAGGTCAAGACTCCATCGCCTCCCGGATCTTGCTGGCCAGGGCCTCTATGGAAAATGGTTTCTGAATGAATCCCTGGGCCCCCGAACGAAGGATCTCCTGGGCCGGGCCGTCAATGGAATAGCCGCTGCACACAACCACTTTGAGGCCGGGCCTTTCTTCCATGATCAACAGGTACACCTGGCTGCCGCTCATATCCGGGAGTTTGATGTCGAGCAGGGCGAGGTCGATCTCTCCCTCAAAGGCTTTGGCACTGTCAACAGCCTCTTTCCCTGTCCCGGCCGCCAGCACCCGGTATCCCAGTCTCTCCAGCATGGCCCGGACCAGATCCATCACCATCTCATCGTCTTCGATCACCAGGATGGTCCCTTTCAGACTCTCTGGTTCAACCTCGCGTTTTTTCTCTCCCTTCGCCCCCTCTTCTTTGCGTCCTGGGCCCATGGCCGGAAGGTAAACGCGAACCATGGTCCCTTTGCCCAACTCTGATTCCACTTCGATGGCCCCCCCGTGGTTCCTGATAATCCCATAGACCGCGGCCATGCCCAGGCCGCGACCCAGGAAGTGCGTGGTAAAGAAGGGATCGAAAATCCGCTCTCGCGTCTCCTCATCCATCCCCTTGCCGGTATCCTCCACCGACACGCACACATACGGGCCTGGCGTGAGGCCGTGATGCGTTATCAACTTCTGGTCCAGTTCGACGTTGGCCGCTGTGATTCGAATGCGGCCCGGGCCCTCCATGGCCTCATCGGCATTGGCGATCAGGGCGGAAAGGACCATCTCCATCTGGGTGGGATCGGCCTTTACGGCAGAAACCTCCGGGGGGAGGTCGGTCTCCACTCGAACCTCTGGATGGAGGGTATGCTCCACCAGGGGGATGGTGCCAAGGACGAAGGCATTCGGGGACATGGCTTGGACAGCGTATTTCCCTCCCCTGGCATAGGCCAGCAACTGACTGGTCAGGTTGGCCATGCGACGGCATGATTCCTTCATCTGTTTCAGCGTATCCATCAGGTCTTCATCCTGCGCATGTTCCATTTGCAGGATGTCGATGTTCCCCATGATCGGCGTCAGGGCATTGTTGAA
>CAYLJZ010000164.1:0-4056 GCA_964384085.1 uncultured Desulfobacteraceae bacterium
ATCAAAAGTCAGATTGGGCGGGCTGGCGAGGCGGATGTGGATGAAACAAAATGGGCGGGACGGATAGCCGCCATCCACAAAAAACTCCGTCTGTCAGCGGACCGGAAGCAGGCCCGCATCGCCTCCAGGCCTGCCGTCTCCTGCGACGCGAACCTCCCCATCGCAGCCCGGCAACAGGACATCATCGACGCCATCGCCACCCATCCCGTGGTTATCGTGTCCGGGGAAACCGGGTCCGGCAAAACCACCCAGCTTCCCAAATTCTGCATCGAAGCGGGCCGGGGCGTGTACGGCCTTATCGGCTGCACCCAGCCCCGGCGCATCGCGGCCATGACCGTGGCCCAGCGCATCGCCGACGAGCTGAACGAACCCCTGGGCCGGTCCGTAGGCTACAAGATCCGGTTCGCCGACCGAACCAGCCGGGAAGATGCCTGGATCAAGCTCATGACCGACGGCATCCTCCTGGCCGAGGCCCAGGCCGACCGATATCTCAACGCCTACGACACCCTGATAATTGACGAGGCCCACGAGCGCAGCCTAAACATTGATTTTATCCTGGGCATCCTTCGAAATCTCATCTTCCGGCGCAAAGACTTAAAGCTCATCATCACGTCGGCCACCATCGACACGGAAAAATTTTCCAAGGCCTTTGACAACGCGCCCATTATCGAAGTGTCCGGCCGCATGTATCCGGTGGATGTCCGGTATCGCGAGCCGGGAAAAGGCGGGGGACTTTCCGATGACGGGGATGCGGAAGAGCAAAGCCTCGCGGACCGGGCCGTTGAAGCCGTGGACGGCATCGCGGGGCCGGGGCTTGCCGGCGACATCCTGGTGTTCATGCCCACGGAAAACGATATTCGGGAGACCTGCGAAACCCTGGAAGGCCGGAAATACCCGCACACCACCGTGCTCCCCCTCTATGCGCGGCTCTCGGCAGCGGAACAGATGCGGGTGTTCGCGCCCATAGCCGGCCGCAAGATCGTGGTGGCCACCAATATCGCGGAAACCTCGATCACGGTGCCGGGCATCCGCTATGTGGTGGACACGGGACTTGCCCGGATGTCGAGCTACCATTCCCGGACTCGCACCATGTCGCTCCCCGTGGTGCCGGTTTCGAGAAGCAGCGCGGACCAGCGCAAGGGCCGGTGCGGCCGGGTGGAAAACGGCATTTGCATACGGCTCTTTTCCGAAGAGGATTATCTCGGAAGGCCCCTGTTTACGCCCCCGGAGATTCTGCGGGCCGATCTCGCGGAAGTCATTCTGCGTATGATCGCGCTGAAACTCGGGAACATGGCGGATTTCCCCTTTGTGGACCCGCCGCCGTCCCGGCAGATCAAGGACGGGGTGGACCTCCTGACGGAGCTGGGGGCCATTGTGCCCAATCCCCATGCCGGGAAACCCGGCGACGGAAAGCCTGCCGCCGCGGCCCATGTGCTCACGGATCACGGCCGACTCATGGCCCGCATTCCCCTGGAGCCCCGACTCTCCAAAATGCTCATTTCCGCGTGGGAGCGGGGGTGCATCCGCGAGGTCGCGGTCATTGCGGCGGCGCTCACCATCGCCGATCCCCGGGAAAAACCCCGGGACGCCTTTACCAAGGCCGAGGCGGCCCACCGGAAATTCAACGACCCGGCCTCGGATTTCATCACCCTCTACAATATCTGGCGGGCCTGCTTCGGCGATACCGGCGAGGCCAAGGCCTTTGTCCGGGCCCGGGACCTCAAGAAATTCTGCGCGGCCCATTTCATGTCCTTCAAGCGCATGCGGGAATGGCGGGACGTGCACGAGCAGATCATCGACATCCTCGATGAATCCGGGTTTGATCTGGCCGCGTCCCCGGCCGTCAAGACCTCTAAAAAGCCCGACGACCTGTTTTCCGACCGCTACATCGCCATCCACCAGTCGATTTTAAGCGGTTTTTTAAGCAATATCGCCGTAAAAAAGGAAAAAAATTTCTATCAGGCCACCCGCCAGCGCCAGACCATGATTTTCCCCGGCTCCGGGCTCTTCAACAAGGCCGGCCAGTGGATTGTGGCCGCGGAAATGGTGGAAACCTCCCGGCTATTTGCCCGAAGGGTCGCAAATATTCGGGCGGACTGGTTGGAACCCTTGGGCGGCATCCTCTGCAAATACAGCTACACCAACGCCCGGTGGGAGAAAAAGAGGGAGGCCGTCGTGGCGGACGAGCAGGTGAGCCTCTTCGGGCTCGTCATCGTCTCCGGCCTGAAGGTGAATTTCGGCCCGAAAAACCCGGCCGCCGCCATGGATATTTTCATCGAAAGCGCCCTGGTCCAGGGGGATGTGCATACGGTCCTGCCGTTCATGACCTACAACTGGTCATTGATCGAAGAGGTGAAGGATATTGAAAACCGGGTCCGGCGCAGGGGCCTGTTGGTGGGCGAGGCGGCCCTGGCCGAATTCTACCGGGAGCGGCTCGCGGACGGCCCGCCGGTTTATGACCTGCCGAGCCTCAAAAAGCGGATACGGGAAAAGGGGTCGGATGAATTTTTAAGCATGCGTCTCGAAGACATCATGGCGGCGGAACCGGACCCGGATCGCCTCGCCCGGTTTCCGGACCGGATAAAGGTCGGGGAGGATCTTTGCAACCTTGAATACCATTTTCAGCCGGGAGAGAAAGACGACGGGGTCACGGTGAAAATTCCCATTTCCGCGGTCGCGGCCCCAATCCTGGAATCCACGGACTGGGTGGTGCCGGGCCTGCTCCCTGAAAAAATCACGGGGCTGATCCGGGGCCTGCCCAAAGCCCTTCGAAAGTACCTTGTTCCGGTTGCGGCAACGGTTTCGAGAATCATGGCGGAAATGCCACGGGGAGAGGGGTCCCTTGCCAATTCCCTGAGCCGCTTTCTCTCTGATCGCTTGGGCGTGGACATTCCGGTCAGTCTCTGGAACGAACGGGCCCTGCCGGATCATCTCAAAATGCGCATCGCCGTTACCGATCCGGCCGGAAAGGAAATTTGCGCCAGCCGGGACAAGGGGGAAGTGGTCCAGAACCTTCCCAGGGCCGCGGCACTGGAGGGATTTGCGGCCCAGCGCAAAAAATGGGAAAAAATCGGGCTCACCGAATGGGATTTCGAGGACCTGCCGGACGTCATAGAACTCAAGGATCAAGCCGGGCGAACGGTCTCCGCCTATCCGGGCCTGGAAGAAGCGGCGGATGCTACCGTCAACCTCCGCCTGTTCACCAGCCGGGCCGCGGCGGATGCGGCCCACCGGCAGGGGGTCAAGACCCTCTATGCCCGTTATTTTGCCAGAGACATCCAGTTTTTGAAAAAATGCCTGAAACTGCCGGCTGAAATTTCCCCTTTGGCCCGGTATTTCGGCGGGGAAAAACAGGTGGGGGGGCAGCTCCTGGATCGGGTGCTTTCCGACCTGTTTTGTCGGGATTTCCGCACCCGTAAGGAATTTTCAGATTACGCAGCCAAAGAGGTCAACCAGCTCATTCCTACGGGCCAGGCACTCCTTAACGCGGTCCAGCCCGTGATGCAGGCCTATCACGCGGCCTGGAGTTTGTTCTATACTCTGGAAACCACCCGGCCCGATCCCGTGACCCTGGGCTTTGCCCGGGAATTGGGAGGCGCCCTCACAAGTCTCGTGCCGAAAAACTTCATCACCCTCTATGAACGGGAGCGCCTGCCCCATCTCGTCCGATATGTCAACGCCCTGATCCGCCGGGCTGAGCGGGGAAGGGCCGATCTCGACAAGGACCGGAAGAAGGCTGCGGAATTAAAACCCTTTGTGGACAGTCTAAAGGACATGATCAGCGGGCTGACGCCTGCCGCCTCCGCTGAAAAGCGAAAGGCCGTGGAGGAATTCTATTGGATGCTCGAAGAACTTAAGGTTTCTCTTTTCGCCCAGGAACTCAAAACCGCGTATCCGGTTTCGGCGAAAAAATTGAACGCGGAGATCCGGCGGATTTCCAGAATGGTTTAACAATGGAGCTTCCAGAGAACCGATTCGCCGTTTTATACTGACAACTTCCAGTACATGGACCCTGTGCTCGCGGCGCAGACCGCTCTTGACCAGGGTGGCGCCAAC
>CAYLJZ010000165.1:0-4055 GCA_964384085.1 uncultured Desulfobacteraceae bacterium
GATCAGGCCATCTGGCAGAACCGTCGTAACAGGCTTTTCCGTAAACTTTCGGCCCTGGCAGATTTCCTGGCCGCCCTGCACAACCTCACCGCCGGCGATTGGAAGGTTGACTTTCAGAATGCCTGCGGCTATGCAGACCGGCTGATCGGCTCCCTGCTGGAAAAAGGAAGAATAGAGCGAAACGAAGCCGATGAGTTGCATCACCTGCGTGAAGGGTGGCGGGGACGAAGCTGCATGTGGGAAGACTGCCGGGTGATTGTACACGGCGATGCGACACCATCCAATTTCGAGTTTGGTCCAGGACGAGAGGTCATGGTCTTCGACCTGGAACGAATGACTTGGGCCGACCGGGTCTTCGACCTGGGCCGTCTGACCGGAGAACTCAAACATTTCTTCTTGCGCGGAACAGGCGACACGCTCGCAGCCGAGCCGTTCATCGGGCACTTTCTGTGGGAATACTGTGGGCATTTCCCGGACCGCCAGGACGCTTTTCGTTCGATCACAAGGCGGATTCCTTTTTATCTGGGCATCACGCTTTTGCGCATCGCCCGCAACTCCTGGGTGGACTGCGACTATCGCCGGCGACTCCTCCATGAGGCCAAAAACAACCTGAGGGCAATCAAATGAACATCAAGGGGATACTGTTCGACATCAACGGAACGCTCATTGATATCCACACGGACGAGGGCATGGACGAAATTTATCGTGCCATAAGCCACTTTCTGACGTACCAGGGCATTCAGTTGCACCGGGGCGAGGTCCGAGCCCAGTACTATCAGATCATGGAGGATCAGGTGAAGGAAAGCGGAGAAGAGCACCCCGAGTTCGATGCAGTGGCCCTTTGGCGGGAGTTCCTGACCCGAAATCTGCATCCTGCCTCCATCGCGGCTGCGGAAAGGCTGGAGGCCATGTCCCGGTTTCTGGCTCACGTGTACCGGGGCATTTCTCGCCAGCGACTGGAGCTGTATCCCGATGTCAAGCCCGTGCTGGACGAGCTAAACCGACGCTTTTCCCTCGCTGTCGTGTCGGACGGCCAGAGCGCCTGGGCAGCGCCGGAAATGCGGGCCATGGGTATTGACGGCTATTTTGCCCCCATCGTCATATCGGGTGACCACGGATTCCGTAAACCGGACCCGCGGCTCTACCAGACAGCGCTGGATGGGATCGGGGCCGAACCTCAAGAGGTGCTCTTCGTGGGAAATGACATGTATCGTGACGTGTTCGGGGCCAAAAAGATGGGCATGAAGACCGTATTCTTCCTATCCAACCAGGGCTGCCAGCACATGGAAGGTGTGGAACCTGATTATATCATTTACCGCTTCGCGGAACTGAGACAGGCGATTGAGTTTTTCGAGCGACTTTGACAGGATAGGCGGTGAATGACCAATGTCGGCATATTCCTGTTATTTCTGAAGAAAACGGGCAGGAACTAATCGACGCTGGCCATCCGCCACAACCTCATTCCCTATTCGTTCACTACGATTTACCCTTTGGATGGATCTAAAGCCAGCAATATGTTACCCCGTTCGAACGGGGATCTTTTTGATCTCTTCTCGAGCAGTCGCCGACTTGGGCAATATGATGGTCAAAACACCGTCCTTAAAAGTCGCATCCACCCGATCGGATTCCACCTCGCAAGGGAGATAAAAACTTCGCTGAAATGACCCGTAGGAACGCTCCAGCTTATAATATCCTTTACCTTTCTTTTCTTCTTGCTCCTTCTTTTCGCCTCGAATAGTGATTCGGTCGTCTGTCACCGAAATATCAATATTGTCCTTGTCCACGCCGGGCAATTCCGCGGTTATTCGAACAGCTTCATCTGTTTCATCCATGTCCACACGAGGCCAGGTTGACCCTGGAATTTCCATTGCCAACTCCAGGGGACTTTTACCGGCGCCAAACGGCCAGCGATAACTCCTGAAGAAATCTTCGAAAAGGCGATCTGTAGCCTTACGGAGTTCCAGGAAGGGCGCTTCCCAAACATCGGGCGCATAGTCGGAATACCTGTCGACGCGCACGGGCAGTGAATGTTTCTTCTTGCCTGTGGGGATTAGATCCTTGACCCTTGCCGAGAGACTCTTGACTTCTTGGGCCAGCTCTTGAGCAGACTCGCGCACCTCTTCCCCAGTTCCCTTCAGCCTCTCCTTGACCTTATTTGCGAGTTCCGTAACCTCCTTCTTAAGACTGTCAACCGCCTCTCTTATCTCTTTGCCTGCCTCATCCAGCTTTTCTTTTGCCTTTTCAGATACCGCCATGATCGTTACCTCCTTTGACCACAGGATTCACGGAATAAAAGGAAAGATGCTTCGATAGACAAGGTTAACCCCCAGAGCGGTGATAGGGGTCGTCAGGAATTCACCTGAGTGCTCAGCATCCCATCGCCGCCCTGAGGAGTTCAGGGGTCATCAACTTTTTACCGCGATCCTTCGAGGTGTTGCCGCCTCCACCTTTGGAAGCCGCAACCGAAGAACCCCGTCGTTTAATTCCGCATCTATTTTTCGCTGATCAATCACCTGCGACAGCGTGAACTGCCGGTAGTATTTGCCGGTTCGGTATTCCCTCATGACATCCACCTCGCCCGCGCCTTCGGGCGGCTTCACATCCCCGTCCAGGGTAAGAACATTGTCGCGTAGATCAATGTTCATCCCCCCCGATTTCACACCAGGCATGTCGGCCAGGAGGGTAATCTCCTTCTCGGTCTCAAAAATATCCACCGCAGGCGTGAAAACCAGCCCCGGCCGCATCTGCTCCGCAGGCGCTGTCACTTCCGCCTTTTCCTTTACCTGAAGCGCTTTGCTGTCCATATCCGTCATGTCTTATCCCTCCTTTCCATCTCAGGATGCCTTGACGGCAATCTGCCTCGGCTTCGCCTCTTCTGCCTTGGGAAGCGTCACTGTGAGAACCCCATCCGTACAACTCGCCTCCACCTTCCCTGTATTCAGTTGGGCCGGAAGCGTGACAATCCGGCTGAATTTTCCGGCCTCCCTTTCCCTTCGATGATACTGGGCCTTCTCGTCTTCAGCAGGCATCTTCCTCTCGCCTGAAATGGAGAGTGTATCCCCCGTCACAGAAAGCTCAAAATCATCTGCCTTCAGGCCGGGAAGCTCAGCACGAACATAATAGTTGTCTTTATCTTCGGTGATGTTCATGAGAGGAAATACACCGGCTGCAGGCATGCTCGTTAACCGTCCACCTGTGAACCCCCCGGAAAGCAAATCTATCTGCCTTCTCAACCGCTCCAGTTCATCAAATGGACTCGTCCAATCCCATGTGGGCCAACTCGCTGTTCTTCTCAATAACATGAACAATCCCTCCTTTCATCCTGTAATTAATTGCAGTGGTCGATGGTGAAACGCCCTAAAAACAACTTCCCTTTGAGAGTATTTCATAAAGTCCACCGATCCATACCAGTTGAAAAATATATAATTCGCAATTCGAATGTGTCAAGAGGGATTGCCAATTTTTTCGTCGGCTACTCGATCCAGTTCAACGTCCGCTCAACTGCCTTTTTCCAACCCTTCATCCTTTTTGTTCGCTCCTCTTCAGTCATCTGTGGCCGCCATGTTTTTTCCAGCGTCCAGTTAATTTTTAATTCGTTGAGACTGCCAACAAAACCGATAGCCAGGGCAGCTGCCGATGCCGCGCCCAGGGCGGTTGTTTCGGTTATCCTGGGCCGCATGACGGGCACCCCGAGCATATCGGCTTGAAACTGCATCAACAGTGAATTGCCCACCATGCCGCCATCGACCCGCAAACTGCTCAGTTTGACGCCAGAATCCTTTTCCATGCAATCGACCACATCCCTGACCTGATAGGCAACTGCCTCCAACACAGCCCGGGCGATATGGCCTCGTTTGATATAGCCGGTGAGTCCCACGATGACCCCTCGGGCATCTGAGCGCCAATACGGGGCAAACAAGCCCGAAAAGGCGGGGACGATATAGGCCCCTCCATTATCTGCTACGCTTTTGGCCAGGGCCTCAATGTCAGCGGCATGCCGAATGAATTGGGTGCAGATACTCTCATCTCCCAAGAAAATTGGGGCGGCTTCATTT
>CAYLJZ010000166.1:0-4023 GCA_964384085.1 uncultured Desulfobacteraceae bacterium
CCGAAATTCCTGATAGTGACTCAATTCCCATGGTGGAGGAAGCCGGCCATGCCAATCTATGAATATGCGTGTCGACGCTGCAAAGTGGAATTCCAAGCCCTGATCATGCGTGCGTCCGATGAAGAGGGGCTTGTCTGTCCTACCTGCGGCGGTCGTCACCTGGACCGCTTGATTTCCAGGGTTGCCTATCACCAGTCCGAAAAAGATCGTCTGAACAGCTATGATCCTGGCGGTCGCCACAGTGACAGCTTTTATAAAGACAGTCGAAACATCGGCCTTCAGGCCAAAAAGCGTGCGCAGCAGATGGGAGTGGACTTAGGGAGCGGTTTTGAATCAAAATTGGAGAAGCTGAGGACCGATCCGGGCTCTGTCCTAAAAGACAGCGAGTAAGAACTGAACCACGGATGGACACAGATAGGGATAAAAGCCCCTAACCTACTGAATTCATAATTGATACTAACGCCGAGGTTTTGTAACTGCTTAAGGGGGCTGTTTTTGGTCCTTTAAACATCTGTGTGTATCGGTGTCCATCTGTGGTTTTCCATACTTCCTGACTATAAAAAGAGAGTACGATGGCAATAGAAGGAGATGTGGTCCTGATTTATCGTCAGGAACAACCGACTGTTTTTGCACGCGTTGAGCATATCGAGCCGGATATCAAGAGGGATTGGTATCACATTACCTTGCTCCTCCTCACTGTCCCCACTCAGGTCGTCACGTGGATACTCAGAGGTTCGTATATCGAGGGCGAGACATTCACCATGGGGGGCGTGCCGATGCGGTTAGAGCTGGTCAAGAAAACGACCATCAGGGAAAAAGCGCCGTCTCAAATGGAGTCCCGCAAAAAAACGAAGTCCAAGAAACCAGGGACCGTCATTCCTTTTAAAAAGCCTTGACCACAGACTGTCGTCCTTTGTGGGCAACCGTTGACAAAGGCTCGCAGAATTATTTTTCCGGAGTGTTAATCAATGAAAAAGACTCGAATCATCGTGATCCGTCTGGTCCTTTCCGGCATATTTGCAGTTGTCATTTCCCGCCTGTTTTTTAACGATATGTCGGCGGCAAAAGTCGTCGGGTTAGGTGTGGCCTTATTTGGGTTCGCCTACCTGTTCGAGTACGTGAGAAACAGAAACAAGGAAGGAGGCGCGTAATGGAAGCTGTGAAATATGTCTACTCGTTCAACGAAGGTGACGGAAAAAACAAGAAACTCCTTGGTGGAAAAGGGGCCAATCTGTGTGAAATGACGCAGATCGGGCTCCCGGTGCCGCCGGGATTTGTGATTACCACCGAGGCCTGTCTGGCGTATCTGGATCAGAAGAAAGGGAAAGAGGGGCTTGACCCCGAGGTCGTCAAACAGATCCGCGATGCCATGACCCAACTGGAGAAGGATACCGGAAAGGGTTTCGGCAATTCGGAAAATCCCCTCCTGGTCTCGGTAAGGTCCGGGGCAGCCATGTCCATGCCGGGCATGATGGACACCATCCTGAACCTCGGGCTCAACGATGAGACGGTGGCGGGTTTCATCCGTCTCACCAAAGACGAACGATTTGTCTATGATCTCTACCGACGGCTGATACAGCTCTTCGGCAGCGTGACGTTCCACATGAGGGATGAAGACTTCGACCATATTTTCAATGAGTTGAAGAAGGAACAGGGCGTTCAGCAGGACGTCGAACTGAATGCCGGTTCTCTCAAGAAGGCATGCAGCCGATTTCTCGACCTCTTCAAGGAAAAAACAGGCACTCCCTTCCCGCAGGACCCCTACGTGCAATTGGACCTGGCCGTGGAATCGGTCTTCAAGTCCTGGATGGGAAAACGGGCCGTGGATTACCGAAGGGAATTCAAGATCACCAAGGAGATGGCCAACGGGACGGCCGTCAACATCTGCACGATGGTCTATGGGAACATGGGGAACGACAGCGCCACCGGCGTGGCATTTACCAGAGATCCGGCCACGGGCGAGAACCGCTTTTTCGGAGAATACATGGTGAACGCCCAGGGCGAAGATGTGGTGGCCGGCATTCGCACCCCGAAGCCGATCCGCGATCTCAGAAAGGACATGCCCGATGTCTACCCCGAGTTGGAGGAGCTGCGGCACACCCTGGAGGACCATTACCGGGAGGTTCAGGATCTCGAATTCACCATCGAAAAGGGGAAGCTCTATTGTCTTCAGACACGAAACGCCAAGATGAACGCAGCGGCCTTTATCAAGACCTCTGTGGATATGGTGAACGAAGGTCTCATCTCCGAGGAGGAGGCCCTCCTCAGAATCCAGCCCGATATGCTGGAGCAGCTCCTTCATCCCCGCCTGGATCCCCACGCCAAGGCCGAGGTATTGGCCCAGGGACTCCCGGCATCCCCGGGGGCCGCATCCGGAAAGATGGTCTTCGATGCGGACAGGGCCGAGAGCAAGGCAAAACTGGGCGAAAAGGTCATCCTGGTCAGGGAAGAGACCAAGCCCGACGACATTCATGGGTTCTTTGCGTCCCAGGGGATCCTCACCAGCAGGGGGGGCAAAACATCCCACGCGGCTGTGGTGGCGAGGAGCATGGGTAAGCCGTGCGTTTCGGGTTGCGAGGCCATCGTCATCAACGATCTTAACAGGGAAGCAGTCATATCCGGGGTGACCCTTCGGGAGGGCGACCTGATCACCATCGACGGCACCACCGGGAATGTCTACCAGGGGAAGGTCCCCACCATTGAACCGGAATTCGTGGAAGACCTGCTGGTCCTCCTGGAATGGGCGGACGAGATCAGCGACCTCCAGGTCATGGCCAATGCGGACACCCCGGACGCGGTGGCCAAGGCCAAGAAATATGGCGCCGTGGGCATCGGGCTTTGCCGAACGGAACGGATGTTCAACCAGCCGGAGCGGCTGCCGGTGGTCCAGGAGATGATCCTGGCCGATAGCACCCAGGAAAGAGAGGCCGCCCTCGACCGGCTCCTCCCATTTCAGAAAGAGGATTTCAAGGAAATCTTTCGGCTCATGGACGGCGACCCGGTTACGGTTCGACTACTGGATCCTCCCATCCACGAATTTCTCCCCTCGGCCGAAGAGCTGTCAGATGAAATCAACAAACTGAGGGAACTGAAGCAGACCGTGGAGGGGATGGCGTCCCTGCCCGACACCCTCAAGATGCTGGATCCCGAACTGAATGACCGCTATTCCTCAAACCTGGAGGTGATCATCAAGGGCGTGGAAGAGCTGAAGACCCGGCATCTGGAAGGTCCCATGATCGAATCGAAGGAGGCCATGCTCAAAAAGGTAAAGTCCCTGGCCGAGATCAATCCCATGCTGGGGCATCGGGGGGTCCGGCTCGGGATCACCTATCCGGAAATCTATTCCATGCAGATCAGGGCCATACTCGAGGCTGCGGCCGAGCATATGAAGGACGGCGGACGGGTCTCTCCTGAAATCATGATCCCCCAGGTCTGCACATTGGAGGAGTTGAAATGGGTCCACCGCTACGTGACGCAGATCAACAGCGACGTAGAGAAGAAATATAATATCAAGATTCCGTATAAGTTCGGAACGATGGTCGAGGTGGTCAGGGCGTGTATGCGGGCGGGACGGATCGCCGAACTGGCTGAATTTATCTCCTTCGGAACCAATGACCTGACCCAGGCAACCTTTTCCTTTTCCAGGGAAGACGCTGAAAACAAATTCCTTCCCCTCTATGAAGAACGAGGCATATTGCAGCATAATCCCTTCGATGTCCTGGATATCAAGGGCGTCGGCAGGCTCATGAGGATCACCATGGAGTGGGCGCGCAAGACACGGCCCGACCTGAAGGTCGGAATCTGCGGCGAACAGGGGGGGCATCCGGACTCGATCCGCTTCTGTCATCATATTCATATGACTTATGTCTCCTGCTCGCCTCCCCGGGTCCCCATTGCTCGACTGGCCGCGGCCCATGCCAAGCTCAAGGAAAAGGAATTTGTCCTGGATTGATCAGGAATTATCAGCAAAGGTCGGCAGGCTGAGCAAAACGCAACGGTGGGCGCATGAAAGATTGCATACGG
>CAYLJZ010000167.1:0-1853 GCA_964384085.1 uncultured Desulfobacteraceae bacterium
ACTAACAGAAATCTTCTTCAGATAGTGACGATTGGTTTGAAGCCTGATCGTTGCTTTTTTGGGTAATACCAAAGATACATTTGACGAAATAAGGTGTGTGGCAATGATGAGAAACACAAAAGAAGGAAAGGCAATAACTCTTCTTCGAAAATCAGCCACAAAGACACCCCTTATTACCGAGATTCAGCGGTTCTGCCTGCAGGATGGGCCGGGCATCCGAACAACCATCTTTTTTAAGGGGTGCCCGCTTCATTGCCCCTGGTGTCACAACCCGGAAACCCAAAGCAGAAAAAAAGATTTATACTACCACGCCAACCTCTGTACGGGATGTGGTCGATGCATAGACGTCTGCCCAGAAGAGGCGTGCACAATGCTAATCGGGCCGGAAGGAACAGCCAGTATTGCAATCGACCGGGATAAATGCACGCTCTGCATGAGCTGCGTCGATGCCTGCCCTAGTGGTGCCAGAGAGACTGTCGGCCACCTCCTGACGATGGACGAGATCCTGCGGGAATGTCTCTCCGACCAACCGTTTTACAAGAACTCCGGCGGTGGTGTAACCTTGAGCGGCGGCGATCCACTGTTCTTTGCCGATTTTGCCCTGACACTTTCCCAAAGGCTCAAGCAGGAAGGGGTACATGTGGCTATGGAAACCAGTTGTTTCCCGGATTTCGAGGTTATCCGTCCGCTATTAAGTGCGATCGATCTTTTCATTGTCGATATCAAATCAATGGATCCTGTGAAACATCGTCAGGTGATTGGCTGGCCCCTGGAACCCATCCTGGAGAATATCAAACTACTGATCGAAAATGGGGCTAATGTGCGAATCCATCTGCCCATCATCCCGGGATTTAACGACACGGCTGGCGATTACCAGGCATACGTCGATTTCCTTACCCCGTATGCAGAAAAGCTGATAGGCGTAGATATTCTTCCGTTCCATTCCTATGCCGCCGGGAAATATGATTTTCTTGGCCTCTCACAAACATACCAATATAAAGGAGTAAAAGATAAATCCGTTGGGCAGATGAAAGAACTTGTCCAAATGCTTGTTATGGTCGGCATTGCCAGCGTGACTGTCGGGGGCTTGGTGGGGATGGGAGGTGACAAAGGAGAGAAACCGTAACAAAGAGAGGTAGGCAATTAACTGTACCACATGGTGTGATCTATTTTTGTACGCGATAATTTCCATACAAAAGGAGGATTTGCAATGGCAACGTGCGAAGGATGTGCTTTCTTTTTCCGGGTGCCCGAGGGTGAGGATGATTTTGAACCGGGCAAGGCCGACTGTGTTACGGAGCACAAGGACCAAAAGGGCAAATATTGGCTTTCCAAGCCGGTATTCGAAAATACCGAAACCTGCCAGAATTATCGGAAACGTTCCTAATCGAAAAAAAGGAGTGCAATATGACAACAATGGCTCAGCCTATCGAGTACAGAGGCAAGGTTATCAACTTTACCCCGGCTAATCCCAAAGAAGCTGATATACCGGACGAGGAACTGCACGAACATCTGTTTGCGCCGTCCACCGACAGAACCAGGAGATTGAAGGGGCGCTGCCGGTGGAAGCACGCCTCGGCTGGTGAGTTTGTCGAAAAAGGAACCAGGGCCGGCATCGAGAGAATGCGGCTCATCACCGAATCGCACAAGGAGTCGCGTGGGAAGCCCGAGGTCATTCGTCGCGCGCTGCAACTGGCGGCCGTGTTGACCAAGGGAATGGTTGTCGTGCAGCAGGACGAATTCATAATCGGCTATCATGCCGAAGATCCCAATATGTTCCCGCTTTATCCCGAACTTTCCTACATGAACGTCAAGGACTACCTGCAAAGCGATTATTCGCCGCAGCCGGCGGC
>CAYLJZ010000167.1:1953-4019 GCA_964384085.1 uncultured Desulfobacteraceae bacterium
CCGGCAAGGAAGGAAGAGTTGTTCGAAATGGCAGAAATCAGCCGCCGAGTCCCCGCGGAACCTTGCAAAGGGTTGAAGGATGCTTTTCAGGTAAAGTGGTACACTTATCTCATCTGCCACGGCATCGAAAGGTACGCCAGCGGCTATGCGCACAAGGAAGACAAGGTCCTGTGGCCTTACTACCAGACCAGCGTCATCAACAAGTCATTCCAGCCCATGACGTATGCGGATGCGGTGGAAATGGTCGAGATGGAACGACTGAAGATCTCCGAGCACGGCGCGGGCAAGTCCAGGGGGTACAGGGAAATATTCCCCGGCTCCAATGATCTTTTCATACTTACAATCGGCGGCACCAACAGGGATGGTTCCGACGGCTGCAACGACATGACGGATGCCATTCTCGAGGGTGCGAGAAACATCCGGACCACCGAGCCCTCCATGGTTTTCAGATATTCCAAGAAAAACCGGGTAAAGACCCTCTACCACGTGTACGAGTGCATTCGGGATGGACTGGGATACCCATCCATCAAACACGACGAAATCGGCACCGAACAGATGAAATATTACGCCCAGTTCAGCCTGAACGGCAACGGTGCCACGGATGAAGAAGCCCATGACTGGGCCCTAGTCTTGTGCATGTCGCCCGGACTCGTCGGCAGAAGAAAGACTCAGAAGACGCGCTCGGAAGGCGGCGGCTCCATCTTCCCCGGCAAGATTTTAGAAATCACGCTGACCAACGGTTACGACTGGTCTTATTCTGACATGCAACTCGGTCCCGAGACGGGGTATGCCGAGGACTTCGAGACTTTCGAACAACTGTGGGATGCCTTCAAAAAGCAGTACGCCTACGGCGTCAGTCTCGTGATTCGCGCCAAGGACGTGAGCCGTTACATGGAAGGCCACTATCTCCAGCTTCCCTTTGTATCCAGCATTGACGACGGGTGCATGGAACTTGGGCGGGAGGCGTGTTCTCTGTCCGAGCAGCCCAATGGTTGGCATAACCCCATCACCACCGTCGTGGGCGGAAACTCTCTGGTGGCCATCAAGAAGCTCATCTATGACGACAAAAAATATACGATGAAGCAGCTGATGGAAGCATTGAAGGTCAACTGGGAAGGCTTCGAACAGATGCAGAAGGACTTCAAGAACGCTCCAAAGTGGGGAAATGATGACGAGTACGCGGATGCGGTCATCAAGAGATACTACGAAGAGATCATCGGCGGCGAGATGAAGAAGGTGACGAACTACTCCGGCGGGCCGGTAATGCCCGTCGGGCAGGGTGTCGGCCTTTACATGGAAGTCGGCTCGCGTACCGGCCCAACCCCGGATGGCCGCTACGGCGGAGAGGCCGCTGACGACGGCGGAATCTCCCCCTACTTCGGCACGGACAAGAAAGGTCCGACGGCAGTCCTGAAATCGGTCTCCAAAGTCCAGGAAAACCAGAAGGCGAACCTGCTCAACCAGCGGTTGTCGGTTCCCATGATGCGCAGCAAGCACGGCTTCGATATCTGGCACTCCTATATGGATACCTGGCATGATCTGCATATCGATCACGTGCAGTTCAATGTTGTGAGCACGGCTGAAATGAAGGCGGCCCAAAAAGATCCGGAAAAGCACCAGGACCTCATCGTCAGGGTGGCAGGATTCAGCGCTCGTTTCGTGGACCTCCCGACTTACGGACAGAATACGCTTATCGCTCGCACTGAGCAGCAGTTCGGCGCCGAGGACTTCGAATTTCTTAATCTCGAATTAAATTGATAGATCACCCGGTGCACGTTTATTACAAGACGGGTTCGGATGAAAAGCTTTTAATGGCAGTCGTTAAAAAACACAATAAGGAGGCCTACAATGGCAGTTGTTGACAGTCAACTTCACTTGGCCGAAGGTACGGTAAAGCCGTGCGTGAAATGCAAATGGCATATATCCGATCCGACCAACCCGGCTCGAGGGCAATGCACCGTTAACCGGACACAGATGGGTTCCATCTGGAAACGCTGGATCAGGGATGTCCTTAATATGACATGCTCAAAACATGAAGAAGGTAAATTGAGTTTCAGGGAACATGT
>CAYLJZ010000168.1:0-4001 GCA_964384085.1 uncultured Desulfobacteraceae bacterium
TTAGCATTTCAAAGTCTAGTCATTTTCCCCTATTTGACCCTGCTCCCCGCCGCCGTTTCGGCGTCCGGCGCCAGAAGATGGAGCCCGGACTTGTCTGTGGCAGCGAGAACCATTCCATGGGACTCCACGCCCATCAACGTCGCCGGTTTCAGATTGGCCACCAGCAGGATCTCTTTTCCGATAAGGGCCTCTTCGGCATAGTGACCCTTAAGACCCGCCACCACGGTCCGCTCTTCACCGATATCAACGGTCAGTTTGATGAGTTTTTTGGACCCGGGAATCGCTTCGGCCGCTCGTATGACGCCAATCCTGAGGTCCATCTTCTGGAAGTCTTCAATGGTGATTGCCTCTTGAACCCCTGGCGAGGCCACAGCCCGGTCCTTCGACAAGGAAGGCTTCTTTTCATTGCCCGTCGGCTGTGTTGAGGCCTTTTCCTCCTTCTTCTCGATGCGGGGGAACAGAGAAGGCGCCTTGGTAATGGGTCGAACAGGCCTTTCAGCACCCCACACCCTGAGATCTTGAAGGGTGACATCCTTTCCCTGTCTGGCCAGTCCCAGTTGGCTCTGGATCTTTTCAGCGGATCCGGGGATAAAGGGCCACAGAAGACCGGCCACAATCCTCAGGGTCTCAAATATGTAGCAAATAACGGTTGAAAGGCGATCCCTGTCCGATGTCGCCAAGACCCAGGGCGCCATCTCATCGATGTATTTGTTGACCCTGGATATCACTTCCCATACGGCCATGAGCGCCTTGTGAAGGCCTATATCCCTCATCATCGCCCCATAGGTGTCCAGCAGGTCAAGGGCGCTTCGTTTCAGTGCCTCATCCGGCGCCCTGGCAACTCCCGGCTCAGGGAGGTCCCCTTTAAAATATTTCTCGACCATGGTGAGGCTGCGGCTGACAAGATTTCCCAGGTCATTGGCCAGGTCTGCGTTGAGCCTGGACACCAGTGCCTCTTCACTGAATTCGGAATCGAGCCCGAAGACCATCTCCCTCAGGAGAAAATACCGGAACGCGTCCAGGCCGTAAATGTCCACCAATTCAAGGGGCCGAACCACGTTTCCGAGGCTCTTGGACATCTTGTCCCGGCTGATATTCCAGTACCCGTGCACATTGAGGTGCCGGTAAGGTTCGATGCCGGCTGACTTGAGCATACAGGGCCAGTAGATGCCGTGGGGCTTCAGGATATCCTTGGCGATCACATGCTGGGCCCACGGCCAGTATGCCTCAAATCGGCTCCCTGAGGGGTATCCCAGGGCGGAAATATAGTTGATGAGCGCGTCGAACCAGACGTAGGTTACAAAATTATCGTCAAAGGGGAGGGTGATCCCCCACGTCAAACGCGACTTGGGCCTTGAGATGCAGAGGTCATCGAGGGGCTCGGACAGAAAAGAGAGGACCTCGTTTTTGTATCTCTCCGGCCGAATGAAATCCGGGTTTGCATGAATGTGATCGATGAGCCATTGCTGATACCGGCTCATTCGGAAAAAGTAATTTGCCTCCTTGATCACCTCGGGTTTGGTCTGATGGTCAGGGCACTTCCCATCCACCAGTTCCTTTTCCGTGTAGAAGCGTTCACAGCCAAAACAGTAAAGGCCTTCATACTCGCTGAAGTAAATGTCTCCCTTTTCCTTGACGCGACTCAGGATCAGCCTGACCGTTTCCTGGTGATTCGGATCTGTGGTCCGAATAAACTGTCTGTATGAGATATTCAACCTGGGCCAGAGGTCTCTGAACATGCCGCTTATTCGATCGACATACTCCTTGGGAGACTGGCCCGATTGCTCAGCGGCCTTAACGATTTTGTCGCCATGCTCATCGGTTCCTGTCAAAAAGAAGGTATCCATGCCGGCAAGCATGTGAAACCGGTTCAGGACATCCGCCACAATGGTGGAGTAGGCATGGCCGATGTGAGGCTCTGCATTCACATAATAGATGGGGGTTGTGACATAAAATCGCTCGGACACTGGGTTTGCTGGTTACTCCTTTTTTGGTTTTTTTCGCTTGAACAGTCCCTCTTTCAACAAACTGGGCGCCGCGGCAAGGTCCTTGACCGGCATATCGAAATCAGTTCCCGAGTCCAGGGAAACGGTTATGGTTTCCTTAAGTATGTTCTGCCGAATGACCTTTCCTTCCCCCTCTTTGGTCGTGATCCGTTTCCCGATCTTGGGGAAATTCTTCTTGATCTTTTCGTAATACTCATGCTCAAAGGTGAGGCAACACATCAGTCTCCCGCACATGCCGGATATCTTGTTGGGATTGAGGGAGATGTTCTGCTTTTTGGCCATTTTTATGGTTACCGGGTCAAAGTTACTGAGGAACGTGCTGCAGCACAAGGGACGACCGCATGTGCCCAGTCCACCCACCATCTTGGCCTGATGGCGAACTCCGATCTGCCTCATCTCTATGCGGGTCCTGAATTTTGCTACCAGGTCCTTGACGAGCTGCCTGAAATCGACCCTTCCATCCGCGGTAAAGTAAACGATCATTTTACCGCCGTCAAAGCGTCTTTCCACCGAGACCAGATGCATGGGCATGGATCGTTCTTTCACCTTCAGACGGCAATATTCATAGACTTCGTTCTCCAGACTGCAGTCGCTTTCATAGCGTTCAATCTCTTCCTGTGTAGCCAGACGAAAAATCTTTTTGAGGTTTCGGTCGGTACCCCCGCCGCTCATGTTTTGAGGCATGCTGCAGACGCAGCCGATGGCAGGCCCTTCCTCGGTAACGACCATCACCCTGTCTCCCTTGTTGAGGACAAAGTGACCGGACTCAAAATCATACACCTTTCCGTGAGGCCTGAACTGTATGCCAACGATTTTGTTCATAGTTCATTCGAGTGACTAAAGTGAGCAAAAATGAGCCAAATTTTGAAGCTCTAAGCGATCAATAGTGTGTTCTTGCCTGCCAAGTAAAATTGAAGCGACCCATTGTCAAGCGGGGCCCCCATATCCTGTTTCGTTGCCCCACAGTCTCTGGAGGGTCAAAACCGTGTGACTTAAAACCAGTTGGGTGTTCCCCATCCTGCGTACATCCTTGACGGCCTGGTCTACAGTTAGAAGGCTATCCATCAGGCTTTTGATAGTAACGTCTTGTGCGAGGTTTTGCAACTGGTCTTGAAAATCTACATTCGTGATCAGGCGCTTTGGCCCCCCGACCTTGACGACGAGGAGGTCCCTGTACCATTCCCCCCAGAGGGCCAGCATGTCCAGTAGCCCCGGTTCGCCGGTCTCTGTGTTGTCACTGCCCCTTCCCTTTTCCCTGAGTGCGTACTCCACAGCCAGTTCCAGGGCGTCCCCCTTGGACAGTTGCGGCAGTTTCAAAAGCCCTGAGATCCATGCGGCCCTCTTCTCGAAAAACACGCCTTCACTCATTCGAAGGGCACGTCCCAGACTGCCGCCCGAGGCCCTGGCCGCGATGGTTGACTTCTGTCGGTCCTGTCCCTTTTCCCTGACAAGCCAGTCGATCATCTCCTCAACGGGGAGCGGCTGAAAAGGGACCCTCTGGCAACGGGACACAATCGTGGGGAGCAGATTCAGGGGTTCAACGGCATTCAACACCAGGATATTGCCGGAAGGCGGTTCCTCCAGGGTTTTCAGAAAACTGTTGGCTGCTTCACTCCCCATGGCCTCGGCCTGCTGGATGACGCATACCCTGTATTTTGCCGATACCGGGGCGAAACTAAGCCTTCGGTTGAGTTCCCGTATCTGTTCGATCTTGATATTCTGTCCATCGGGTTTGATGGATATGAAGTCCGGAAAATTCCCTCCCAGCATTTGACGGCAGGGGGGACAGACCCCGCAGGCCTCTATGTCTGTGGGCCTCTGGCAATTCAGGGCCATGGTCAGGGCGATAGCCGCGCTCGTCTTTCCGATTCCGGCAATGCCTGTAAACAGGTAGGCATGAGGGATCCTCTCTGCAGACATCACGCGCCTGAAAAATCGTTTGGCCTTTTCCTGGCCCATGATCTCGGAAAACCGCATCACAAAAAAGTGCCTAAA
>CAYLJZ010000169.1:0-3988 GCA_964384085.1 uncultured Desulfobacteraceae bacterium
CCGAGATCTTCGGTCCCGGGACGACCACCACCGAGATCATCGATTATATAAAGGGCAATGTGAAGACCCAGAATTGACAGCAGGAAGAGGCCCTAATGACATTCTGTCATCAAGGCCTCTCCATCCTCATTCATTTTTCCATTCAGGTTTCCGCTTTTCCAGGAAGGCCTTCAGCCCCTCCTGGGCGTCCGCTGTCTTCATGAGTTCGCCCAAATAGATCCCTTCAATCACCTGAAGCGACGGCTCCAGATCGTCCATGAGACCGGCCATAATCGCCTTGTGGGTCTTTCTCAGGACCTCGGCGCTCAACTTGAGATAGGGTTTGAGGAACGCGTCGGTCGCCGATGCCAGTTCTTCTTTGGGCACCACCTGGTTGATAAGGCCCATGGTCAAGGCCTCTTGAGCGGAGATGATTCTCCCCGACAGGATCAGGTCCATCGCCGCCTTTCTTCCGATAATCCGGGGCATGATCTGTGCGGCAATGGGGGGGAATACCCCCACCTGGATCTCTGGCTGCCCATATTTGGCCTCATCCGAAGAAATCACCAGGTCGCAGAAGATGGCCAGTTCGCATCCCCCTCCCAAACACGATCCATAGACCGAGGCCACGGTCGGCACCCCCAGACGATCCATCAGGCGAAACATCCCATGGAAGACCCCGATCATCTTGGGAGCCAGGTCGCCCATGTGTTCTCCCACATCCACTCCGGCTGAGAAGCACTTTCCTTTGGCATTGAAGAGGACGGCCTTGAGGTCTTTCTTTCCCCGCCAGGCCTCCAGGACACCGTTGATCTCTTCCATCATTGCAATATTCAGAACATTCACCGGCGGCCTGTTGAGGGTAATGGTCCCCAGGCCATTCTCAAAACCCGTCTCAATATGTTCGTAAGCCATCTTATAGCATCTCCTTTCCCTTCAATAAAAATGGCAGGAGGGTTTGCTTGTGCCGCCCTGCCTGCCATATGGGTTCACACCTTCAATCAGGCGACTATTTCTGAGGCTTTCCGAATACTTCCGCGAACATCTCCATATCCCATCCCTTGGTTTCGGCGATGTTCTGGCGGAATTTGATGAAGTCGATGGTATCTTTGCCGGTGATCTTCTTGGTGTTGAAGGCGCCAAAGCCCAGGAAGGCCTCGCCGCCCATGTTGGCTGCCAGCCAGTGCCTGTGGGCGTTTTTCATGGTATCCCAGAAGAATTTTTTCTTTTGACGAACACTGTCGATGGATTCGATGAGGCATCCGGGGAAGAGGTTGGCGAAGGTCCATACCATCTTGTCCACTTCCTTGTCCAGGAGTTCGAAGTCCGCATTGGGCTGATGCTGCTTGACAAATTCCCGGGCCTCTTTGGCCTCAGGACCGGTCTTGTATTCGCCATAGACGATCTCGCCGTCCTTGACGTATTGATCCGTGATTATCGAGGGATTCCGGACCCATTTGCCATCCACCTTCAGGACCGGGACCACCTTGCTGACCAGGTTCTTGGCCTTCATCTTGTAGGCGGACCACATCTCGCACGAGACACAGTTCCACATGGCGTCTTCAATGCTGAGATACCAGGGGAGAAAGTCCGAGGCGCCGCCCACGGGGGCGGACCCGTGTCTCGGCCCGGCCTGTCCAAAGATGGCCAGGTCCGAGGCAATGGCTAGGTCGCATGCCATGCCGATCTCCTGACCGCCGGCCACCCTCATCCCGTTGACCCTGCAGATAACCGGTTTTTTGCAGGCCAGGATGGAGTCGACCATGTGGTTGAAAAGCTCCATGTACTGACCGTATTCATCCGGTCTTCGGCTGTAGTATTCGCTGTATTCCTTAGTGTTTCCACCGGTGCAGAAGGCGTAGGGGCCTGTGCCCGTAAACACGGCTGCCACCACGCTTCGGTCCAGGGAGGCATTTTCAAACCCGGCGATCACGCCTTTCACCATCTCCGTCGTGTAGGAATTGTACTGTTTGGGGTTATTGAGACGGATCCATGCCACGTAGAGCCCGTCCACCACCTTCCCCTGCGGGTCTTTCAACGGTCGATTCTCATAGACCACGCAAGGGTCCTGGCTTCCCCAGTGCCCATCGGTATGCAACAGGTGATTTTTCTTCTCATCTTCTCTCGGCATCCATTCTAAAGCCATAATGTATTCTCCTTTTTTTCTATTTTATTGTTTCTCTGCTCTGGGTTAAGTCTCTGGTTCCATAGCAGAAACCGTGAGACAGGCCTAAAAATTAGGCGTCAATACGATCCGTTTCATGGGCGGCGTCTTGTGAGCCTCGGCAAAGGTCTCAGCAATAGTGCTCATGGGCCGGGTTTCCACAAAGTTTTCCATGTTGATTTTGCCCTTCAGGACCATGTCCAGGACAATGGGATAGTACTCGGGGAGGCATCCCCAGGTCCCGATCACATCGGCATCAAAGGCCATCAATCGACCGATGGCGTATTCTGTTTTGGCCAAACCGAATCCCACGACGATCAGCTTTCCGGTAAAGCCAAGGAGGGCCTGTGCGATCTCCTGGCCTGGTTTGGTGCCCGTGACCTCAAAGATTTTCCATCCGAAATTGGGGAGCGCGTTTTCCTTGCAGTATGCCCTGAATTCCTTGGACACGGCCACGGCGTCCTTCCCTGTGGAGTTGATGGCAAAGTCGGCGCCGTACTGCAAGGACCTGTCCAGTTTCTCCTGATTGCGCGCGATCCCGATCACCGTCTTAGCGCCCAGCGCCTTGGTGATCTGGCCCACATACTGGCCGACGCCGCCCGTTATCCCGACCACCACCACATTGTCGCCCGGCTGGAGGTCGGCCCGCTTGGCCGCCTGGTAAGGCGTTGTAGCCGCGTCAGCTACCACCGCAAGGTGCGACAAGGGGATGTCTCCGCGGTTCTTCACCTCACAGAGATCGATACTGGGCACAGGGATATGGCTCGAGAAACCGCCGTATAGCCCTATGCTGTTTCCGGGCATCTTCTGGTCCAGGCAGCGGTTGCCGCGGCCGGTCTTGCAGAGGAGGCATTTCCGGCAGGGCATCACCGCAGGAATGATCACCTCCTTGCCGATCCATGCCTCATCTCCCGCCACCACGACCCCCGAAATCTCGTGGCCCAGTGTCAAAGGCGGCTTAGAGACGGTGGGCACGCCGTCATAGAAATAGCCCAGGTCGGTGTGGCATACGCCGCAACCCGCTACCTCCACCAGGACCTCTCCGGCCTGCAGCGTAGGGACAGGGATCTCGGTCTTCATCAGTTTGCCGGGCGTGGTTTCCTTGGTTTCCCGGTTGAAAGTAGTAGGCTGAACCATCTGCCATGTCTTGATTTTATCCGGTACTGTCATGTCTCCCTCCTTCATAATGGTGGTTTGATTGTTTGAGTCCCGCTCCAGGCGGGATCGATAGGTCTATCAAGAATCTTCATTTTTCACTGGTACTTTACCATCGCTCCTCTGCACTTCTAAAGTTGGTAATCAATTGATATTACAGTCCCTATCCTGTCCTTTGCTGCGAAGGTATGATGCTTAGATCATGCCATAGCCGCCGTCTACGCAGAGGAGCTGGCCCGTAATGTAGTTGCTTTCATCGGAGGCCAAAAACACAAAGGCTGGAGAGATATCATCGGGTTCGGCAAACCGTTTTAGGAGGATACGGTTCATGTAGATATCCCTCAGCTTTTCATCGCTCCGTATCTTCTCCGTCATGTCGGTGGCCACAATTCCCAGCGAGATGACATTGCAGCAGACGTTATAGCGGGCCAGTTCGCGGGCAATGGACTTGGTCATGCTGAGGATGCCCCCTTTGGCGGCGCTGTAATTGACCTGACCCACGGTGCCTACCAGACCGGCAACCGACATCACGTTGATGATCTTGCCGCTATTCTGGTCTTTCATGTGCGACCCCGCGGCCTGCGAGCAGAGGAAGGCCCCTTTCAGGTGGATGTCCACCACCTGGTCCCACTCATCTTCCGTCATCTTGAGAAGAAGGGCCGGTCTTGTAAACCCTGCATTGTTGACCAG
>CAYLJZ010000170.1:0-3964 GCA_964384085.1 uncultured Desulfobacteraceae bacterium
AGGGAACAGGCGGATGCCCCCACCCATCATGCAAGGAGGCTCCTCGCCTCTCGCAGAATCCCGGTGCTGTCAAGCCCGTATTTGGACCTCAGGAGATCCTGAGGTCCATGCTCCACAAACTTGTCGGGTAGTCCGATCCTTCTCATGCGAACGTCTCTTAAGCCGGCGTCATTGAAGAGCTCCAGTACAGCCCCTCCGAATCCTCCCTGTCGAATGTTCTCCTCCACCGTCAGGACCCGCCTACCGGAGGATGCGGCTATGTCCGCCAGCACGCTGTCCAGCGGTTTGACAAAGCGACAGTTGACTACCCCCACAGAAAACCCCTCTTCTTCCAGGACAGCCGCAGCATCCATCGAGGGTGACACCATGCTCCCGAGGGCAAAAATCTGCAGATCGCTTCCCTCCCCGAGGATCTCGGCCTCGCCCATGGGAAGGACCTTGTAATCCGGGTCCATGGCCACCCCCACCCCTTTCCCTCTGGGATAACGGATCGCTACAGGCCCGGAATGATGGAGGGCCGTATAAAGCATATGCCTCAATTCATTTTCATCTTTGGGCGCCATCAGGGTCAGGTTGGGAAGACTTCGCAAATAGGTAATATCAAAATGCCCGTGATGGGTCGGTCCGTCTTCCCCCACAAGTCCTCCCCTGTCGATGGCAAAGACCACGGGGAGATTGGGGAGACAGACATCATGGATGATCTGATCGTAGGCCCTCTGAAGAAAGGTGGAATAGATGGCCACCACCGGCCTGAATCCCTCGGTAGCCAGTCCCGCTGCGAATGTCACGGCATGCTGTTCCGCGATGCCCACATCCAGAAATCGTTCGGGAAAGGCCTGCGAGAATGCGGCCAGACCAGTGCCTTCAGGCATGGCTGCGGTAACGGCAAACAACTTGTCGTTTTTTCGAGCCAGATCCACCATGGTGTTTCCGAATACGGACGTATAGGATGCGGGTCCTTTGGGCTTCTCCTTTGGGGGTGCGCCCGTTCCAATTTCAAATGAACCCACTCCGTGAAAGTAGGCAGGGTCCTTTTCGGCAAAGGCATAGCCCTTCCCTTTCACTGTCAGGGCGTGGACCAGGACAGGGCCCTCCAGATTGGCGGCATTGGTGAAGGCTTCGATGAGCCGGTCGAGGCGGTGGCCCTGTATCGGCCCGATGTATTTAAACTTAAAGGCCTCAAACATCATGCCCGGCGTAAAAAAGGTAATAAACGAATCCTCGCTCTTGCGGACAAAACTGAGGATATTTTCCCCCACGCCCGGCAGGGACTTGATAAAATTCTCCAGGTCCCTCCTCAGATTGACGAACCGCTTGCCGGTCATCTTTCGGCTGATGAACGACGAAAAGGCCCCGACGTTGGGGGCGATGGACATGGCATTATCGTTCAGCACAACGATCAGGTCCTTTTCAGTCTCCCCGGCCTGGTTGAGGCCCTCGAAGGCCATGCCGGCGGTCATGGACCCGTCGCCGATCACCGATATCACCTTGCTCTTCTCGCCCTTCAGACCCTTGGCCGTGGAGATCCCCAATCCCACGGAGATAGAGGTGCTGCTGTGGCCCGTATCAAAGGTGTCGTAAGGGCTCTCCGCCCTTTTAGGGAATCCGCTGATCCCCCCGTAGGTCCTCAGGGTGTGAAAACGGTCCCTTCGGCCGGTTATCAGCTTGTGGGCATAGGCCTGATGTCCCACATCCCAGATGATCTTGTCTTTCGGGGCGTCAAAGACGTAATGGAGCGCAAGGGTCAGCTCGACGGCCCCCAGACTGGGTGCCAGGTGCCCGCCGGTCTTGGAGGTGGTTTCGACGATCTGTTCACGGATTTCTCCTGCCAACTGTTGAAGTTCCGCAAGCGATAGGTCCTTTAGGTCCGCTGGGCTGTCGATCGTGTCCAGCAGCCTCTCTGCTGTATCGATGGTAGTCATTTTTTTCTCTCAATGATATATTGGGCGATCCTTCGAAGGGGCTCGGCCCTGCCGTCAAATTCACGAAGAGCCTGTATCGCCCCTTCAACCAGCTCCTGCTGAAGGGTCTTGGATCTTTGCAGACCAAGGACCGCCGGGTAGGTCATCTTTCCTTTTTCCTGATCGGCCCCGGCCCGCTTTCCCATGGTCTCACTGTCGCCCTCGATGTCGAGGATATCGTCTGAAATCTGAAAGGCAAGCCCTATTTTCTCTCCATAGGAGACGATGGCCTTGAGATGGTATCCATCAGCCCCAGCCAGAACAGCGCCGGAGGCAACAGACGCGGTAATCATGGCGCCTGTTTTATGGGCGTGCATGAACCGGACGACCTCGAGATCGGCCGGCCTCCCCTCCCACTGAATATCAACGGCCTGGCCCCCCACCATTCCCTCGGGACCAGCCGCACGGGCGACCATTCGGATTGCCGAAAGAAGGGTCTGAGGAGGCACCCGCTCGGACATTTCCGGCGAGCTCATGATGCTGAAGGCCTCGGTCAGAAGACCGTCTCCTGCCAGGAGGGCGATCGGCTCCCCAAAGACCTTGTGATTGGTCGGTTTGCCGCGCCGGAGGTCGTCGTCATCCATCATGGGGAGGTCGTCATGGATCAGAGAGTAGGTATGAATCATTTCAAGGGCGCAGGCCACCGGCAGGACATTTTTTCCAAAACCGCCCACGGCCTCGGCCCCGGCGATGCAGAGGATCGGCCTGAGCCGCTTGCCGCCTGCAAAGAGGCTGTATCGCATGGCCTTGATGAGATCGGAGGTAAGCCCGTCAGATTCAGGAAAAAAACCCTGAAGGGCCGTGTCCACCAGGGCCTTTTTTCCAGCAAGATATGCCTTGAGATCAAAGACCATTTCTGAGGCCATCATGGCTCTCCGTTTACCTCAAAGGGTGCTTCGCTCAGCCTTCCGCCGCTTTCCTTTACCAGCAGCGTCACCTTTTTTTCTGCCGCTTCGAGCTCGCTGGAGCAGAACCTGGCCAGGGCCATCCCTTCTTCGAAGACCTTCAGAGAGTCGCTCAAGGGGAGATCACCCCCTTCGAGTCCCTGAACAATCTCTTCCAATCGCTCCATTGCCTCTTCAAACTTTTTTTCGGTCATATACCCTCATTCGCATCAAACACACCCAACGTGTTACGAAGATGTTAAATATCAGTCTATTACGAGGTGCCCCTGCTGTCAATTGAGAATCCATACCGCTTTAACCGGAAGGGCAGCCACGGGTGTCCAGGCCCTTACTACCCGAACAGAGGAAAAAATGCAAGCCAAGAGAATACCTCAGGCATTCTCATTCTGGCGTTTGCACCAATCGATTTGCAGGTAGATTTAGGAAGGGATCACAGGGGGGTCTCCATTAAAATAAGAGAGACGCTGGTACGTCGAAAAATCCCAGACGTCCTTTCAGCCGCATCGGTGCGGGACATGGTTTCGGATCTGAGAGGGTAAATCCATAAAGCCCTTTTTTGTATTGATCCGATGGGCTCAAATGCCTCGAAAGGTCCCTGAGCCATTGTTTCAGGTCGGTATACTGAATAATTCCTGTGATGGAAACCTCTCCGATGATGGCGCCTCTCGGAAGGTCCGTGGGGATAACCGATACAGCCGGCGTCTCCCGGTCCATTTGTCGGCCGGCATGGATCCAGACTTTCTGAGGAAAGGCCATGGTTCTGGGTTTCCACGACCTGATTTCAATGGTTTTGTCGCCATTGACAATGAGGCTTGCCCATGGCTGACGGATGGATAAGGCCTTCATTCGTCCCTCACTTCGTATGCGGTTAGGGCTTTCGAGTATGGTGTCGAAAGCGTGGAACCAAGGGATAGAGATAAGGATGCTGGTCCGCCCTCGAAACCGATGATCCACCTATCGTGAATAGTCGTACACGCCTTTTCCGGCCTTTCTTCCCAAGTGACCCGCCCTGACCAGTTTCACCAGGAGAGGGCAGGGCCGGTATTTGTCGCCCAGTTCCCGGTGAAGGGTCTGCATGCAGGCCAGCATGATGTCCAG
>CAYLJZ010000171.1:0-3961 GCA_964384085.1 uncultured Desulfobacteraceae bacterium
CGCTCATAGAAGCGGCGGGTGCTGTCATACTGGGTCTTTGAAGAGGTTTCCACATACACGCGTCCCCCGCCCATCTCGTGAATCAAGCGCTCGGCCTCATGGAGGAGGGCCTTTCCAAGCCCTCTCCCCTGGAATCCGGGATCTACGGCGATCCAATACAGATCAAAAGACGAAACCGTGCAGGGAATGGGGCCATAACAGGCATAACCCGTAAGCCGCCCCCCTTCTTCGGCCATCAAGAAACAATACCCGCTTTCAGGCCCCCGGTTCAGGCGCTCAGCCACCAGCTCGGCCGCAACCGATATCTCGTCGACGCGAAAGAACCCGGTCTTTTCTACAAGCGCGCGCACGTCCTCCACATCCCTGGGAAAGACCTCGTAGCGGAAGTTGATGCCTTTGATCACGGGTCGCCTCTTCACTTCTTCATTCTTCACTCGTCAATCCCAACGGCCTCCAAAACAATGCGTCTCACGGCCTCAACAAAAGAGATGCCCGCGTGCTCCAGGGCTGCGGCAAAGCCCGCATCGGGCGACAGACAGGGATTGGTATTCACCTCCAGGACCCAGGGCCTCCCCTTCTCATCCACGCGAAAGTCCACACGCGCATACCCCTGCAACGAAAAAAGGTCCCAGCATCGTAGTGCCATTTCCGTGAGTTCGCGAAGCAAAGGGCCATCCTCGCCGCCTTCTGAGAATCGCCGCGGGGTGTTTTGATAGGCATCTGAGCCTGGGTCCCATTTGGCCGCATAGCCCACCATGCGGGGGGCGCCCGGCGCAAAGTCCTCAAACAGGATCTCGGCCGGAGGGAGGACCTGGGGACCTTCAGGCCCGGTCAGGATGGACAGGTTGAACTCCCGACCCTCGACAAAGCGCTCGGCAAAACAGGCGCCGCCCAGTAAGGGGGCCCTTTGGGGGAGCATGGCGGCCACGTCTTCCCTTCTCCCGTGAACAATAGATGTTTCGTCCAGACCGATGGATGCGTGCTCCCAGAGGGACTTGACGATCCATACACCCACCTGGCCTTTTTCAGGGCCGGAAAAATCCCGCCCGCTGGCGTCCGATGGAAACGGCCCGACCCAGGAAGGAGTCGAGATCCCTTCGGCCCGAAGACGCGCTTTGGCCAGGATCTTATGGCTGGTGCTCAGGATGGAAAGGGCGCTCGACCCTGTATAAGGGAAGCCCATCGCATCCAAAACCGAAGGGAAGAGATAGATCAGCCGGCCTGTACCATGGAGCGATTCTACCAGATTGAAAACCGCGTCCACCCCGAGGGCCTTCAACTTCGAACAGATGCCTTCCAGATCGAGGGTGCAAGAGAGGAGATGCACCTCATGCCCCAAGTCCTTGAGGGCTGATGAAACAGCCTCGGCCTGGTCCAGGACATCCTGTTCGTCGGTTGGGGCCTTCGGGCCGACCGCATGGTGGACAACAGCTAACCGCACAGGAACCTCAGACCCTCTCCAGGGCCGAGGCCACGATCCGGCCGATGAGGGTTACGTAAGGGATCTTCAGAAGGGAGCACATAATCGGCAGGTCCGATATGACCGGATGAATCCCGGCCAGGGGGTTGATCTCCAGAAAATGGGGGCGGCCTTCGCCGTCGCACCGGATATCCACCCTCCCCGCATCCCGACACCCTAAGATCTTGTACGCACTCAGGGCCAGGGCCTCTACGTCGGCGATGAGCGGGTCATCTTCGGCACGGCAGAGCCGGTATTCCACCCGGTCTTCGAAGTGCTTCTTGTTTCCATAAGAATACATGCCCGGCTCGGCCTGGTTCCCCAGAACTACCTCGATGGCGCCCAGCACCTCTGCCTTCGACCCAGTCCCCACGATGCCCACCGTGAATTCCCGGCCACCGAGGAAGCCTTCCACGAGAATGGGCTGATGAAATCGCTCTGCCAGCCGCGTGCAGACGCCGGCCAAGTCCTCCTCGCGGCGGACCAGGGATTCCGGGGACACACCCTTGCCCGTCCCCTCGGCCACCGGCTTGACAAAATAGGGCGGCGGAAAGGGGACCGGCGGCATCAACTCGGCGGGCTCCGCCACCACGAAAGGCGCGGTGGCCAGCCCGGCATCCCGAATGACCCGTTTGGTCATCCCTTTGTGGAGGGTCAGGCTCAGGACCAGGGGATCGGAGAAGGTGTAGGGAATGGCGTATACATCAAGGATGGCTGGAACCTGGGCCTCACGGCCCACGCCGTGAAGCCCCTCGGCAATGTTGAAGACCAGGTCCCACGTGGTCCCCCCGGCCAGAGCCTTCACCAGCTTCTGAGCATTTCCGATCCGCTCGGTCTGGTGGCCCAGCTCGGCCAGGGCTGCCTCGATCGCCTCGATGGTGTCCTCCCGGTCGAACTCAGCCGTTTCTTCTTCGCTGTAGCCCTGGGCCAGATACTCGCTCTGGAGGTCGTAGGTCAGTCCCAGCCGCATGGCCTGGTCCTCGAAAATTATTGATAGATGCCGTCCGGACAGGAAGCGTCTGTGGCATCGGGGTAGCTGAAAAACTTCTCTTCATAGTTGCGCAGGATCAGGGCGTCCCCCTGCCTTCCGGCCACATAGTCCGGCATCAGGGGAATTTTGCCCCCCCCGCCAGGCGCGTCGATGACGTAGGTGGGCACCGCATAGCCGCTCGTAAACCCCCGCAGCCCTCGAATGATCTCCAATCCCTTTTCCACCGGGGTCCTGAAATGGGCCGACCCCGAGATCGGGTCGCACTGGTAAAGGTAGTATGGCCGAACCCGCATTTTGAGAAGGCCGTGAACCAGATCCGTCATGGTCTCAACCCGGTCATTGATCCCTTTCAACAACACGGTCTGAGAGCCCAAAGGAATACCGGCATCCGCCAGCATGGCGCACGCCCTGGCGCTCTCGGGCGTGCATTCGTCCGGGTGGGTGAAGTGCACGCTGATCCAGAGAGGGTGATATTTTCGAAGCATGCGAACGAGCGCTGGAGTAATGCGCTGCGGAAGCACTGCCGGGACCTTGGTCCCGATCCTTACGATCTCCACATGCGGAATCGACCTCAGTCCCTTGAGCACCCATTCCAGCTTCTCCTCTCCCATGGTCAGGGGATCGCCGCCCGAGACAAGCACATCCCGCACCGTGGGCGTCCGCCGAATGTAGGCCATGGCAGCCTCCAATCGATCTCGCTGAGGCGTAAGCGATCCATGACCCACCATCCTGGAGCGGGTGCAATAACGGCAATAGGTGGAGCAAAAATCGCTCAGCAAAAAGAGGACCCGATCGGGATATCGGTGCACCAGTCCCGGCACGGGGCTCTGGGCGTCCTCGCCCAGGGGGTCGTCCGCCTCTCCCGGCGACGCCATCTGCTCGTGGATGGTGGGGATCACACAGCGTCGCAGCGGATCAAGGGGATTGTCGGGCGACACGAGACTCATATAATACGGCGTCACCCCAAAAGGGAGAGAAGTCCCAAGATGCACGAGGGCATCCCGCTCCAAGTCCGAAAGGTTGAGCATCATCTCGGCCTGTCCCAAGCTTCGAATGCGGTTCTGGATCTGCCAATGCCAGTCGTTCCACTGGGAGTCTTTCACCTGGGGATAAAACCGCCTGCGAAAGGCACGGGTCCCGGGGCTGGTTCGGGCAACACGTCGAGGCTGAATAAAGGGTGCAACAGGAAAGGAATGGGTTGGGGTAATGACAAAGGGGGCGGAATGGGCGTGTTGAAACGGAAGCGCCGCCAAACCGCTGGGAGGCTCCTCAGCTTCTTCTCCGCTGGGAGGCTCGTCGTTTTCGTCTATCAGGAACTCAGATGAACTACTTTCTTGCATCGTCTCGTGCATAGCATATTCCCCTCTTTTAAGTATTCGTCACCAAAACGTCTGAGATGGCATATCACCTATTGCTCTGGCTAAATGTTCCAAAAAATGACCCATAGGCGGATCCTTTTGGCGCGGTAATATAGGCTTTTTGCAGCACATTGCAACAAAAAAGTGAATAAA
>CAYLJZ010000172.1:0-3909 GCA_964384085.1 uncultured Desulfobacteraceae bacterium
CTCCCTTATCTGTAGTGGAATGCTTCATCCTTGAGAGAAAGACTATTATTTGCTACTGGGCTATGCACTTGACTCAACCACCTACTACATGTTGTGAAAAGAGGTAATATCTGCTTTTTCAAGGGTTAAGCGGGCTCACAGATCGCTAATGCACAATTGTATCTTCTGTTGGCCCATGATGCTTGTAACAACCTGACTTCACACAGGAATAAGGCATCTCTTTATATATCTTGAAGGGCGTGCCTGTGGGCTACGGTCTCAAACAGAAAAAAGCTTCTGTAAAGGCCGCAGTTGCAACAACTACATCTTGTGGTTGGTGGAGTCAAGTGCATACCCCCGATTTGCTATTGTATAAGCAATTGATATTACGTTGAATCCTGGCGTAGCCTTACTTGAACAGATATTAGACAGAAAAAATCTATTACAAAAAAACTGGCTGAAGCAATTTTTCAATGATATGTACAGGATAGCCCATAAGCGCAACGTGTTGTGAAATGGATATTATGTAATATCAACGGGTTATGGTAATCCATGCCAAGGTGATAGAAGTTTTCCGTCTATCATGGCGGTGGATGTTGTAAAGGAACTATTTGAGTCGACTGGTTGTTATGGCGGCAAAAAGGCCTCGTACGACACGTGGGTTCAGGTTCATGGTGATGTTGACTCGCGACAGGGGTTTCGGATTCGTTGGCACGAAGCCCGGGGTTGCTTCCCGGTTGATCCGGACAAAGATGTAGGCTTGCAGCGGAGACACACCGGGGGCCTGCAGGGACCCGGACCGGGCAGCATGCAGACAAACGGCAGGCGCATGGATTGGGTGCGGCGCCATTATCAAGGAGTCCCTCCTGGGAAAAGGAGTATTGCCGTTTGAACCCGCCGCCGGGCCTTCGCCAACGGACCCGCAGACATCCGAAGAAGCCGCAGAGGCGGGCGTCTTCGGGTGGGTCGGAAGCTGAAGAATTATCCTACGTTACCCCAGATGGAATGTCAACCGGCAGATTTTGTTCAAAGTCGCTGTAACGGACTCAGAGCGTGCTTTTCACGGCCTTGCTGGGGCTTTTTCCATCGATGGCAGGAGGGAAGGGATGCCGCTCAACTATCCATAGTCCCAGCTTTCTCGGACATCTGCAAGGGGGATCACCTGGATCTTTTCGGTAAGACGGTATGACGTTTTTCCGGGATAGACGACCCATAGCCCCTCCAACTCAAGGTCTTCAACTGCGGTCTTCATGGATCGGGTCAAGCGGGGAGCGTCTTCATACTTGAATTCCACCCCCCAGTTTTGTCCGCGTGCCTGCCAGAAAAGATCGAGTTCCGCGCCGGCGTGGGTGCTCCAGAAATAGAAATCCCTGTCTTCCTTTCCTATGGTTCGACAGACGCAATCCAGGGCAAAACCTTCCCAGGAGGCCCCGAGCCGGGGCGAGGTATATAGTTGTTCCGGGGTTTCAATAGATAGCAGGGCATGGAACAGCCCGGAGTCGCGCAGGTACAATTTCGGTCGCTTCACCAGGCGCTTACCGATGTTGACATGCCAGGGATGGAGGATGCGGACCATGAAGGTGCCTTCCAGGATATCGCAGTATTTCCGGACGGTCATGTCGGAGATGCCGAGGGAACGGCCCAGCTCCGCATGGTTCAAGATATTGCCGTGGTAATGGCTCAGCATGGTCCAGAAGCGGCGAAGCGTCCGGGCGGGGATTGTGATCCCCAGCTGGGGGATATCCCGTTCCAGAAAGGTCGTCACGTATTGATTCCGCCAGAGGAGGCTCTCATGGTCCGATGCCGCCAGGAAGGAGGGGGGCAATCCCCCGCGCCACCACAAGGTCTTGAAGTCCCCTGAACCGATATCGCTGAGGCGGAACCCGCCCAATTGAATATAGCCGATCCTGCCGGCCATGGATTCCGAGCTCTGGTGAATCAGGTCCCGCGAGGCGCTTCCCAGGATGACGAATTTGCGGCTTTTTTCTTGATCCACCAGATAGCGCAGGAGCGGAAAAAGATCGGGCAACCGCTGGATCTCGTCGATGACGATGAGTCCCGTCAGGTCTTCCAGCGCAAGCTGAGGCTGTTCCAGCTGGGCAAGATCCTGGGGATTTTCCAGGTCGAAATAGGAATCCGCGGCAAGCGTTCGAGCCAAGGTCGTTTTTCCACACTGCCGGGGGCCGAGAATCGCCGTGACAGGAAATAGGGAGATGAAATTGGCTAAGGTGGCCTGATCTGTTTTTCTGGCAATGAAGTTCATGGGCACAGCATAGGGGCTTTTGCTTGAAAAAGCAAGTCCTATGTTTGATATTTCAATGAATCAAGGGCTTCGGAAAAATCGCCGGTTCGTTGTGGGGAATTCCATTTTACAGGGCATCAATATCAGGGTTCAGGATTTTCTCGGAGACATAGCAGAGAGATGCGTCGTCTGAAACTGGAGGGGATCTATCGTCTACGTAATAAGCGTGTGGGAGACTCTATTCACCGGGTCATCGGTTCGCGGCACGGCGAGCAAAGCGAGACTCGATGAATCGGCAGTCGTTGTACGAAAACCATGAGGCCATTTTGAGAGAAGAACCCCCTTTTAATCCCCTTGACAAGCTGAACCTCGGGATCGCTGTTCGAGATGCACTCCTGAAACGTCCGGTGGCCCTGCTCCCTCCTGAACGGTTCAAAGGGGCAGGGGTCTATGCCCTCTACTATTTTGGAAGATTCGAGCCGTACAAAACACTGTCAATCGCCAACCAGGAAAATAGATGGACCTTGCCGATATATGTGGACGAGGCGGTGCCCCCCGGGTCGCGAAAAGGCGGATACGGCCTCGGTGCCGATCCGGGGGATGTGCTCTGGAGAAGGCTGTGGGAGCATGGCAAATCCATCGAACAGGCCGACAACTTGAAAATTGAGGATTTCCGTTGCCGGTATCTGGTTGTCGATGACATCTGGATTCCACTTGGAGAAAGCCTTCTCATCGAAACCTTCAATCCGCTTTGGAACCGGGTCTTGTACGGTTTTGGCAACCACGATCCGGGAAAAGGGAGATATAATCAAGCACGGTCGGCCTGGGACGTTGTTCATCCTGGTCGGCAGTGGGCCTACCGGTGCGCTGAAAAGCCCAAAAAGGCGGAAGATTACCTCCGAGAAGTAAAAGCTTTTATTGAAAAAATAGGCTTGGATGTCTGAGCTTGGCGAAGCGCAATTCCCTGGGCCCTGAGGTTGGAGAACGATAACTGCGGCAGATCCCGTGGCTATTTCAGCGCAATATCCATATCCAGCGGACCCATGGGGGTTTCGATGGTGCAGGATGCCATCGGGCCACATCACCCGGACCCACGATGCGGTTTTCCCTGGGGGGCAGGCCGAATTTCTTCAGATAACGAATCCCCATGGCAAGTTTTGACCAGAAAGGCATGCCACAGGAGGTGGCGTCTGCCACCAAGATGCGTCCTCCGGGTTTGAGGACACGCCGGCTTTCGGTCAATGCCTGCATCGGCTTCCCAAGGATGTGAATGACGTTTCCCAAAAAGACCACATCGAAGATGCCGTCGGCAAAGGTGGCCCGATAGCAGTCTCATCAAGCCAGCCATGGGAGATCAAGGGGGGCATGAGCAGGTAGCCGAGCCCGGTGAACAGGCCTCTCTGTATTTCCTTCTTGATGAGGGAAAAGTGCATCCGGCCGGGAATGCCAGAGGCCCTGCACAAAGCCAAGAACAGAGCTCCCTTGGTGTTGCACTGCCCCATTCCGAGCCCGATGGTGTCGGAGGCCTTTACCAGGTCCCCATCCATGGGAAAGCCGAAACGGATCTCGTCCCGAACATAGTAAAAGAGTTTTTCCAGCCTCCTGCGAGGGGCTTCCTCTCCCCGTATAAGTCTTTCCGCTGTCTCCCGAACCAGCGGGTGGTCATCATCCGCCAATCTGGGTATCGA
>CAYLJZ010000173.1:0-1380 GCA_964384085.1 uncultured Desulfobacteraceae bacterium
AAGTTGCCGGCAGCGCCCTTGTCCGAATTGATCGTGGCCGCCCTTTCGTGTATGTGAGCCTCAGTCCATTGGGCAGGGTCCTCGATCCGCTTTCCTTTGGGTCCCAGGTCATAAGAGCCGGCTTCCAGAATGGCCTCAACGCCCAGAGGGGCGCTGTCGCCGGCGTTGAAAACTTTGGTGAGCAGATCATAGACAAAGTCTTCCACCCCTTTGACCATCCTCTCACGGATGTCTCGAGGAAGGCCTAACAGTTTGTTTTCAAAGGGGAGATTCAGCTTCTTGTAGTCGCCCGCCTTCAGGCTCTTAGACGTGGCATAGGTCACCATCTGGTTCCACATGTCATCGGTCATGCCATCCGTCGAGACCTTGATGAACTGGCCGCTGTCATCCAGGATCGCATTGCCGAATTCGTTCACTTGTACCCCCCATGAGATCATCTGGAGGGCCGTTGCCACGTTGGCCTTGGTGGTGCGGGTCTGCCGGGCGATTTCTCTCAGACGCTCGGAGTTGTTGCCGGATGTTCCATGCTGGGCCCCTGAGATATCGTACTTGGCCAGGGCATTATGGATCTTGATGGTGAGGGGGACCTGTATCCCTGCATCGCTCGCCTCTATCCCGTGGGTAGTCCCATTGTTCAGCGCGATCCAGTCCGGGAACTTGTCGTGGGCATTGAGGCCCTGAATCAGGAAGAGCGCCTCCTGCGGGGTGGAAAGGCCCTCCTTTCCCTTGATCTCGCCCACCTCGGTCTCGTATCCGGCCCATTTGGGGAGATAGCTGCTGAGGGTCAGGTTGGCTAACAGGTTTTGGTCGTCGGGGAGGTGGGATGCGTCAATGGCCACCGAGGTGACTCCTGCGTCAAACATAGAGGGGAGTTCGATCTTGGCCGCTTCCACGTCGCCCGGTCCCTTGATGCCGTAATGATCCGCATGAATGGCCACCGGGACGGTAATTCCGAGTTCATTCATCATGGCGTCTGTAAGCGTGGCCATGTTCCAGTAATTGACCGCACAGTAGGCGCTGGCGCCCCCTTCCGACTTGGCTATTTCGATAATAATGGCGGCGTTGGCCCGCTGTGCCGCCATTAGCGCGCCCCGAATCACGAACTGATTCCGGCCGTTGGCGGCGATGGTCATGGCCTTTCCCTTTTTCATGAGGGCCCGGTCAATCACCTTCCCGCTGACGATCAGCGCCCTGGAATGGGGAAATAACCCCACAATGTTGGGCGGACGGCCGATCTCGAGTGCCTTTTCAAATTCCTTTGATCCGTTTCCTGAATGAACAGCCATGGCTGACCTCCTTTCCTACTAAAGCGGCATAGCCGCAACCAAAAATATCATCCCTTCACAGGTTTTTCCGCTTACAGCGGATTCGGGATTCGGG
>CAYLJZ010000173.1:1480-3850 GCA_964384085.1 uncultured Desulfobacteraceae bacterium
ACATTTTTAAAGTAGACGCCGAAATTGTAGTGGGCGAGGGCCAGCCGGTTTTCCCTCCCATATAGAAAGCCCAAGTGATAAAACACATCATTTCGCACCGGCGGAAGATAGGAGAGTTTCTCGAAAAGCCGAAGGGCCTCCCGGTTCCGGCCTGCGCCTTCGTAAGTGATTCCCAGGAGAAAGAGTGCGGCCTTGTCCCCATGGTCCAGGCTGAGGACCTTCTCCAGCAATGCCTCGGCCTCTTTGTCCTGGCCATTCATCTGATACGTCTCGGCCAGCGTCCTCATAATGGGTATATCGTCGGGCCTCCCCGCGAGGGATCGTTTCAACTCGTCGATGGCCAGGTCATACCGGGACTGTTCCATATACATCATGCCGAGGCCGAAATGGGGGAGCGGGCCATCCGCATCTTTTTCCAGCTCTTTCTTGAACACCCTTTCCGCGTCGCGGGGATCGAGACATTTGGCTGTGACGACAGTCTTGAATTGGGCGAAGCGGGACTCGAGCAGGGCGGCTTCCCGGCTGAGGGGCCTCGGTGTGTACTGGGTCAACATGGACTCTAAATTGGAGATTCTCTCAGGACCGGTCGGATGGGTCAGGAGATAGGCCGGGATCTTGCTCGTGCCCAAATAGCTCCCCTTCTGGATCTTGTTGAGGGCACGGACCATCCCCCCGGGATCGAAGCCTGTCGGCTCCATATACTTGTAGCTGTGTTGATCGGCCTGGCGTTCGTCTTCACGGCTGTAATGGAGCTGCGCCTGCATTCCGGCGGCGATGGACCCGGTCATCAAGGCCCCTGCAGCCTCCCCCCCGAGGAACATTCCGGCCAGGATGCCGGCCAGAGTCGCTATCCCGATGTACTTGCTCTGTTCAATTCGCTGGGAGAGATGCCTTGCCGCGATATGGCCGATTTCGTGGCTGATGACCGCAGCCAGTTCATCGAGCTGGTCCATGGCTTCGATCAGCCCGGAAAATACGAAAATATGACCTCCCGGCGCGGCAAAGGCATTTAAGGTGTTATCCTTGATGACATAGAACTGAAATGGGAAACTTTTGGTTTCGAGGGGGGTGATCAGGTAGTGCCCCAACTCGTTGATGTATTCATTGACAAACGGGTCTTCCACGAGCTGAAGCTGGGCCAGCACCTGGGCCATGAACTCCTCTCCCATCTTGCGCTCGTCTTCGATGGAAATAGCCCACGTGTTGGAGATGAGAGGGGAGGGGCCATAGGACAGGATGGCCAGGGAGCACGCAACGATAATTCCGTACAAAAGGGGGCGCCGTATCTTGTTCATGGGGCAACCTCCTTTGAGGCCATGCCTTCATACGCCTCCACCTGCGGGGCCTCGCTCCAGAGTCCCTCCAGATCGTAAAACTCTCTGAGCGGCTGGTAAAAGATGTGGATGATCACATCTCCGTAGTCCATCAGCACCCACTGACCCTCCTGCTCTCCCTCAGAGCCATAGGCCCGAATGCCTGCCTCGCGCAGGGTCCTGTCGAGGTGACGGGCAATGGCCTGAACCTGTCTGGTGGAACTCCCGCTGGTAATCAAAAAATAGTCGGCAACGGACGTAAGTGCCTCTACACGCAACAGGACAGGATCCAGGGCCTTCCGTTCTCGAATGGTCTTCAGGCAGAGCCGTGCTTTGTCAATGGATGGCATCATTCGGTAGTCCGTAATGGTTCACGGGTTCAAAAGTTCGGGGTTCCAAGGAGATTCCGTTGATCCCATCTTCCATCTTACCGGTAAAGTTGATTTTTGGCAATATATATCCGGATATCCTCAGGGACCAGGAAGCGAATCGATCTCCCTTTCCTGACCATCTCTCGAATGCGCGTGGAAGATATGTCCATGAGGGTCGTGTTCACCCGGCGCACCGTCTTACCGGATGGGGCTGTAAAGAGGTCCGGGCCTGCCGCTTTTTTTTCAATCCCCATTCCGAGATTGGATAGCGCGTCCCGAAGCGTGACTGTCTCGAAACCCGGTCGGCCGATGATGATGAAGTGGGCATAGTCAAAGAGATGCTCGTATTCCTTCCAGGTCCCGATTTCCAGGAAGGCGTCCATGCCGAGGATAAAAAACATCTCCCCATTCGGACCGACAATACGGCTCAGTTCCCGGAGGGTTTCAATAGAGTAGGAATGCCCGGCGCGTCTACCTTCCAGATCCAGCGCCTCGAGTGAAGGGGAAATATTCGCGGCCAGCCGGGTCATGGCCAACCGATGATGGAAGGACGTCACGGGCTCGTTTGTCTTGTGCGGGGGAGATGCGGAAGGGATCAGATATACCTTTTCCAGATCCAGCGCCTGGCTTATTTCCTCTGCAGAACGGAGATGGCCTAAATGAATCGGGTCAAATGTCCCTCCCAG
>CAYLJZ010000174.1:0-3840 GCA_964384085.1 uncultured Desulfobacteraceae bacterium
TCGAGGCTCCCTGGAATCGGCCAGAAGTCGGCGACGCGGGTGGCGCTCCATGTGTTGAGAAGCGACCGGAACCTTGCGGAAGGCCTGGCGGGAAGTCTCTTGGAGGTCAAGGAAAAGATCCGCTTCTGTTCCATCTGTCACAATCTGACGGATGATGATCCCTGCGCCATTTGCAGCGACGATCGTCGCGCCAATGGATCAATCTGTGTTGTGGAAGGGCCGGGAGACCAGCTCGCCCTCGAGGCCTCGGGGATCTTCAAGGGAAGATACCATGTGCTCAACGGGGTCCTCTCCCCTCTGGACGGGATAGGTCCGGAAGACTTGAAAATCGGACATCTGCTTCGCAGACTCGAACCCGAGCGAATCGAGGAGGTTATATTGGCCACCAACCCCACCACCGCGGGCCAGGCCACGGCCTCCTTTCTGGCCAGTCTCCTGTTCGAAGGATATCCCCGAATCGCCGTTACTCGAATTGCCCTGGGCATTCCCATGGGAGGGGATCTCAAATATATGGACCGAATGACCATCGAACACGCCCTCAAGACCCGTCTTCCGGTCGCCCCATGATCCCCGCATCCGCCCTCAAGGCGTTAGCCGAAATCGTTGGCCCGTCCCATGTAAAGACCGCTGAGGAAACCCTGGCCGAATACGGTGCTGATGCCTCCCGACTATCGTCCATACCCGATGCGGTGGTCTTTCCTGGAAACAGCCGACAGGTCTCCCGAATCCTCGCCCTGGCGGGTGAGACCGGGTTTCCGGTGATCCCAAGGGGGGCGGGGAGCGGCATGACCGGCGGCGCTGTCCCGGTTCAGGGCGGTCTCGTCATGGCCATGCGCCGGTTTGACCGCATCCTGGCCATCGATCAGGACAACCTTATCGCGCGCGTAGAGCCCGGCGTCATTACGGCCCATCTTCAGGAAGCGGTTGAGGCGGTGGGTCTCTTCTATCCCCCGGATCCGGCCAGCCTTCACATCTCGACCATCGGGGGCAATGTGGCGGAGTGCGCAGGGGGGTTGCGGGCTGTCAAATACGGCGTTACCCGGGATTATGTCCTGGGACTGGATGTGGTGCTTCCCTCCGGCGATATCATCCACGCCGGCGTCGAAACCATGAAGGGGGTGGCGGGTTACGATCTGACCCGTCTTATCACAGGCTCCGAGGGCACCCTGGCGGTTATCACCGGCATTACCCTTCGTCTTATTCCCAAACCGGCCGGCAAAAAGACCATGATCGCCTTTTTTTCGAATGTCTCTGCAGCGGTTCGAACGGTCTCCGACATTATCCGCAACCGGATTATACCGAGCATCCTGGAATTTTTGGACAGGATCTGTATCGACTGCGTGAACCAGGAGATGGGTCTGGACATGCCTCAGGGGGCTGGAGCCATGCTCCTGATCGAGGTGGACGGCGATGAGATGCACGTCGCACACGATGTGGAGACCATCGAGAAGGTATGCCGGCGTCAGGGCGCCATCCAGTTCGAGGCGGCTGCGGGAACCGAAGCGGCGGATAGGCTGTGGAAGGCGCGGCGAAACGTATCGCCCGCCCTATTTCGGCTGAACCCCCACAAGATCAGTGAAGATGTTGTTGTCCCGAGAAGCCGTATGCCCGAATTAGGCGACTTTCTTGCTGATTTGACCGCCACGCACGGACTGCCCATCGCGGCATTCGGCCATGCGGGCGACGGGAATATTCATGTGAATATCATGCTCAACAGGGAATTTCCCGGCCAGGTGGAAACCGCCAACATCGTGGTGAGAGAGCTGTTCAGTCAGGTAATTCGAATGGGGGGGACCATCACCGGAGAACACGGCATCGGCATTACCAAGGCCCCGTACCTCGGGATGGAGATTTCACACGCGGGCATCCAGCTTATGCGACGCATCAAGGACGCCTTCGATCCAAAGGGGATACTCAACCCGGGCAAGATATTTCAATAGGGTTGCCCCTCAAACAATTTGATCCAGGGTCTTGTAGTTCTTGGTGTCGTAGAATTTTTCCACGTCCACCAGCTTGAGCTTATCCAGGGCCTTCTTTAGGGGCACGGACGTGACCTGGCCCTGCTTCAGACTCACCATGCGGCCGAAGTCCTCACCGACAATCATATCCACCGATGCCACCCCGAATTTTCGGCCCATGCGGCGATCATAGGCCGTGGGCACCCCCCCCCGCTGGAGGTGTCGAAGGGCCATATATCTCACCTCCATATCGTTTTTCTGTATCTCTTCTGCAATAAACCCGCCGACGCCGCCCAGATAGTAATGGCCGAACCCGTCTCTGCCCCGTCTTTCGAGGATCGGCTCCATCCCCCTCGGTTTGGCCCCTTCTGAGACCAGGACAATGCTGTAACGCTCACCGTCTTTTCGTCTCATGGCTAAGAGTTCGATCACCCGCTCCATGACGAAATCGTGTTCAGGAATGAGGATGATGGCAGCGCCCGAGGCCTCGCCTCCTTCCAGGGCCAGCCATCCCGCGCTTCTTCCCATGCATTCCACAACAAAAATACGGCTGTGAGACCCGGCTGTTATCCTTAGCCTGTCAATATCCTGGGTAATGGTGTTGACAGCCGAATCGAACCCGAGGGTATAGTCTGTGGCGTCCAGGTCTCTGTCGATCGTTTTGGGAATCCCGACCACCCTCAGCCCCTTCTTATAGAGTTGATACGCCACCGAAAGGGAGCTGGGGCCTCCGATAACCACCAGTGCATCCAAACCCAGCTTGGTGCAGTTTTCGAGAATTAGATCGGACTTGTCGTCTTCGGGGGCAAAGGGGTTGACGCGGCTGGTCCCGAGACGGGTCCCGCCATATCGGTCCCAGGTTCGGACGATATCCATGTTGAGATCGATGGTCCACTGGGCGAGACTCGTTTTCTTTTCCGGCTTGACCTCTATGAGGCCCTTCCAGCCGTCCATAATGCCAAGGACTTTAAACATGGTCCCGCGCAGGGGGACCAGGTCCTTGTCAAGGGCAGAGTAAACGAGCCAGTGAATGGCGCTGTTGATCCCGGCGCAGTCGCCACCTGCCGATAACACACCTATTTTTGTCTTCATGTGTGGCCTCCAGAGGGGTTTGCTGAGAAGGGAAGAACAGCCCCTTACCTGCCCCCGGGTCAGGGGACCGTCCCTTGGCCTCAGCCGTTATGCTCCAAGTTTGGACATCAATTCTGCGGAGACCTCCTTCACGCCCGGTCTCCCATCGAGTTCGATTATTTTTGGGATGCCGTTGTTCTTTGCCGATACTTCCTTGAAATAGTTCATTCCTGCCGTGGTGCCGGTCTTGGTGTCATAATAGATATTGTGACGCTGATCGATGGCCGCCTCGTCCTGGTCGTCGGACCGGGTTTTGAGCTCCCCGCCGCAGACCCTGCATTTGCCATTGACAGGCTTGATGGCCTCGATATTGACGTTGTTGGGATGGTTGTTGTCGTTGACGCAGAGACGCCGTCCCATGATGCGTCCCTTGGCGACCTCGCGGGGGAGGGCCATGTCAATGACGATATCCAGGACAATCCCCTCCTTTTTGAGGGCCTTATCCAGTTCCTGCGCCTGAGTGAGGTTCCTGGGAAAGCCGTCCAGCAGCCAGCCCTTTTTGCAGTCGTCCGCCTTGAGACGGTCCAGGATCATCGGAATGGTGATGCTGTCCGGGACGAGTTCTCCCCGGTCGATGTACCCTTTTGCCTCTTTGCCCAGGTCGGTGCCTTTCGAGATATTGTCCCTGAAAATAACGCCTGTTTCAATGTGCGGAATGCCGTATTTTTCCTTTACAATAGATCCCTGGGTCCCCTTGCCGCTTCCGTTCGGACCGAAAAACAGTATTTTCATCCTTTCCTCTCTCCTTTTT
>CAYLJZ010000175.1:0-3826 GCA_964384085.1 uncultured Desulfobacteraceae bacterium
GCGATCGGAGACCAATGGCTCGTTGCGTCAGGTCTTCAGGCGGGCGATTGCGTGATCGTCGAAGGGATGCAGAAGGTCCGGCCCGGCGTCTCGGTGAACCAAGTTCCTTTTGGCGCCCCGGGCAAAAAGGATCCCGGGCACCCAAAAACGGCCAGTGTGGCCACAACGTCCATCGGATCCAACTAAGGGAGGCGCATGATGTTATCAAAGTTTTTCCTGGATCGCCCGGTCTTTGCGTGGGTCATCGCCATCATCATTATGCTGGCAGGCGGCTTGGCCATATACAATCTCCCCGTATCCCAGTACCCCCCTATTGCGCCCCCATCAATTTATATTCGGACCATGTATCCGGGAGGTTCGGCGGAGACCGTTGAAAACAGCGTCACCCAGATCATCGAGCAGAAGATGACGGGTCTTGACGATATGCTGTACATGTCCGCCACCAGTGATTCGTCCGGTATGGCCCGCATCGAGCTGACCTTTGCGCCAGGGACCGATCCGGACCTTGCCTGGGCCAAGGTGCAAAACAAACTCCAGCTCGCCATGGCGAGTCTGCCAGAGACGGTGCAGCGCCAGGGCATCCTGGTCGGCAAGTCCACCAGAAACTACCTCTTAATTGTGGGCCTGGTCTCGGAAGACGGCAGCATGAGCAAGGATGATCTGGGCGACTATGCCGTGTCCAACATTGAGAAGGTCCTGGCACGGGTGCCGGGGGTCGGTGAGGTCGAGGTCTTCGGTTCCCAGTACGCTATGCGCATCTGGCTGAACCCCGAAAAGCTGACCGAATATCAGATGACGATTCAGGATGTGATTACTGCGCTGAAGGCCTACAACGTGGAGATTTCCGCCGGCCAGTTAGGCGGGGCCCCGGCCGTCGAAGGCCAGCGGTTGAATACCTCCATCGTAGTTCAGAGCCTTCTCAAGACCCCGGAGGAGTTCGCCGCCATTCCCCTGCGCATTAACCGGGACGGTTCTATCGTGCGCATCAAGGATGTGGGACGGACGGAATTGGGCTCCGAGACCTATGATATCGATACCACTTACAACGATAACCCTGCCGCCGCTCTTGCCATCCGGCAGGCCGCGGGCGCCAATGCATTAGACACGGCCGATGCGGTAAAGGCCAAGATGGAGGAACTCAGCCGATACTTCCCCGCCGGCATGAAGGTTGTCTATCCGAACGATACCACCCCCTTCATCAAGGTGGCGATCAACGAGGTGGTCAAGACCCTCTTGGTGGCGATCCTGCTGGTGTTCCTGGTCATGTATCTTTTCCTGGGAAACTTCCGGGCCACCCTGATCCCGACCATCGCGGTTCCGGTCGTACTCCTGGGGACCTTTGGCGTTCTCGGGTTTTTCGGATTTTCCATCAACATGCTGACCATGTTCGCCATGGTACTGGCCATCGGACTCCTGGTGGACGATGCCATTGTGGTGGTCGAGAATGTCGAGCGGATCATGAGTGAGGAAGGACTCCCGCCCAAGGAAGCTACCCGCAAATCCATGGGTGAGATCACCAGCGCCCTGGTCGGCATCGGGCTCGTGCTCTCGGCCGTCTTCGGCCCCATGGCATTCTTCGGCGGCTCCACCGGCGTGATCTACCGCCAGTTCTCCGTAACCATCATTGCCTCGATGCTTCTCTCTGTGCTGGTGGCCCTAATCTTGACGCCGGTTCTCTGCGCCTCGCTCCTCAAGCCGGTCCCCGCGGGGCGTGAGGCCGAGAATGCCGTCTTTTTCCTGCGCCCGTTTTTCAGGTGGTTTAACCGCATCTTTTTTCGCTTCAGACGCGTCTACATAAAAGTGGTCAGCAACACCTTTTCCAAAAAACTACGATATCTCATTGTATTTGTAATAATTGTGGTGGCCATGGGCTTCCTGTTCTTACGCATGCCCACCGCCTACCTCCCCGATGAAGACCAGGGGTCGCTGTTTGTTCAGGTAATGCTGCCATCGGGATCCACCCTGGAACAGACGCAGAAAGTCGTGGGGGATGTCGTGGATTATTTCCTGGAGGATGAAAAGGAGGCAGTGGAAGGCTGCATGACGATCTCGGGTTACGGTTTTTCCGGCAGGGGACAGAACAATGGCCTGCTATTTGTCAACCTCAAGGACTGGGACCTCCGCGATCGGTCGGACCTGAGGGTTAAGGCCCTTGCCGGGAGGGCCACGGCGGCTTTTTCGAAGATCCGAAACGCCAGGGTGTTTGCGTTTCCGCCGCCGGCTGTCATGGAACTGGGCAATGCCACGGGGTTCGACTTTCAGTTGCAGGACCGGGCCGGCCTCGGCCACGAGGCCCTGATGGCGGCGCGCAACCAGCTCCTCGATATGGCCGCACAGGACCCAAGGCTGACCGCTATCCGGCCCAACGGCATGGAAGATGTCCCCGAATACAAGGTCGATGTGGACTGGGAAAAGGCCGGCGCCCTGGGGGCGCCCATTGACTCCATCCATAATACCCTGGCCGCGGCCTTCGGCAGCGCTTACGTAAACGACTTTATTCAGGGAGGCCGAGTCAAGCGGGTGTATGTTCAGGCCGATGCGCCCTTTCGCATGCTGCCCAAAGACCTGGAAAAGATTTATGTGCGCAATACGGATGGGAAGATGGTCCCTTACGCTTCCATCGCATCCGGACGCTGGACCTCTGCGTCTCCGAGGCTGGAACGATACAACGGCTTTCCATCGTTGAACATCTGGGGACAGCCGGCGCCCGGAAAAAGCAGCGGGGACGCCATGCAGGCCATGGAAGAGATCGTGAAAAAACTGCCCCAGGGCATCGGTTTTGACTGGACCGGCCTTTCCTACCAGGAACGGATGGCCAGTTCGCAGGCGCCGCTCCTCTACGCCTTTTCTATGATTGTGATTTTTCTCTGCCTGGCCGCCCTTTACGAGAGCTGGACCGTTCCCATTTCCATCCTCCTGGTCCTTCCCCTCGGGCTGATCGGCGGCGTTCTCGCCACCATGATGCGGGGCCTGTCGAACGATGTCTACTTTCAGATCGGACTCTTGACCACCCTGGGGTTGGCCACCAAAAACGCCATCCTGATCGTCCAGTTCGCCAAAGAGGGGCTTGAGAAGGGGATGGGGCTCATCGACGCCACGCTTCAGGGCGCGAAGCTGCGCTTCCGACCGATTATCATGACCTCCCTGGCCTTCGGTTTCGGGGTCCTCCCCCTTGTCCTGACCAGCGGCGCGGGGGCCGGGGCACAAAATGCCATCGGTACCAGCGTGCTCGGGGGGATGGTAACCGCCACTGTCCTGGTGGTTATTTTCTCGCCCCTTTTCTACGTATTGATTGAAAAGGTCTTTGGCAAAAAGATGAAAAGTGAAACAATCGAGACCGCGCAGAAGGACCTATCGGACAACGTATGAAATGGTGTCCGACAAGGAAAATGGTTTTTGTAAGAAACAGTTATGATTGATCGAGTTACAAAGGTCCTGCTCGGCATGGTTTTTGTTTTTGCGGGGAGTTGTGTTGCAGACCCATCGGCCGCTGGTCAGGAGATATTCGCTTTCGGAGGTCTGGTGAATCATACCTGTTGGCTTATGATCGAAGATTAATGGATATCGAGCACTCAGAAAGGAGGATCAAATGTTGTAGACGATTGCCGTTGTACTGGTAATTCTGTGGATGCTGGGGCTGGTGAGCGGCTATACGATGGGTTATTTTATTAATATCCTGCTGGTCATTGCCATCATCATCGCGCTGGTCAGAGTCATACGGGGGCGGAGATCCTTGTAGCTATTTGGATCCGGTGCTAACCATTTCACCACAAACTTACAGAGAGGAGTAACAGCTATGAAAAAGAGAAACATCGTTATCCGCTGT
>CAYLJZ010000176.1:0-3807 GCA_964384085.1 uncultured Desulfobacteraceae bacterium
TTAAATCATGGGGTGCGAAACTTGAGGAACAATCATTTCATTTTTAAAAGATTTTGAACTGAAAATCCATATCATTTTAAATTATGGCTAATCGACTCGACTATGGAGTCAGACCTTTTCCGCTGACGGCACTCAGGCGAGATATGCGCTTCTCAATGCCGGTTTGAAACGGTTGCATCCTGTCAGAGAGTGTTATATATATGCGAACACAAGTATATTTGAATTCACGATCATTTTGTTGTCGCCAAACACGCTTTCAACTCAATTGACCGGGCGCCCACCAAAGCCTGTCCAGGGCCCGGAGGTTTGGGCATGAGGTTTACGCTGCGGCTGAAAATTCTTCTGATGGTCGGCATTATCACGCTCTCTTCACTCTTGGGCTACATCGTGTTGACCTATAATGCCCGGGTCATCGGAAACAGCCTTCGAATAGAAACTGAAAACCATATCAAGGCGCTCGTAGAGAAAAATGCCGAGAAAATCGAATCCGCCATGCTCCTGATGGAGAGAAGCGCGGACGCCCTTGCCACCGCAGGAGAGACTTTTCTTGCGATTTATAAGACGACCGGACAGGATGTCACGGAACAGATTCAGGAATACCTCGTCAACACCTTCAAAAAAATCCCTAAGGCGATCGGGGGCGGTCTCTGGTACGAACCCCATGCCCTGTTTGAAGACAAGGAACGTTTCGGGCCCTATGTTTACCGGAAAGATGACCAGGTTTTTTTCACCTGGGACCTGAACACGGAGGCATATGACTACCATCGTCAGGCATGGTATCTTCTGGCTATTCCGCAGGATTGGGACCGGTCGCAGCAAAGGCCCTCCAGGATTTACTGGACTGACCCCTATCTCGACGAGGCCGCAACCAAGGCCCTGATGATCACGGTTGACGCCCTGATGTACGATCCGCAGGGAAGACTGATAGGCCTCTCCACGGTTGATTTCAGCCTGGAGGGGTTGAAAGACATGGTGGCCCGAATGACCGTCACCCCCCATGCGATGCCATTTGCCGTGGATGTGTCGAGTGGGCTCCTCATCTCTTTTCCTTCAGATCCGTCCAAGGTCTTAGAAAATATTTCCGATCTCGGCCTGGGGAAAACGATCGAAGGGATCAAGAACGTGCGGCCGGGAGAGTCCATCTCCACCCTGGCAACACTCGGAGAGAAGCGATTTTTCCTTTTTTATACGGTGTCTTCCACCGGGACCGCCCTCGGTATTCTGGCGCCCCTTGATGAACTCTATGCCCATATCAATGAGCTTGACCGGGCCAATATGGTTACGGCGCTCATCATTATTTCCATCCAGATTGTCCTCTATTTCCTCATCGCATTCTTTATGGTGAGGCGCATCTGCAACCCGATCAGCCGCTTGACCGACGTGGCCCAGGAGATTGCAGCAGGCGATCTTTCCGGTGCGTCGAGGTCTTTGGCCGCAATCGAGCGCGGAAGCCGAACGGACAAGGATGAAACCGGACAGTTGCTGGCTGCCTTCCAGGGAATGAACCGGGACCTCACTGCCCTCTTCGAGAAGGTACAGAGATCCGGAATCCAGGTCGGCTCGTCCTCGGCACAGATCGCCGCCTCCTCAAAGGAGATGGAGGCCACCGTCAGCGAACAGGCGGCAGCCACGCACCAGGTCAGCGTTTCGTCCAAACAGATCTCGGCCACTGCAAACACGCTGGCTGACACCGTCAATGAGGTGACCCTATCTGCGACTGAAACAGCAGGTCTGGCCGAGTCGGGTCAGAAGGGGCTGGCGGGCATGGAACGGTCAATGCAAGGCGTGCTCAAGGGAACGGAATCCGTTACGGCAAAGCTTCAAGAAATCAAAGAAAACACCTTGAACATCGGTACGATTGTGTCTACCATGACGCGGGTTGCGGATCAGACCAACCTGTTATCGCTCAACGCGGCGATCGAGGCTGAAAAGGCCGGGGAGTACGGCCTTGGATTCTCTGTGGTGGCAAGAGAAATCCGCAGTCTGGCAGACCAGACCTCCGTCGCCGTGCTGGACATTGAGGATATGGTGAACAGGATGAAGGCCTCCGTATCGGGCGGTGCCGCTGAAATGGAGGCTTTTTCCGAGGACGTGCGCAGCGCGGTCAGCGACATCAACGAGATCGGCAAACAACTCGACGGAATCATGGAAAGGGTGCGATCCCTCCCCCCGCGTTTTGAATCGGTGAATGAAGGGATGGAAAATCAGTCCCAAAGCGCCGTCCGAATCAGTGAGACCATGGAGGAGTTGAACCTGACAGCCCAGCATACGCTGGGGGCCTTGAGGGAATTTAACGTCTCGGCAGATTACCTGAGAAAGGCGGCCCAGGCCCTGCAGGATGAGGTCGCCCGCTTCAAGGTAAGCGAATGATGTGTGGAAGGGAAATAGAATGAGATTAATGCTCAAGCACAAGGTCATCGGCCTTCCGGTTTTGGCGGCCATCCTGCCGGTCCTGGTCATGTGTGTTTTTACATACATGGAAAAGGGTAGCGTCACGAAAAAAATCGAAGGGGAACTGGATCTCCTGGCACGTGAAAGCATGAAAGGGATTGCTGTTGCCATCAGGGATACCTGCCAGGTCACGAGCGATATGATTCAGAGTGATTTGGATCGGCACCTTCGTGATGTTGATGCATTTTTTTCAGCCCTGGGAGGGCTTTCCCTCTCTTCTGAAGAAGTCTCATGGACCGCAGTGAACCAGTTTACAGGGGAAGAAAAAAAGGTCTCTCTTCCCAAAATGCTCATCGATGGGGTCACCTGGCTTGGACAAAATAGAAAATTGGATGATTCGACGCCCTTTATTGATGACGCCAAGATGAAATTTGGGGGAAACTTTGCCATTCTTCAGCGCATGAATGAAAAGGGAGATATGATGCAGGTGGCAACCACCCTCTCCACACCGGACGGACATCGGGCCATCGGGACCTACATCCCGGCGGAGAAGGACGGCGTTGCGATCCCCGCCATATCGGCCGTGCTTGAGGGAACGACCTTCAAAGGCATGGCTGTTGTCAATAAGGAGTGGTATATTTCCGTTTTCAAGCCGATGAAAGATAAAACGGGGAAAATCATAGGGATGGTGTTTACGGGGATACCCAACAGGATCCCTGACAGCCTGCGGCAGGTCATCGTCGACATGAAGGTGGGAAAGACAGGCTACGTCTATGTCCTTGGAGGCCGGTCGCCTCACCATAGAGGACACTATATCATTTCAAAAGGTGGTAAACGGGATGGCGAGAATATCTGGGATTCGAAAGACGCAACGGGTCGTTCCTATATTCAGGCTATCGTAAACAAGGCGATGGAACTGAAAGGAGACGAGGTGGCGTTCGACCGATATCCATGGCGAAATATCGGCGAGAAAGAGGACAGATGGAAGATGGTCGCCATCACCTATTTTGAACCCTGGGACTGGGTGATCGGGGCCGGCGCATACGAAGATGATTACTATGATGCGCGACAGAAGGTCGATTCCTCCATGTCTGATATGTTGTGGGTGATGGTTCTAAGCGGTCTCACTGTCCTTATCCCCATCGTCGCAATATCCCTGTTCTTTGGGAACGGGATCACCAAACGGCTCAGCCAGATCACGTCCATATCAAGAGAAATCGCCAAAGGAGACCTTTCAGCCGCAGCCGCATCTGTCAGATCTCTGGCGACCTCGCCTGATTCCGAGGGGCAGGCCAGGTTTGAGGACGAAACAGGGCATCTTCTCAGTTCCATAAAAACGATGACCGAAAACCTCAATGCCCTGGTGGGCCAGGTCCAGCGATCCGGAATCCAGGTTACCTCGTCTTCCACGGAACT
>CAYLJZ010000177.1:0-3800 GCA_964384085.1 uncultured Desulfobacteraceae bacterium
TTCTTAGGACGGGCCGCGAAATGGCGAAGGATGCCTTAAGGGTGCTGGCAGTGGCCTCCAAGAAAGGCGCGACATTAAAAGACGCCGAAGAGGAGATGATATTCCTGGGGCTGGCAGGGATGATCGACCCGCCGCGGCCCGAGGCCAAGGCCGCGATCCAGACCTGCGAGGAGGCAGGCATCAAGGTGGTTATGATTACAGGCGACCACCCGATCACCGCTGAGGCGGTGGCCCGAGAACTTGGCCTGATCAAGACCGGCCGTGTGGTCACCGGCGTGGAACTGGAGGCCATGGATGAGACCGATCTGGATCAGCAGGTGGACGCCATCGAGGTCTATGCACGGGTGTCCCCTGCGCACAAATTAAGGGTGGTCACCGCGCTTCAGAAGAAGGGCCATATCGTTGCCATGACGGGCGACGGCGTCAACGATGCCCCGGCCCTCAAAAAGGCCGACATTGGAATCGCCATGGGCATTACCGGCACGGATGTCACCAAGGAGGCCGCGGCCATGACCCTTACGGATGACAACTTCGCCTCCATCGTGGCAGCGGTGGAAGAGGGTCGGGGCATTTTCGGCAACATCAAGAAGTATCTGATGTACCTCCTTTCGTCCAACATCGGCGAGATCGGCCTGATGGCCGGGGCGACCCTCCTCGGCATGCCGCTGCCACTGACCGCAGTACAGATCCTCTACGTCAATCTCGCCACCGACGGCCTTCCCGCGCTGGCACTCGCAGTCGATCCCTACGAATCGGACATGATGCGCCGAAAACCTCGCAGCCCCGGTTCGGGCATCTTCAGCCGGCCGGTCGTTACCCTGATGTCCCTGGGCGGAATCTGGTCGACAATCGTGAATCTGTGTCTCTTCCAGTGGGCGCGGACCTCAGGCCGCAGCATTGAAGAGGCCATGACCATTACCTTTGTCTCGCTGGTGTTGATTCAGTTCTTTAAGGCGTACAATTTTCGCTCCGACCGCCTTTCTGTATTGAACCGTCCCTTTGCCAACAAATGGTTGAATTATGCCATTGTGTCGCAGATAGCGCTTCTCCTACTGATCGTTTATCTTCCCTTTCTTCAGAAGCCCTTTTGCACCTTCAGCCTGACGTTGGTGGACTGGGTCATCGTGACGGTCCTGTCCTTCTCGGTCTCGCCGGTGCTCGAGGCGGCAAAGTGGATGGAGCGGCGTGGGTGGTTTGGCGATATGAGGTAAAACGGCAGCAGGGAGAAACGGTTTTATCATAGCCGGGTCCGCTGGACCCGGCTTTTTATTTCCACTGATCCATCAAATAATTCCCATGCCCTTGAGCACCGACAGCATCACCGCAGCAGCCATAACCGACCCGATCTGGCCTCCCGCATTAGCGCCCATGGCATGCATGAGAAGATAGTTTTTCTTGTTGTATTTGAAGCCCTCTTTCTGCGCCACTCTTGCGGCCATGGGGAAGGCAGAGATCCCCGCCGCCCCGATGATGGGGTTGACCTTGCCGCCGGTCAACACCCGCAGCAGCTTTCCGAAAAATACGCCGCATACGGTATCCAGACAAATGGCCAGGAGACCCAGGAGGAGAATAATCAGCGTCTGTGTTTGGACGAAGACCGGACCGCTCATGGTGGCGCCGATGGAAATCCCCAGCAGGAGGGTGACCACATTGGCGATCTCGTTTTCAGAGGCCTTCACCAGCCGGTCTACGGCCCCGCACTCCTTCATGAAGTTTCCCAGCATAATGGTCCCCAAGAGGGGCAACCCCATAGGCGCTATGAGCCCCCCTATAATGGTGATCACGACGGGGAAGAGTATTTTGGTGGTCTTGGAAACAGACTTTTTGCCGGTCTTCATGACGATCGTGCGCTCTTTTTCGGTGGTGAGCATTTTTATGATGGGGGGCTGAAGCACCGGCACCAGCGACATGTACGAATAGGCGGCAACCGAGACGGGACCCAGGAGATGGGGGGCGTATTGGGAGGCCACATAGATGACCGTAGGGCCGTCGCAGGCCCCAATAATCCCGATGGTTACCGCGTCCATAGACTTGAACCCCAGGGCAAGGGCCAGCAGGAGCGTCAGGAATATGCCGAACTGCCCTGCTGCCCCCAGCAGAAAGGTGTAGGGGTTCTCCAGCACCGGCCCGAAGTCCGTCATAGCCCCGATCCCCACAAAGATGAGAAGGGGGAAGAGCTCTGTCAGGATTCCCGCATCATAGATAATTCGAAGAAAACCGTGCTCCTCCATGAGCCCCGCGAGGGGGATATTCACCAGTACGGCCCCGAAACCTATGGGAACCAGCAGCAGGGGCTCAAACCCCTTTTTTGCCCCCAGATACATCAGGAGGAGACCGATCCCGATCATAACCCCATTGGACCACTGCAGGTTCACGATTCCGGCAGCGAGACCTCCAAACCCGCTTATAATGGCTTCCAGCATTTCCTTATCCTTTCTGGTTTTCCGCTTCTTCTTTGTAGGGGAAAGCCTTCTTAAGTAGCACCATGATCAGACTCATCAAGGATAGCACCACAAGGGTGCCACCCATACCGACCACCAGCATGGTCAGCCCAAAGGTCCAGGTATCCATATCAACGCCTCCCAACCATTTCATTTTCTCCATAAGGTTTATAAGATGTCGTTCATTCAGCCAGTAATCACTCGCCCCCTTTTTGTTTCACCCAGCCTCCTTTGTGAAACAGGAATCGCCGGCCACTAAGTAAATTCCCGCTGATACGTCCTCAGCATGGACAGGAGAAGGGCGACCAGGAGCGGCCCAACGATAATTCCGGCAGGTCCGACCCACAAGCCTCCCCCGATCAAACTCAAGGCCAGGAGCACGGGGTGGACATTGACCTTCCCGCGCATCACCAGGGGCTTAATTACATTATCCACCATTGAAACCAGAAAAATCCCGTACAGGAGGAGAAAAAGTCCCACGCCCCAGCGGCCGCCGAGCATCAGACTGATGGAGGTGGGTATGTACATGAGGGGTCCCCCTATAACCGGAATGAGGGCGATCAGGACGGCCACGAGCGCCCAGAGAGCAGGGTTGGAGACCCCGGCGATCCAGTAGCCGATCCCCAGTAGAAAGGCCTGGGCCAGGGCGGTAATGATCATCCCCAGAAAAATCGCCGAAATGGCGACCTGCACCTCGTGGGTCAGGATCTCCTTGTGCTTTTCTGAAAGGGGAACAAGGGAGAGGGCCATGGCGGCCACGCGGGACCCTTCCGCGAACAGAATGAAAATAAAGACGATCAACAGGGCCAGGAAAGAGAGCACGCCTGCCGTGGCGGTCACGACATGGGAGGAATATTGATAAGCGACCCTGCTGACGGACTGCAATCCCCCAACAACCGCCCCTCGAATGTCGAAATCTTTGTACCCCTCCGGGAGGGAACTCGAGAGCTGCTCCAGCTTTTCGCCTAACCAGCCGTTCGCCTTATCCAGCAGCTCGGCAGCGTGACCGGTCTGAAGCTCATTGCTGATATAGGCGACAAGCCCCGTCGCGTTGGATACAATGATCCAGACAAATACCCCTATGGGGACGAGAACACACAGAAAGATGACCAGGGTTGCCAGGGAAGAGGCAGCGTATTCCCGATTTCTCAACCACCTTTTCAGCAACGTGTACAGAGGGTTGCAGATAATGACAATCACAGAGGCAAACAGGGCAGGGAAAAGAAATGGCCGCATCATAAACAGAAACGCGATCACCAAAATCACAAGGACCACGAGGAAGGATATCTTTGCGGCCAAATCTCGTATGTTGTCATTCATGGTGGCTATCATACCATCGGAAACGGCGGGATGTCCTCT
>CAYLJZ010000178.1:0-3772 GCA_964384085.1 uncultured Desulfobacteraceae bacterium
GATGGCAGGAGGATATCTCCGCCGCCAGGGACGTGACCCAGTTGCCGGACGCGGCCCGGGCCTATGTTCAGACCATCGAGGACATCACCAACGTGCCCGTCTCCATCGTGTCAGTGGGGGCTGGCCGGGAGGATACCATTGTTGTTAAGTATCCGGGGAGTTAGGCATTGAGGGAATCGGGGATTTAGGAATTGAGGAACTGGGCTATGCACTTGACTCAACCACCTACTACATGTTGTGAAAAGAGGTAATATCTGCTTTTTCAAGGGTTAAGCGGGCTCACAGATCGCTAATGCACAATTGTATCTTCTGTTGGCCCATGATGCTTGTAACAACCTGACTTCACACAGGAATAAGGCATCTCTTTATATATCTTGAAGGGCGTGCCTGTGGGCTACGGTCTCAAACAGAAAAAAGCTTCTGTAAAGGCCGCAGTTGCAACAACTACATCTTGTGGTTGGTGGAGTCAAGTGCATACCCCCGTTGAGGAATTGAGAGATTGAGAGATTGAAGGAGAGGGACATGGCAGATGCAGCAGGACTTTTGGAAGCAAGAGAGGTGAATGAGATGTCGCCTGCGGCCGAAGGCGGCAAAAAAACATGGATCAAAGGGGGGGATCACCTGGGCTGGGGAATGAAAAACCGGCTTTCCCGTTTGATCAAGCCGGACGGCCACTGCCAGTTCCTCCCGATTGACCACGGCTATTTCCAGGGACCCACCCGGTGTCTTGAAAGACCGGAAGAGACCATTCGGGACCTCATCCCTTATGCGGACGGCCTCTTCGTGACCCGCGGGGTCCTCAGGGCCTCTATCGATCCACAGATCCAGACGCCCATCATTTTGAGGGTGTCCGGGGGGACCAGCGTGGTGGGCAGGGACCTCGCCGATGAAATCATTACCACGTCCATTGAGGAAATGGTCCGCCTCAATGTAGCCGCCGTGGGCGTCTCCGTCTTTGTGGGAAGCGATTATGAACGGGATACCCTGGAGAACCTCAGCATGCTGGTGGACGATTGCGAGGACTACGGCATTCCAGTCATGGCCGTGACGGCAGTGGGAAAGGAACTGGAAAAACGAACTTCGCGTTATCTGGCCCTCTCCTGCCGTATCGCCGCCGAACTGGGCGCAAGGATCGTCAAGACCTATTATTGCCAAGAAGGCTTTGAAAAGGTGACGGACGGGTGCCCGGTCCCGGTGGTCATTGCCGGAGGTCCCAAGTGCGAGACCGAGCTGGAGGTCTTCGAGTTTGTCTATGACGGGATGCAAAAGGGGGCCATCGGCGTCAACTTGGGAAGAAATGTCTGGCAGAGCCCCCACCCCGCAGCGGTCATGCAGGCCCTCAACGGCGTCATTCACGACAGCCTCACCCCGAGACAGGCGCTCGATCTGTTTGAAACCGTCCGTCGAGGGTAGCTGAAGGATGGAAGACGGACGACAGAGCTGCCGCCTCAACGCGGAGATCGAACTGAAAAACAAGGACACTGAAAAGCCCCCTCATGACCAATGACCAATAACGAATGAGCTTCAGCCATGCGCGTCTTAATGTATTACAGCAACAAGGATGTTCGGCTCCAGGAGATGTCCGTGCCTCGAATCGGTCCGGGGGAGCTCCTTATGAAGGTTGTGGCCAGCGGCATCTGCGGCAGCGACGTGATGGAGTGGTATCGCCGCGACAAGGTGCCTCTGGTTTTGGGGCACGAGGTGGCCGGTGAAGTGGTTGCGGTGGGAGACGGGGTGCAAAAGTTTAAGCCGGGAGACCGCGTGGCGGCCACCCATCATGTGCCCTGCAATACCTGTCATTACTGCCTGAACGGGCACCATACGGTCTGTGAGACCCTCCTCAGGGGGACCCATTTCGAGCCCGGCGGATTCGCTGAATTTCTGAGGGCCCCGGCCATCAATGTGGACCGGGGCGTCTTTCATATCCCCGACGGGGTGACATACGAAGAGGCCTCCTTCATGGAGCCGCTGGCCTGCGTCCTCAGAGGTCAGAAGAATGCCCGGTTAAAACCGGGACAGTCGGTCCTGGTCCTGGGAAGCGGGATCTCCGGCCTCCTCCATGTGGGGGCGGCTCGGGCCCTTGGGGCTGGCCTGGTGGCGGCGGCCGACTCCATCCCCTTCAGGTTGAACAAGGCCCGGGAAATGGGCGCAGATCTCGTCCTCCACCGGGATGACGATATTCTAAAGCAGCTTCGCCAGGCCAATGAGGGCCGACTGGCCGACCTGGTAATCATCTGTTTTGACGGGTTTATCCCCCTGGCCCTGCAGGCGGTGGAGAAGGGGGGGACGGTCCTCTTTTTTGCGGGGGCCGGCGAGGGCGCCACCCTTCCATCGGCCATCAATGACCTCTTCTGGCGGACCGAAATTACCCTGACCAGCACCTACGCGGGGGCCCCCGCTGACTGCACCACCGCTCTAAGCCTGATCCGCGAAAAGGCCGTCCCTGTCCTGAAGACCGTGACCCACCGACTGGCGATGGCGGATGGACCGCTCGGATTCCAGATGGTTTCCGCCCCCACTGAGTATGACTGCATCAAGGTCATCATTGGACCGCAAGATAGCCCTGAAACCGCATGAGGACACCTGGACCTGCACATCTCCGGGACCATTCAGGCGTCCGGTTTCTCAATCAACAATCATCAATCCAACGAGGATAGGATGACACCCAAACAGGTTACCCTGGATCACGGAAGCGGAGGCGAGGCCTCTCATGAACTGGTCCACGACCTTTTTTTGAGCCGGCTGGACAATGAATTCCTGCGACGGATGGACGACAGCGCCGTGGTGGACCTGGCCGGGGGCCGCTTTGCCATGACCACGGATTCGTATGTGGTGGACCCCATCTTTTTCCCAGGCGGCGATATCGGGAGTCTGGCCGTCCATGGGACGGTCAATGATCTGTCCATGCAGGGGGCAACCCCGCTTTACCTGACCCTCGGGCTGATCCTGGAGGAAGGTCTCCCCATGGAAGATCTCGTCAAAATCATCGAGTCAGCGGCCCAGGCTGCGCGAGAGGCCGGGGTGAAGGTGGTGGCGGGCGACACCAAGGTGGTGCCGAAGGGGAACATGGACAAGGTGTTCATCAACACCTCAGGGATCGGATCCATACCGCAGGGCGTAGAGGTGGGGAGTCACAACGCCCGGCCCGGCGATCTTCTCCTGATCAACGGCGACATCGGGGACCATGGCATCGCTATCCTCACCAGTCGCGAGGGGTTTGATTTTCACACCGGATTGACAAGCGACAGTGCCCCTCTCAACGGACTGGTCTCCGAAATCCTGAAGGCCGGTTCCCACGTTCATGTCCTGAGAGACCCGACCCGGGGCGGGGTGGCCACAGCCCTGAACGAGATTGCCGGCCAGTCAAAGGTGGGAGTGGAGCTTTTCGAGGAGACTCTCCCCATATCAAAACCGGTCACGGCCGCATCGGAACTCCTGGGGCTCGACCCGCTCTATCTGGCTAATGAGGGAAAGTGTCTGGTCGCCATTGATCCCGGGGACGCGGATCGAGTACTCAAGGCCATGAGACGGCATCGGTACGGAAAAAAGGCCGCGATCATCGGTCAGGTCACGGATCAAAATCCGGGCCGGGTCCTCCTCAAGACCCTTGTGGGGGGCACCCGCATCCTCTCCATGCTCACCGGCGAGCAGTTGCCGCGAATATGTTAAGGAGGCGTTAGGCGCAAGGGGTAAGGGAGTTGCAATTTACTAAAATATCGTTTATAATGTCTCCGAACTTCACAAAAAGGGGACATGATCATGAAGACATCAA
>CAYLJZ010000179.1:0-3768 GCA_964384085.1 uncultured Desulfobacteraceae bacterium
AGAATGGCGTCCACCTGAGGGATCGGCATGAGCACGGCCGTATTTCCACGGGTCAGAACCATGCCCAGAATGATGCCCTGGGCCAACTGGTGAAAAAGAGGATTCACCATCATGAACACCTCCTGGCCATCCAGGATGTGCCCCTCTCCCACTTTTCGTATCTCGTTGACGAAGGAAACCATTCCCGTGTGCGTGGCGATGCACCCCTTGGGAAAGCCGGTGGTCCCGCCGGTATAGAGGATGTAACTGAGATGCTCATCCGGATGAATGTCGTGTTTCGGCGGGTGGGGGGAGGATTTGCGGATAAGCTTTTTGAAGGAAAAGATGCTCTCCCCCTTTTCGATAACGCCGTTGGGAACCTTGTCGAACAGGAAGCCGAAGCCCCGCTTGTACAGGGGGAGCAGGTCCACGTAATTGGTGACGATGGCGCGCTTGAGACAGGTGTCGGGGAAGACCTCCTGAATATATCGGAAATTGGTGTCCTGGCAGAGGACGGTCTCGGCCCCGGCGTCATTGATGAGATATTGTATTTCATGAGGCGTGTAGATGGGGGAGACCGGGACCGGTATGGCCCCGATTAGCTGGGCGCCCAAATATCCGATGAGAAACTGCGGGCAGTTGGGGAGGTAGATCATCACCTTGTCATTGTCCCGGACCCCCAGACCGTACAGTGCGGCTGAAAAACGGTCGATAAGCTCCCGCAACCTGCGATACGAAAACCTCTCTCCGAGATAAATGAGGGCGATCCTGTCCGGGTAGGCATCACACGCCCTGTGAAATGCGGAAATAACCGTTTCGTTCACTGCCGGCATCGCTCCCTCTCTACCTCGCTTACATTCCGAAGTAGGCCGATTTGACATCGGGGTTGTCCATCAGATCTTCAGAGGTGCCTTCCAGGACGACCCCGCCGTTTTCGAGCACATAGCCATGGTGGATAATCGGGAGGATCGGCCTGGCATACTGCTCGGTGATCAGCACGGTGATCCCTGTTTCCTGATTGATGGTCTCGATGGCCCCGGTGAGCATCTCCTCCATGGTCGGGCTCAGCCCAAGGAGGGGTTCGTCCAACAGGAGCATCCGCGGTTGGGCCATGAGGGCCCTTCCGATGGCGAGCATCTGCTGTTCACCGCCGCTGAGAAACCCTCCCTCTCTCCTCTTGAGCTTTATGAGCGCCGGAAACAGGTTGAAAACATATTCGAGAGTCTTCTTTGCCTGGGCTTTGGTGGCCAGGATCCCCCCGATTTTAAGGTTTTCCATAACGCTGCTTTCCTTAAAGATGCGCCTCCGCTCCGGACAGAGGACAAGCCCGTTTCTGGCCCTTCTGCTGGGCTCCATATCGATAATGTCCATGCCGTCATACAGGATGCTCCCCAGGAGGGTGATCCGCTCGCCGCCCCGCATCCGTTCCTTTTTCTGAACGTCCAGAATGATCCCTGAAATGGTGTACATAAGGGTGGATTTACCGGCGCTGTTCGCGCCGAAACCGCCGGTGACCTCCCCCTTCACACACTTCATGTTCACATTGTTGATGGCGATGGCGTTTTCGTAAAACACCATGAGGTCCTTGATTTCCAGGAGCGTCATTTCCGTTTCCCTGTTCCCAGGTAAGCGGCCTTCACCGCTTCCTGCTCCATTACCTCTTCCGGAATCCCTTCAGCGATCTTCTGGCCGAAATTGATGACCATCACCCTGTCGGCCAATCGGAAAAGTTCTCTGAGGCGGTGTTCAATCATCATGATGGTAATCCCTTCCATCTGGAGCTTCTCAAGGAGCGGGATCATGCTCGCGATTTCGGACATACTCAGACCGGAGAATACCTCGTCGCACAGGATGAGCTCGGGCTTGAGGGCCATGCACCGCGCCAGCTCCAGTCGTTTCAGATAGCCCAGGGGGAGAGATCCGGCGGTCTTGTAGGGGACCCGTGCATCTCTTTCGAAACCGATTTCTTCCAGGATATCGATGGCCACCGAGTCTTTGTCCCCCAGTTTTCCCGCCCTGGTTCGTCGAACCCGGGGGGAGTTGAGAGGGACAATGAGGTTTTTAAATGCGGGGAGACTGTGATAGGGCCGCATCACCTGAAAGGTCCGTGCCAGACCGAGATTGGCGATCTTGTGGGGCTGGAGTCCCCTGATATTTTTACCCTTGAAGGTAATTGTGCCGCTGTCCGGTCTGACAAAACCGGTGATGAGATTGATCAGGGTGGTCTTGCCAGCCCCGTTGGGACCGATGATCCCCAAAATATCGCCTCTCAACAGGGTAAACTGGACGTCCAGAACGGCCTGAACCCCTCCGAATGCCTTGCTCAGTCCGTTGACCTGCAGGATGGGATCCCTGTCCATGCTCAAACCTCTTCCCATCGCTCGAACTGGTGATACTTTCGCTCGAGGTAGTTCATCAAACCTTCCGGCTTATAGAGGATGAACCCGATGAGAACCAGGCAGTAGAGGACCACTCGAAGCTGGCCAAAACCGCGCAGGGCCTCGGACATGGGGGTGAGGATAATAGCCCCTATGACTGGGCCCACCAGAGTCCCCATCCCCCCCATGACGGTCGCGGCAATGGGGAGAATGGAAAAGTCCATGGCGAACAGGGAGAGGCCCAGCCAGCCATAGAGATGGCTCAGATAGGCCCCGGCAAAGGAACCGATAAGGGCGGCAATAAAGACCGCCTTGATCCTGTAAGCGGTGATGCTGATGCCCGAGGCCCGAACCGCCTGGTCGTTGTCCTTGATTCCGCGGAAAATGAGGCCGATGTCCTCGTTAACCAGTCTTCTGAGCCCGAAGAGGGCCACGATGATCGCCCCAATAATCAGGTATTGCTCCGCCCAGATGCTGGGGAAGGTGTCCAGGGCGCTGATCCCCTCGGTGCTCCCGAAGAGACCGAGCGCAATGATGATGTATACCGAAAACAGGGGGAGCATGAAACTGACAATGGCAAAGTAGATCCCCCGCAACCGAAGGCAGGGAATCAGGACCAGGGTGCTCATGACGGCCCCGGCGACCGAGGCGATCGGAATGGTCATCAGGGGCGGCCACTCGAAATAGGCGTTCAGGACGCCCGATGTGTAGCCGCCGAAGCCGATGAACATGGCCCCTCCCAGACAGACCAGACCCACATATTCGGCCAGAAAATCAAAGCTGAGGGCCAGCAGGGCATAGATGCCCGCTGCACAGAGGACCCGCTGCCAGTACATATCCAGGATGAGCGGAACTACCAGGAGACCGGCGATCAGGAGGAGCCTCGGCAGGGCCAGATACCCCATCTCGCGCCATGAAGAGATGGCATAAAGGCCTTCGCATCTCACCTTGATGCTCCGATCCATCCGCTTTTTGCGTTTTCCCTTTTCAGCCATTTAGTGTCTTATTCCCCGGTTTTCTGTCAAAAAAACAAGAAAGTCTCTCATGACATGGCATCGATAGAATCAAAGCTTAAAGCTCAAAGCTCAAAGGATCATTCAGCCCGCTTTTAGCTTTCAGCTTTGAGCTTTCAGCTTTCAGCTTTCAGCTAAGGGACGAAATTGGGTTGCGGGTACGTCCCGCATTAGACCCTTTCCTCCAGTTCTTTCTGCTTTCCCATGAGTCCCGAGGGCTTGATCAGAAGGATCAGGATGATCGTGCCCACCAGTACGACATTCTCCCAAAGTGCCCCGAAAATTGCCGTGCTGGTAATCATGGAAAAACCCAGAACAAATGATGCCAGTATGGTGCCGGCCCAGCTCCCCAGTCCACCGATGATACAGACGGCCAGCGCATAGACCAGGACTCGATA
>CAYLJZ010000180.1:0-3716 GCA_964384085.1 uncultured Desulfobacteraceae bacterium
GTGTCAAAGGTCACGGGAGGGAGTGGACACTTACAGGAGGTTTGTTTTTCGACATTCGATAACCACGCCCGTTTACAAGGAAAATGAGACGTGAATAGATAAGGGGGCGAGAAAAGGGGAGATTTAGGATATGTAAAATAACTATTCAAACCGGACAGTTAGGTAGGATTAGGCTATTGTGTAAAATGTTATGAACATGGCCGAAATCCTGATATCTTCATTTTTCGCCCTTTTCTGGTGATTTTTGATTTTTTTCTGGTTATTTTTTCGTACAGAGGAGGAACAAGTGACGAGTAAAATCAGGATTGCGGTCCTGGCAGGGGGGTGGTCCGGCGAGCGAGAGGTCTCTTTAAAGAGCGGGAAGGCTGTCTATGAGGCCCTTAACCGGGATAGGTACAGCGTAACATTATACGATCCACGGGATGACCTGGAGGGCCTGGTCGCAAAGAGGGCACAGATCGATCTGGCCTTTATTCTTCTTCATGGGAGGTTTGGAGAAGATGGACGGATCCAGGGGATGCTGGATGTGTTGCGAATACCTTTCCTGGGATCCGGGGTATTGGCGAGCGCCCTGGCTCTCAACAAACGCGTTGCCAAGGATGTGTTCAGAGGCGCAGGCCTTCGGGTCGCCGATGAGATGATCCTCGCTCGAGGAGGACCGTTTTCTGCAAATGACGTCATGGAGAGGCTCGGGATCCCCGTAGTGATCAAACCGGTCTCTGAGGGTTCCAGCCTGGGGATTACCATTGCACACGACCAAAAGGCGATCGAGGAGGGCATAGACAAGGCCTTCACGTATGACAGGGAGGTCATGATCGAGGCCTATGTGGGCGGTACCGAAATTACCTGTTCCATTCTGGGGACCCACATCCTTGAGGCCCTCCCCCTTATAGAAATCGTACCGACCGATGCCTACGCCTTTTTTGACTACAAGGCCAAATACACGCCGGGCGCGACCCGGGAGGTCTGTCCCGCCCCGATCGCGCCCCGCCTGGCCGAACAGGCCGCGGAGATTGCAAAAAGGGCGCACAGGGCCCTCGGCTGTAGCGTCTGGAGCAGGAGCGACCTGATCATTCGGGATGAGTCCCTCTATCTTCTCGAGACCAACACCATCCCCGGAATGACGGAGACCAGCCTTTTTCCCCAGGCCGCCAGGGCGGCAGGAATGTCCCTTTCTGATCTCTTAGATCGGATGATCAGCCTTTCCCTTGAGGCGTGCGCCTGAGAAACCGCCGGAGTTGAATTGGTGAGTACGCGGAACGGGGTAAGGTCGGCCCTGATCGTTGCGGTAGAGGCCGAAATATGAAGGGTGGTCGCAATGTTCCAGCGCTGCTGGATAGACAAAAACAACCAGCCCTTGATAGTGCGACGAGGAAAATCCTCCTTATGACCGAGACTACTCCAAACAGGCCTCATCCAGCGCATGACGGCAGCTACAGTCAGGCGGTTCTGGGTGATCAATCAAAAGCCGGGCGAACAGACTGGCAATTTTGTCTTCCACCCCGGCCAAATTGGCGGTTACTTCTGTGGCCGTCACGCGCACCTGCATACCAGCGGCGAAATTACTCACCACGCCCACCGTTGCATAACAGATCGCAAGCTCACGCGCCAGCACGCACTCAGGGTAGTTGGTTTGCCCAACCAGGTGACCACCCAATCGCCGAATCATCTCGATTTCCGCGCGGGTCTCGAAACGCGGCCCGTTGAAACACGCGTAGGTGCAGCCCCGTTGCAGGTCGATCTGCAAGTCGCGGGCTGCCTGGAGCAGTTGGGTGTGCAGGGTTGAGCAATAAGGGTCCGTTACATCCACGTGTGCCAGTTTGCCGTCCAGCGGAAAAAAGCTCTCCTTCCGGTCGCAGGTGAAGTTAAGGAACTGGTCAATTAAAACCAGCGTGCCCGGACCCCAGGCAGGGACGAGCGAGCCGCTGACACTCGTAGCCAGGATGCGCTCGGCGCCCAGCATTTTCAAAGCATACACATTGGCGCGATAATTAACGTCGGAGGGCGCAATGGTATGGCGCTTTCCATGGCGCGCGATAAAGGCAATCGACTGCCCGGAAAACTCAGCCAGCTCGACCGATACCTCGCCAAACGGGGTATCCAGCGTGCGGGTACGAGAATTCTCCATGTCTGGCAGCGCATAAAAACCGGTGCCGGTGATAAAAGCCGTGTGAATGGTCATGGTCTGTCCTCCTCGCCTGGACGCAAACCCGGAATAAACCCCACAAGTTCGCCAGGCAATGCAACAACTCACGAAACGGTGAAACACTCATGCCTCCTTCTGAATCGAGAGGAGGGAGCCGAGATATTTTTCTGGCCGTCCAGAACCGGCATCAGCCATCCGTTCCCTCAACCGGAACGATACGGTGCCGGCTCCACAAGGAGCATGATCCCCTGGGGACTGATCCTGGAGACATCGATCACCATATCCGCTCTGCGCGCCTGGACTCGCCGAATGATCGCCCGCGCCGGTTGGCCGTTCAGGTCGAGTCTGGAAAGGCTCCGCGCAGCCTGGGCCAGGTCCTGATCTATAAGGTGAAGGTGAGCATTGACGGCTTCGAAAGCGTTCTTCAGGATGAGGGGGGTCTCCGCCGGGCGCTGTTTCAAAGGTTATTCGCTCAAATCACGACCCATCGCATCCGCCATTCGAAGGGCTTCTATGATCCCTTGGGACGTCAACTCGAATCTTACGTTATGCAGGTAACTTTGTTTGTTCTGCAAGACCGGGAGAATGGCCGCTTCCAATTCTTGGTTTTTAACGCTTTCCAGCCCGATTTGCGCCAGAGAGGTCGGCAGCTCGACGGACCTGCAGAAGGCGTACACCTCGTCTATTAAAGGCTCCGGTCTGGCCTCGAGGAACAGACCGGCCAGGGCACCGAACGCTACCTTCTCGCCATGATAGTACGCGTGGGTTCCTTCCAGATTGCAGAGGCAGTCATGAATGCCGTGTGCGGTTGAGAGACCGCCAGATTCGAAACCAAGGCCGCTGAGAAGGGTGTTGGCTTCGACAACGTATTCCAGCGCCGGGCTTACCAAGTTGTTTTCGCAGGAAATCCTGGCTGCTTTCCCGTATGTCAAAAGGGTCTCATAGCACACATGGGCAAGCGCCATGATAGCCCTGAGAGTGAACCCGCCACAGATGTTCGGAAACCACGATCGATCACAGGTTTCTGCTTCAAACCAGGTTGCAAGGGCATCGCCCATTCCGGAAACAAGAAACCTTACCGGCGCCTCGGCAATGACCTTGGTGTCCACTATAACATAATCGGGGTTACGGGTGTTGAAATAGTCCGCCACCGTGCCTTCGTTACTATAGACGACACAAGCACTTGCGGTGGGTGCGTCTGTAGCCGCAATGGTAGGGGCCGCAATGTATTTGACGCCCAACTGGCCCGCAACCACCCTGGCCGTGTCAATGGTCTTCCCGCCCCCCATGCCGATGATGAAGTCATAAGCGCCCTCTCTTGCTATCCCGAGTACCCTGTTGATTTCATCCCAGGTGCATGCACCGCTGAATTTTTCGCATGTGACGTCGCATATGTTTTTCCAGTCGGACAGATTGACCGCAATGATCTTTTCTATGGCCGCATGGGTGGCGAGTATAAAAACCTTCTTCTTTTCAAGTGCATCAATCCCCCCAAAATTGCGGAGAATGTCCTTTCCCTGCAAATAGCATCCTGGAAAAACAGCCTTTCGTATCATGAATGCACCTCTCT
>CAYLJZ010000181.1:0-3693 GCA_964384085.1 uncultured Desulfobacteraceae bacterium
TCGGTTGAACAGACCCGTTCGATCTTAAGCTGGAACACGGCGATCAGGAAAAGGCCGGGACTTTTTATTTGACAAAAGCAACCGACATTCCTATAAGTTATCGCTTAAACTCACCCGAATGAGGGAGGAATCAAGGTGTTGAAACATCTCTTTACCAGTTTTGCTATCAGAAATTGCCAACTCCAGAATCGCATCGTCATGCCTGGCCTGGCCTCCTTTCTGATCGAGGATGACGGCACTATTACGGATAAAACTGTGGAGCACTACCGTCTCAGGGCGGCAGGCGGACCGGCCATGGTCATTGTGGAGGCCTGCGCCGTGTCGCCGGAAGGGATCGTCTCGCCTCATCAGGCCAGAATATATGATGACCGTTTCATCGAGGGGCTCGCCAGAATCGCCGCGGCCATGAAAGCGGAGGGCTCAGTGCCGGCCGTTCAGATTCATCACGGGGGTCGCCAGACATCGGCCAAGGTCATCAACCAGCAGCCGGTCGCCCCCTCGCCTCTTCCCTGTCCCTCCATACGAGGGGAAGTGACCCCCCTGACTATCGAGGGAATTGAAATCCTGGTCAGACAATTCGGCGATGCGGCTGCACGGGCAGTGGAGGCCGGTTTTGAACTGATTGAAATCCACGGGGCACACGGCTATCTGGTCAATCAGTTTCTGTCGAGGTTTTCCAATATTCGGGACGATGCCTATGGCGGGGATATCGCAGGACGTACCCGATTTGCCGAAGAGATCGTTCGGGAAATCAGAAATCGGGTGGGTCAGGCGTTTCCCATTTCGTTCAAGATCAGCGCAATGGAATTTGTGAAAGACGGTCTCGACGTAGATGAGAGCATTCAGATACTGAAGATCCTCATCGATGCCAGTGTGGACGTGGTACAGGTCTCTGCCGGAAACGACGCCACGCCGGAATGGATCTCCCAGCCGATGTTTATGCAAAAGGCCTGCCTGGCCGGATATGCCGGTAAAATCAAAAAGGCCCTGAATGTCCCCATCATGACCGTTGGCCGAATCAATGACCCCCTGGTCGCCGATGAGCTGATTGAAAAAGGCCTGGCCGACCTCATTTGTATCGGCAGGGGCCTGCTGGCAGATCCCGAGATGCCGAAAAAGGCAAAGGAAGGACGTTTAGACGACATACGCCGGTGCATCGCCTGCAATACCTGTATGGAGTCCATTTTCAGGAAAGGGCGCATCGAGTGCCTGGTCAACCCGGTACTGGGACGTGAAGAGGAGATGGCCTTTCATCCTGCTAAAACGAGAAAAAAGGTGATGGTGATCGGGGCCGGCCCCGGAGGCCTGAATGTGGCCTGGGTGGCAGCCAGACGGGGGCATGACGTCCATCTTTTTGAAAGACAGTCCGAGATCGGGGGGCAACTCATATTGGGGAGTGTTAGCGCATACAAAAAGGAGCTTCTGAATCTGATCCGATTCCAGAAACGGCAAATCGAACGCTTCGGGGTCACCTGCCATCTAAACCAGGAGGTTACCAAAGACACGATCGCCTTCCAGTCCCCTGATGTGGTCATCCTGGCTACCGGTTCCATACCTGTTTTTCCGCCGGTGGAGGGGATAGACAAGCCGATTGTCATCCCTATGGATCAGGCATTGAACCATAGTTCCCGAATGGGTAGTAAAAAGGCCGTTGTGATCGGGGGCGGTGCCATTGGGTGCGAGGTGGCGCTCCACCTCTCCGAAAAAGGATGCGACGTAACGATCGTGGAAATGCTCCCCAAGATCGGGGCCCGCCTTGAAAGCATGACCAAAAAAATCTTCATTCGAAAGTTGGTGGATAACGGCGTGGCCATCAAAACAGGGTTCAAGCTCATCAGGGTGGAAGACAACGGGGTCGTTGTGGCGAACGGGAAGGAAGAGGTCTTTATTGAGGCGGACGCTGTCGTCATTGCGGTCGGTTCTCGGCCGGACGACCGGCTCTACCGTGAGATCAAGGAGGCGGGTTACGAAATTCATCAGATCGGAGACTGCCTGGAACCGAGAAGCGCCAAGTCTGCCATCTATGAGGGCGCCGTATTGGGCCGGTCCATTTAGACAGCCCTACTTCGGTTTTAATTTCTGATAGGCGGCCTGTATCTCCTTGAACCGCATTTCAGCCAGGTCCCTGAACTCTTGGCCTAAATGGACAACTTTATCAGGATGATACTGGCTGGCAAGGCGCCTGTAGGCCTCCCTTATTTCCGTGGGGGACGCCCCTTTCTGGACACCCAAGACCGAATAGGGATCTTTCGGCTGGGCCTCTTCGCCTGGCCCGGCGTACTCCTTTCCTGGCCCCTCGGCGTATGGCTCGCCTTGGGGACCCGGAGCATCGTAGCGGTATCGTCGTTTACGGTAGACGTAGAGATACCACCAGAGCAACCCCAGGATAATCAGGTCGTCAATCCAGCCCACTCCTACAAACATGTCCGGGAAAAAATCGTAGGGACTGATAAGGTATGACAACCCGAGGAGGGAAAGCAAAAATTTCATCGCTTTCGAGCTTCCTTTATCAATTCATCGCCCGATTCTTCGAGAAAACGGTCGAGATCCTCTTTCCAGCCCACCATGACATCAAGCCCCTGTTTCTTGGAGAGCCGGTTGTCTAACAGACAATTGACAGGCCAATCCACGGTCTGCTCCAAATCCTTGAGGCTGCACGGTTCAACCGGCGTTTTGATCTCTAATCGATTCAGAACATACTTCACAAAGTCATAGCGGCTGCAGAAGCCGGCAGCAGTTGCATGGTAGGTCCCCCGTCCGTTATTTTCCACGAGTTCTTTTATCTGCAATGCCAGACGATAACTCCACGTTGGGCCCCCGTACTGATCCTCCGGAACCCGAAGGACCTTCGACCGTTTGCGAAGGGCTTGGGCCAGGATCGATTTGATCGGGTTTTTTCCGCTCAGGCCATACAGGCACATCGAACGAACGATGATATAGTTGGGAGAGTTCCCCCTGACCGCTGTCTCGCTTTCCAGTTTACTTTTCCCGTAAGTGGAAACCGGATTGGGGGGATCATCTTCAAAATAGGGCTGCGGTATTGGCTTATGCCCGTCAAAAATATGCCCGCAGGAAATATGCACCATTTTACAGCCAAATCGGGCAGATGCCTGAGCAAGGTTCCTCGGCCCTTCCACGTTAATTTTTCGAACGTCAAATTCCTCTTTTTCACAGGCCTCAATATCAGTGAATCCAACGCAATTGAGAATGACGTCAGGAGAGACCTTGGTGAGACTCTCAATTACGACATCCCAACTGACAATGTTCACCTCTTTCTTTCCCGGGCATATAACCTCGTGGTCCCGGGCCAGAACCTTCTTGCATTCACTACCCAACATCCCCGTGCTACCCACAATGAATATCTTCATTTTGATCCTCTTCGGCCGAAGGTAGTGTTCCGCCACGTTCAGGAGAAGACGATATCCGCTTTGCAGGGCGATCGTCATCGATTCAACTATGCTTGCTTAATTAACACATTAATTTAATACATAAAAGAGAAAAAACCACAAAATCTTAACGTCAGCGGCCCCGTTTTCCTGATTTCATTTATAAATTCACTATTCTACGCTTGCCTAAATGAAGGCTCTCATGTAGGGTACGACATTATTTCTGATATTGGACCTTTAGTAACTTTTAGCTTTCTGATAGAAGCGATGACACCGTAGCGGTCCGTGGGGGTCTCTTTCCCAAAGG
>CAYLJZ010000182.1:0-3688 GCA_964384085.1 uncultured Desulfobacteraceae bacterium
TTTTGTCCCTTGAGTCCTTTTGGTCCTTTCGGGCCGTTTATTTAAAATGAATGCCAGGCCGATCACCGGTCAAACCATGGAGGAAAAATTACAGTTCAGATGACCACTCGGAAAATGTTGATCAATGCCGTTGAGGCGGAAGAATACAGGATCGCGGTGATCAAGGAAGGATTGCTGGATGGGTACTATATTGAAACGGCCAGCACAGAGCAGAAAACCGGAAACATCTATAAGGGTTTTGTGGAGCGGATAGAGCCCAGTCTGCAGGCGTGCTTTGTGGATTACGGAGGCGGCAAGAACGGTTTTCTTTCGGCGGGTGACATCCATCCGGAATACTATCTGACCGAACACGAGACCACGAAGGAGCGGTCTTTTCCCCGTATTGAAAAGGTCCTGAAAAAGGGTCAGGAACTCCTTGTCCAGGTGACCAAGGAGATGCCCGGGCACAAGGGCGCCCAGTTGACCACCTATCTCTCCTTGGCCGGACGGTATCTGGTCCTGATGCCGGGGAGTAAGGGAGGGGTGTCGAAAAAGATCGAGGACGAAGAGGAACGGGCCAGGCTCAAGTCGATCATGGCTGGCTTCAATCTCCCCGAGGGCGTGGGATATATCGTCAGGACGGCTGCCCTGGGTCAGAACAAGAATGAACTGTCGAGAGATCTCAACCGCCTCCTGAGGATCTGGAAGAACATCAAGCAGAACGTGCAGGACGCCCCGTCCCTTTCCATCGTACACAAGGAGCAGGATGTCTGCCTTCGGACCCTGAGGGATTATTTTACCAGTGAAATTGACGAAGTCCTCGTGGATGACAAAGAGACCTTCGCCAAGGTCAAACGGTATATGAAGATCATTTCTCCCCGGCACCAGCGGATCGTCAAGCTGTACAAGGAGAAGCGTCCCATTTTTGCCCAGTACGAAATCGAGCGGCAGATCGAGTCCATTTATCAGGGCCGGGTGCCCCTGAAATCAGGGGGCTCCATCGTCATAGACCCTACGGAGGCACTGATCGCCATCGACGTGAACTCCGGTCGTTCGAGGACCGGAAAAGATGTGGAAACGACGGCCTTCAATACCAATATCGAGGCCGCCCAGGAGATCGCGAGGCAGCTCCGTCTGAGGGATATGGGCGGGCTGGTGGTCATCGATTTCATCGACATGAGGGATAAAAAACACAACAGAGATGTGGAGAAGATGTTGCGGGACGCCACAAAAGATGACCGGGCCAAGATCAGCATCTCCCCTGTCTCCAAGTTCGGGCTTCTCGAACTTTCGCGACAGCGGCTGAGGCCTTCCATTGAATCCGTGAGCTACCAGAAGTGCATGCACTGCGAGGGCCGGGGCATCGTGCCCTCCGTGGAAACCGCTGCCTTGTCGTTTCTCCGTCGTATTCGAATGGGGGTATCCCGCAAAGGGATTACTCAGGTAAAGGGATGTCTTTCTTCAGAGGTTGCGAGTTACCTTCAGAACAGGAAGCGAAAGGACCTGGCCCAGTTGGAATCCCGTTACGGCGTCGACGTCATCCTTACCGCCGACGCCACCGTTCCTCCCGGGGGCGGCACCCTGGAGTTTCTCAAGGAAGCGCGCGTCGCTGAGGCTGATCTGTAGGCCTCCCACCGTCCCGGACCATGTTTAATAACATCATCTACTTTATTGTCGTCCTCCTGATCTTCAACGTCAGCTATGCTGATTCCCCGCCGGAGGACTTCATTCTCGGGACCCTGGCGCCCCTTGTCCTGAGCTGGCTCGTCTTTGCCATCTACAGCGCGATGCGGTTCCGTGGTCTCCTTCAGCGAGTCCGGAAGGCCGATCGGTTGGACGGGGCCATGACAGAGCAGTATCAGCGGCTCAATGTCAGGCTTTCTGTCCTCGCCATACTCCTGTTCGCCCTGGCCGTCTATTTTTTTAACCTGAAACCGTGGCTGTCTCTGATTCCGGGATTCAGGGCTTTTTCCGTGCTGCAAGGGGTGCTTGCCCTGGCCCTCTTCCTCTTTTATCTCTGCACCATCTGGTATTTCGGGCACGCTGCATACAGGGCCATTTTCCAGGTGGACATTACCCGTCGATCCTTTATACGATCTCAGCTTCGGTTTAATCTCCCCATCCTCTTCCCATGGCTGATTCTTTCTTTTGTCTACGACCTCCTGGCATTCAGCCCCTGGCCCGCCTTCAATGCGTTTATGGACAGTGCCTACGGTCAGATGATCTTCTTCGCCGCGTTTATTTCCCTGCTGATGGTGATCCTCCCCAAGTTTATTCAAGGGTGGTGGGGGTGCATCCCGCTGCCGTCGTCTGAAAAGGGGGACCTTCTCAGGGAATTCCTCACGGAGAAGGGGTTCAAATATCGGGGTCTTCTTACGTGGCCGATCTTCGAGGGCCGGATGATGACCGCGGGCATCATGGGCATTGTGCCTCGATACCGGTATATACTGGTGACCGATTCTCTCCTGGAAGCCCTTTCTGCAGATGAGCTCAAGGCGGTTCTCGCCCATGAAATGGGGCATGCCAGGTATCGCCATCTCCTTTTTTATGTCCTTTTTTTTGTCGGGTTCATGGCCCTCTCTTTTGGGCTGGCCGATCTGTCCATTTACCTTGCCTTTCTCCATCCCGGGTTTATTGAGCTGATTGCGAGCGAAGAGGCCCGTTCCGTGAGCCTCCTCTATGTGATCGTCTCCTTTCCGATGCTGATCTCGCTGCTCATCTATTTCAGATATGTTATGGGGTTCTTCATGCGCAACTTTGAGCGCCAGGCCGATCTCTATTCCGCGGCCGTTATGGGGACCCCAATATTCACCATCCGTTCTCTGGAAAAGATCGCCTTTTTCAGCGGAAGAAGCCGAAATCTTCCGAGCTGGCACCATTTCAGCATTCGACAGAGGGTCGACTATCTCGTGAGGGCCTTCCAAGAGCCGGGACTGGCCAGATATCACCACCGGTTCGTCCTCATCTCCTTCCTCATTTATCTGGTCTGTATCTCTGCTCTCGGGTATCTCCTGAATTTTGGGCCTGTCAACCGTTACATGAATACCCGCATCATAGAAAAGGCGATCCACCAGCAACTGGAGAAGGAGCCCCGTAATGTGGATCTCTACCTGAGTCTGGCCATGTTGTACCAGCAGACGGGAAAAGAGAGGGACAGCGTGGCAATCTATGAGAGGATCATCGAGCTGGACCCTTACCGAGCCGTGGCCCTGAACAACCTGGCCTGGCTTCTGACTACGATTGCAGAGGTGGAGCTGAGAAACCCGGATCGGGCCATCGATCTGGCCAGAAAGGCGGTAGCGCTGGAACGGTCTGCGGGATTTCTCGATACCCTGGCAGAGGCCTATTTTGCCAGGGGCCGAGTGGAGGAGGCTATTGGGACCATCGAAGAGGCCCTTGCCGTGGCAACGGAAAACAGGGGCTACTACGAAAAGCAGCTCAGGCGGTTTCGTGAAGGGGGAAAGTAACGAGTAAGGCACAGAAAAAGATCCAACGAGAAAAGGCTACACTCAACAGATAGGAAGAGTCCAGCGCCAATCATCAATCATCAATCACCAATCGCCAATCGCCAATCAAAAGGAGTAAGGACCATGGGGCCTGAGAAAAACCTGTTGAGGGAGATGAAGTGGCAACAGGATCTGGCGGAAAGATCCCGTGCGGTCTCTCTGGTGCGGGGGCTTTTGGGGTGCACCTGTCCCGAGGAGATTTT
>CAYLJZ010000183.1:0-3679 GCA_964384085.1 uncultured Desulfobacteraceae bacterium
TCAGCGATCACAGGCGCCCTGGATAAGGGGTACACCGGTGTGGGGTCGATCCCCAAGGCCCTCTCGTGGATCACCCGGGCCTGCTGGCCGAAGACGAGTGCCAGACGGTCCAGATCCAGGGCCGCCAGCTCTCGAATGCGGACGATGTTCAGTTCTTCTTCAAGGAGTTTCCGGCGCACGGGACCGATGCCCGGCACCAGTCCGACCTTCAGAGGGGCCAGGAAGCCTGTCTCGTGTCCCTGATCCACATTCAGCACCCCTTCAAAGGGGACGGCCCGGGAGGCAATGCTGGAGACCAGTTTATTGCCGGCCACCCCGGCATTCCCCACCAGACCCAGGCGATCCCGGATCTCGTTTCTGAGACGGGAGGCCGCGTCCCTGGCCGGCCCCCAAAGCCTCTCCGTACCGCTCAGGTCCAGATAGATGTGTCCCGGCCGGGCAGACTCGTAGCACGGGGTGTACCGGGCTGCCACCTGATCGAGCTCCCGGCAGGCCGCTTCCTCGGCCCGCGGTTCCGGGGGGAGGACCCTCAGCCCCGGGCAGCGTGACCGGGCCGTTTGAAGCGCCATACCCTTGAACACCCCCTCGCTCCGGGCCTCCCGGGAGACAGAGAGGACCAGGGACCGCCCCGACCGGGCCGCGGCCACAGCCACCGGCCGATTCCTCAACTCTGGCCGGTAAATTCGGGCCACGGCGATGAGAAGGGCCGGGATGTGGATATGGATGATGTGGCGGCTCATTGAGTTCGTTGGGTTTGTTGGGTTTGTTGCATTTATTGGGTTGTTGGCGTGAGTTTTTCAATCGTCAATCATAAATCGACGCTCCTACAAATACCTCATCACCCCCACCACCTTTCCCTCGATGCGGAGGTCGCCCTGGTTGATCCGGAGGGATGCCATCCCGGCATGGGCCGGCCGGAGTTCGATGTGGCCTTTTCCCTGGTAATACCGCTTGACCGTGGCCTCGTTGTTGATGAGGGCAACCACGATATCGCCGTTCTGCGCCACGGGCTGTCGCCGCACCACCACGAAATCGCCGTCCAGGATTCCGTCCTCTTCCATGGAATCCCCTGCCACCTGGAGCACAAAGCACTCCCCGCTGCCGGCCATGGACGGCGGAACCTCCACCACGCTCCGGTCTTCAATGGCCTCGATCGGCCGCCCGGCCGCCACCCGTCCTAACAGGGGAAACTCGAACCGCCTGTTCTCCACCGGGCTGATGACCTCGATGGCCCGTTTCCGGTTCTTTTCCTGTGGCAGCCGAATATAGCCCTTTCGCTCCAGGATCTTGAGATAGGTAGTGACGGTGTTATATGACGCGAAACCGAAATGCCCGCAGATCTCGTCAAAGGAAGGGGCCGTTCCCCACGATTCCACATACCGGGAGATATAGGCCAAAACTTCCTTCTGTTTGTCTGTTAATTTCATGCGTTCCTTCCTCCAGGGAGGGCCCAGCCATGGGTGGGGGCCCTGATTTTCATCAAAAGTGAAGAAACCTCTTGGATGTCTACGATCGAAGAATACTGTAAATTAAACTGAAAGTCAACAGAAAAAACAATGGCAGCCTGTGTCTGCAACCTGCGAGCTTCAAGCTGACCCGCAGACTATTCACAGGCGCCCCCGGCATCGACCGTCAGGAGGTCTTCTGATTTTCCACTGTTTCCCAGGCTGGGGACTCGGGAACCCATGTCCTGGAAGCCACGGCCTCCGTCAATTGTCGGAACCTGTCATTCTGAGAGAAATCATCGAAGAAAAAGGCTGGTAGGAAAAAGCGATTGGGGTCTGAAAGGAGCGCAGGATGTCCTTTATTTTACCGGCAACATGTCGAGTGCAACTGCATATTCCTTTGAGAAATCGATGCCCGCATCATCCTGCGGGGTCAGTTTTTTCAGGCCTACATACATGTACACCACGAGTTGAAGGGGAGAGAAATTCCCCGGCAGGCTCAGGAGACGGCAACGGGAGGTCCGATCCTGGATGTTGAGACCGCTGCTTCCGACCGATGCGATCTCGAATACGACGGTCTGGGTCCTTTCACGTCCGATCTCTTTGAACTTCTCCAGCGCCAACAGACAAAACACGATCACATCCCTTCGCAGCCCTCGGGGGACCGCGCCCTTCAGCCTGATGCGTCCGATTTTGATTCTGGCTTCCCTGCAGAGATCGGCAATCTCGGAGTACTCATTCAGGAGAACGGCCTTCTTCAGCAATGCCTCGGCATCCGTCAGGTTCCCGATGTCCATCAGGCACTTGCCATACAGGTACTGAGCAGACTGGTCAGAGGGCAACCGTTTTGCAGCCTGCTTGAGGTATAGGAGGGCCTCCTGCGGGGTCTTCCCAGCCATCAGGGCGCGCCCATGTTCCTCAGTGTGTAGCCATTGACAGGATCAAGACTCAAGCTCTTCTGAAATGCATTGCTCGCGTCTTTGCGCTTCCCCTCTCTGGAAAGGGCCACGCCCAGCGCATTCCAGCCGTCGGCAGAATCAGGGTCTGTGTCGGTGAGCCTTTTCAGCACCTGCTGGGCCTCCTTGAGCCTTCCCTCTTCGCACCGCATGATCCCCAGGTTGAAGAGGACCCGCCGATCATTCGGGTATCTGGAGGAGAGGGTTCTCAATATGGTCTCCGCCAGGGCGAAGGCTCGTTGCTGGACCAGACCCATCACCAGGTCCATCATGGAATCGATGTCCCCCGACAACTTCGGCCTCCAAATGACCGAGACATATTCCTCATGCGGGGTAACTCGAAATTCTCCCGGCAGCCGGTCGAATATCTCGCGGAGGCGCTCCTCTACAGCAGATGTGAGCATCTCCTCGTTATGCTTCAACAGTTCGGCGTCTATCGGCAGAAGATTCAGATCGAATTCGGCCAGATTGAAATCAAACGACAGTGGATCCACACTCATTGACCTCGTCTCGGATTTTTTAACCAAGTTTCACCTTTGAAACGTAATGGGTTGGGTCTTCAATACCAGATTCCTTGAATCCTTTTTTCCTCAAAATACAACTGTCGCATATCCCGCATGCCTCTCCCTCGGGAGATGGGTCATAGCAACTGTGGGTCATGCCGTAGTCTACGCCGAGCGCGGTTCCTGTGCGGATGATTTCAGCCTTGCTCAACCTTATGACAGGCGTTCTGATTCGAATCTTTTTGGTTCCTTCAACGCCGGCTTTTGTGGCGAGATTGGCCATTTTTTCAAAGGCTTCTATAAACTCCGGGCGGCAGTCCGGGTATCCGCTGTAATCGACGGCGGTTACCCCAATGAAAATGTCCCATGCACCCAAAACCTCTGCCCAGGCCAGGGCACAGGAGAGAAATATGGTATTTCGAGCCGGAACGTAGGTGACGGGGATCCCGCTTCTCATCTCTGTTTCGCTACGGGCCTTTGGTAAATCGATAGGGCCGGTGAGCGCCGATCCCCCGATATCTCCAAGATTCACATCCATGACCCGGTGTTCTATCGCGCCCAGGGCGCGGGCTACCCTTTTAGCCGCCTTCAGCTCCACCGCATGCCGTTGACCGTATTGGAAACTGAGACTGTAGGTGCAATACCCGATGTCTCTGGCAATCGCCAGAACGGTGGTTGAATCGATTCCGCCGCTCAAAAGGACCACGGCCTTCGTGTTTTCGTTCACAAGACACCGACTCCTTCATCCCTCTCTTTTTTCATTCCTCTTTCGCTT
>CAYLJZ010000184.1:0-3656 GCA_964384085.1 uncultured Desulfobacteraceae bacterium
TATGTCTTGCGGCACTGGGCTGCTATGTCCGTGCGCAGGCATTCCGGATAGAAGTGGACCAGCACCAGACGCTCGACCCCTGCCAGCGTCGCCATCCGTCCGGCCAGAGAAGGGGTCAGATGACCTTCACATCTCTCACCATCCGGAAAAGAGGACTCCAGGATCAACAGATCGGCCCCCTTGGCCAGCTCCACCACCTCGTCGCAGAACCCGGTATCCCCTGAATAGACCAGTGCTTTACCATCGTTGTCTTCGATTCGATAGGCAAGGCTGGCGGGGGTGTGATCCGCGGGCGTCGTGGTTACCGTGAAATTCCCATAGTCTTTGCTCACGTTTCTCCCCATGCCAAGCTCCTCGATCCCCATGATCTCAGGAGGAAGGCTCAACCAGTCGGGGTAGGCCTCCTGAAGAGAGGCAATCAATCGACCCGTACCGGAAGGCCCTGTAATCACGAAGGGTCTTCTTCGTTTCAAAACCTCAGGGTTTTTTGAAGCAAACAGAAGATGGATCAGGTCGGCGGTGTGATCGGGATGGAAATGTGTCAGGAACACGCGCTCGATCTGTTCATAGCGGATGCCGGCCCTGGCCAGTTGACGCAGGGTCCCTGGGCCTATATCAACGAGGATGGGCCTTCCCTCGATCACCACGGCGATAGAGGGGGAGGCCCTGTCCTGGAGGGGAATGGCAGTCCCTGAACCTAAAATGATCACGTTCATGCGTGTCCTCTCTTCTTACCTCCTCTGCAGCCGTTTCCGCCCCTTCGTGATCAGGCGTCACCCCTCTCTGAGGGTTCCGATGATCTCCTCTATTCGCGACACGCCATGGTCCCGGCAGAACGCCGTCAGCCCATCGACAAGATGGACAGCAGTCTGGGGATGCACGAAATTGGCCGTTCCCACCTGGATGGCCTGGGCCCCCGCTATCAGGAATTCGAGGGCGTCCCGATGGTCCATGATCCCTCCAACGCCGATGACCGGGATGCGGACCGCCTTGACCACCTGACGGACCATATAGACAGCCACGGGCCGAATGGCCGGTCCGGACAGCCCTCCTGAGACATTGGCCAATCTGGGGACGCGCTTTTCAATATCAATGGCCATGCCGGTGAGGGTGTTGATCAGCGTCAGGGCATCCGCGCCCGCGCCTTCCACGGCCACAGCGATCTTTTGAATATCGGTCACATTGGGAGACAGCTTGACAATGACCGGCTTATCTGCAGCCTTCACCACGCACTCCGTCACCTTTGCCGACATCCCCGGGTCCGTGCCAAAGGCCATCCCCCCTTCTGTCACATTAGGGCAGGAGATATTGACCTCTATGGCGGATATGCCTTCGGCCCCCCGCAGCCCGGCCGCCACGGCCCCGTATTCCTCCACAGAATGCCCATAAATATTGACAATTACAGCCGTATCAAGTCTTCTTAGCCAGGGAAGTTTGTCACTCAGGAAGGCCTCAAGGCCCACATTGGCCAGGCCGATGGCGTTCAACATGCCGCACGGGGTCTCCACGATTCGAGGGGGCGGATTCCCCTCCCGCGGGTGAAGGGAAACCCCCTTGACCACGATCCCGCCCAAGCGATTCAAGTCCATCAGGGAGGAAAACTCCCGGCCATACCCGAATGTGCCGGATGCGGTCAGAACAGGATTTATCAGATTCAAGGGGCCGATGCTGACCCTCAGATCCGGATGCTCCGCCATTAAATCGCCCCCCAGTCCAGACGTATTGCATCAAACACCGGCCCGTCCTGACACACATGCCAGTAGGCCCGATTCTGTCCAGGCGCCGCCTTCACGGCACACCCCTGGCATGCCCCCAGCCCGCATGCCATGGCCGCCTCTAAAGAGACCTGGCAGGGAATATCCCTTTCCCTGGTGATGGCCGCAACGGCCTTCAACATGGGAAGTGGACCGCACGAGAAGACCATTCTGCAATCCCTGCTCAGGCCGTCCAGCCCTTTTTCCAAAAGACCGGAGACACGGCCGCGATGCCCTGCGGAACCATCGTCCGTAGCAATTGACATCTCCGCATCTGGCAGTCCCAGTTCCTTCGCTTTGACGATCTGATCGGCAGAACCAAACCCGGCAAAAAAAGTATAACTTCCCGACACCAGTGAGCGAGACAGGAACAGGAGGGGCGCAAGGCCCATCCCCCCCGCCACCAGCACGGCATGGTCTTCTGCCTGAGGGCCTACAAACCCTTTTCCCAAAGGCCCCAATATCTGGAGCGATTCGCCTGGTTCGGCCTTCGACAGGATCCGGGTCCCCCGCCCCACCACCCTATAAAGAACGAGAACAAGGTCATCCAACAATCCACAGATGGAAAAAGGCCGCCTCAGAAGCGGATCCAAGCCCTGGCCCACCCGGATCATCACAAACTGCCCGGGCCTGGCCTCCGCCACAATCTCAGGCGATCGAAGCCCTGTCAAAAAGGCACCCGCGGCGACCCGCTTGTTGAATACAATTTCCGCATCCTGTTCAATCACGATTCGCGGACCTTTCCTTAATCCTTGACCGTCACCTTGGTAATGACCACCGGTTCAACCGGGACATCACTCATAGACCCCCGGGTCGTGGTGTTGACCTTCGATATGGCATCCACCACGTCCATCCCCTTGGTCACCTTTCCGAAAACCGTATACCCCCACCCCTCAGGAGTCTTGCTTTTGTGGTTCAGCGAGGTATTGTTTTTGGTGTTGATAAAAAACTGGTCCGATGCGCTGTGAGGGTCCGGGGTCCGGGCCATGGCCACGGTTCCCCGGTCATTCAGGAGTCCATTATCCGCCTCGTTTTCGACGGGCATTTCAGTGGTCTTCTGTTTCAGGTCAGAGGAAAATCCGCCTCCCTGGATCATGAAGTTGGGAATGACCCGATGGAAGATGGTTCCGTCGTAATGTCCCCATCTGGCATAGTTCAGAAAATTGGCGACCGTCTTGGGCGCCTCATCCGGATACAGCTCAATGACGATGGTCCCCTTTGAGGTCTCGATGGTAACCTGTGGTTTATTCGAGGCAGCCTCGGCCCCTCCCGCACAAACGGCCAAGAAAAGAGCAAACACAGAAAATATGGTCCCCCACTTCATGTCACACCCTCCCGGTTAACTGTTCTGATTGTATTTTCGTGACACCGTATCAAAACATCCCTCAGAAGATCAAGCGAAACAAAACCTTGATCCCCCTCGCATAGATCATTCCTCAGTTCACACACATTTACGGCTTCTGGCTTTCATAGGAACCAGTGATTAGTCGTTTGCGAAGAGAATCGGCGTCAGGATGTAAAACGATCGATATCCACTTTGTCATATTCTCGGCCCTCCTCCACCAGGGCCATGCGGAAGCGATCGATGGCGTGATCGAGGCGCCCTTCCCGGTGGAAAAGCTTAGCCCATCCCGGTGGTCTGCTGATCGAAGGGGCAGGTGATGCCGGTAATCTTGTCTTGAGTGAAGTCGAAGACGGTTTCAGAATCGCTGCCGCTTCGAATGGTCACCTGCCGCTGATCGGTGACCCTGCCGACAACCCCGGCATGGATGCGCCTTTCCCGGAACAGGTCGATGACCGATCCGGAGTTTTCCGGATTGACGGAGAGAATGAAACCATAGCTTTGGAAAGAGACCATCCAGTCCAGAATGCCCAGTTGTGGTGGGCAGGGGACTGCATCCA
>CAYLJZ010000185.1:0-1715 GCA_964384085.1 uncultured Desulfobacteraceae bacterium
ATCGCCTTGAAGGGCGCAATATACCCTTTAGCTTTCTGGTAGGTCATCACCTTGGCATAATTGAGCAGGGCGGTCTTTTCAGCGGCGCTGGGAAGCCGGTGATTGACACCCCGGGTCATGCGCATCTTTCGATTCAGCTCCCCCGAGATAAACCGCCGGGCCGCCTTCAGGGCCGCATCGAGGAGCTTGTCCGCGGGGACCACCTCGTCCACAAGGCCCCTCGACCAGGCCAGTTTGGACGTGATCGGCTTCCCTGCAGTGATCATTTCGAGGGCATTGGGAAGGCCGATGAGCCGGGGGAGTCTCTGGGTGCCCCCGGCCCCGGGGATAAGGCCGATCTGAACCTCGGGCTGCCCCAGATTCACCCCTTCGGCTGCCACGCGGTAGTGGCAGGCCATGGCCGTCTCCAGCCCCCCTCCCAGGCAGTTGCCGTTGATGGCCGCGATAAACGGCTTGGGTCCGGTCTCGATGCTGCTCAGAAAACGGGCCCCCTGGAGCGCCACCTCCATGACGTCCTCTCGACGCTTGACCCGCTTAAGCTGGGTGATGTCGGCCCCCGCGATAAAATTCCTCCCCGTGCCTGTAAGCACCACCGCCTTGACATCGCCGTCCTCATGGGCCCAGGTGACCGCGGCCGCAAAGTCCTCCATCATTCGGGGCGACATCTGATTGACCGGCGGATTGTTAATGGTGAGCACCGCCACCCCGTCCTTCTTATCCACCTTGATGGTCTGAAAATCGGTCGTCATCGCATCCATCTCCTTGCAGGTTTATGTCCAGCGTCATTCCCTTAGCGTTTGGAGGGTTCCTTTTGATCTCTTGCTGTAAAAAAAGGTCTTGATGTTCAGATCAGTTCCCCGTTCCAAGTTCCGCGTTCGGTGTTCCATATCATGGAGCACTACTCCATACTATGTACGTAAGTCAAGGAAAATTTGTATTTTGTTCTTGACATAAGAAAGCAGGTGGCCTATAGCTGATTTGAATCAATTCCGGTCGTCTCCAACCCTCCTTCTTTATGATGTCTGTGAGGCAGGAATGCGAATCAGCGAGCTTTCAAGACTCACCAACGCCCCAAAAGAGACGATCCATTTCTATGTGCGGGAAGGCCTTATTCCACGGCCCAGGAAACAGGGAAAAAATGTTGCAGACTATGACGAGAGCTATATCGAACGCATCCTTCTGATCAAAAAAATCCAGGACCATTTTTTCCTCCCCCTCTCTCTCATCAAAAAAATCATCAAGCGGCACGACCGGTCTCCCGAGCTGAAGGCCATCCTCGATCTGCGCGTCGGCTATTTCAGTCCTCTGGACCAGCTCCTGGAAGAGGACGTAGTTGGGGAAAAGGCCTTTTGCGACACAACGGGTATGGCCCCCAAATGGCTTACACAGTTCGAGGAGTGGGGGGTCATCTCATCCAAGATATCCGAAGGTGCAAAGGTGTATTCCCAGGACGACGTCATTATGGGACGTCTCTTGGTGGACTTGGACCGGGCCGGCTTCGGCCCCAAGGACGGATTCGATCCATCGGCCCTGAGGCAGTATATCGACCTGTTCAGCGAGATTGTGAAACTGGCCCACGAACGATTCCTGAATACCCATCTGGATCAATATACGCCCCAGGAAAATCTGGAAAGAGGGATACGAGGCCGCGAACTCATGGGGGTCTTTTTCTATCACCTCTACAGGAAACTGGTTCACCAAGAGGATTCTCGATT
>CAYLJZ010000185.1:1815-3561 GCA_964384085.1 uncultured Desulfobacteraceae bacterium
GGGTCTTTTTCTATCACCTCTACAGGAAACTGGTTCACCAAGAGGATTCTCGATTTAGCTAAATTTGGAATATCCCTGCGTAATTCTTTAATCTCCGTGTCTTTGTGTCTCTGTGTGAGTGTTTTTTATTCCGGGTTGTCCGGGTTCGAATTGGCAAACGGCATTGTCGGCTTTTCATTCAAACCTTAAACCCTACGGAAAGGAGATTCGGGCTATGAAAAAAGGATTGGCGGTTTGGGGCGTTATAGGGGCTGTCTGTCTGGTTCTCACAATCAGTTTCCCGGCCTGGGCGGCGGATGATGTGATCAAGATCGGCGTTATCGGCCCCATGAATTTCATGCAGGGGAAGGGACACTGGGGCGGGGCGGTGATGGCCATGGAGGAGATCAACGCCAAAGGGGGCGTCCAGGTCGGCGGCAAGAAGATGAAAATCGAGCTGATCAAGGCGGATTCCAATGAGTTTTTGAGCATCACGGACGCCACCAATGCCATGGAACTCCTCCTGACCCGCAACAAGGCGGACTTTGTGGTGGGCGGCTTCAGGACCGAGGCGGTTCTGGCCATGCAGGATGTGGCGATGGACAACAAGAAGATCTTTATCGGGTGCGGCGCGGCCCATCCGGAACTGTGTACCCGCGTGGCCAAGGACTATGACCGGTACAAATACTTTTTCCGGGGGACGCCTTTCAATTCCATGTTCCTGGTCAAGACGTGCTTTATTCAGATGGCGACCGTAGCCGGAATACTCAAACAGGCACTGAATATCCCCAAGATCAAGGTGGCCATCGTAGCAGAAAAACAGGTCTGGGCAGATCCCATGGTAGCGGCGACTCAGAAGACCCTTCCCCAAATGGGCATGGAGGAGGCCGGCGTCTGGAGACCCTCCCAAACGGCCACGGATGTGACGGCCGAACTCTCGGCCATCGAGAGCTCGGGCGCTCACGTAATCTTCACCATCTTCTCTGCGTCGGTGGGCATTACCTTCGCCAGGCAGGCCGGGGAACTCAAGATCCCGGCTGCCCAGGTGGGAATCAATGTGGAGGGCCAGAAGGAAGGATTCTGGGATGCCACTCAGGGCATGGCCAACTATGTCATGACCCTGAACACCTATGCTAAAGATGTTGAATACAATGAGTTGACCAAGCCTTTTGTCGACGAATACATCAAGCGGTATAATGAAGTCCCCACCTATAACGCGGATACCTATTCAGCCATCAAATATAGCATCGTCCAGGCCATCGAAAAGGCGGGGACACTCGATTCGGACAAAGTGGTTCAGGCCATCGAGACCGGCGTCCCCCACAAGATCCCTGCCGGCGTTCACGATTACATCAAAGACGAACAGGGTAAACCGCTGCATGATCTGAGATGGGGCCCCGGCTTCCTGACCAGCCTCGGGGTCCAGTGGCAGGATGGGAAGCTCGTCGGCGTCTGGCCGAACAAGTGGAAGGCCGCGGAAGGCGCCCCTGAAATCACCTATAAGGGGATTGTCCCTTACAAGATTGCACCCTGGATCATTGAAAAGTATAAGAAATAGGGCTTTTCTGAAAGAGACTGATAACCCCCTGCCAACGGATGCGCCGGGGGTGAAGCCCTCTTTGAAAAACGCAGGTTCAAGGGTTTAGAGGTTCAGGGGTTGAGGGGCTGGGAGGTTCAGTCTGTTACGGTTAAGCCCCAGACTCCTGACCTCTGACCACTGAACCCCCATATCCACTCCATCAGCGTCAGAGGCATTATGTTTCTCGA
>CAYLJZ010000186.1:0-3550 GCA_964384085.1 uncultured Desulfobacteraceae bacterium
ATCTCTTCGGCGAAGGACTCCGCGACGCCATGAATCCCAAGCTGAGGGAAAGAGGGTAGGCACTTCCCATGGACAACCCACTTCTTTCGGTTCAGGACCTGAAGGTTTATTTTCGGGGGAGAGATTCGGTGGCCCGGGCCGTGGACGGAATCAGCTTCGATATCTGTCCGGGGGAAACCGTCTGTCTCGTGGGAGAATCGGGTTGCGGCAAGACGGTTTCGGCCCTGACAATCCTGGATCTCATTCCAAAACCGCCCGGAGAGGTCATGGGGGGAAACATTCTCTTCAAGGGAACTGACCTGTTGAAGGTGGATGAGTCCGGCATGCAACAGATACGGGGCAACCACATCTCCATGGTCTTTCAGGAACCCCTCACATCGCTGAACCCGGTGTTTACCATTGAAGACCAGATCGAGGAGGCAATTCGCGTCCACGAAGAAGTGGATACCGATGAACTCCGCAAAAGATGCATTCAGCTTCTCAAAGATATCGGCATCCCATCTCCTGAACAGCGGCTGAAGGATTACCCGCACCAGTTGAGCGGCGGGCAGCGGCAGCGGGTGATGATCGCCATGGCCCTGGCCTGCAATCCCGATCTGATCATCGCCGACGAACCGACCACCGCCCTCGACGTGACGGTCCAGGCCCAGATCCTCACCCTGATGCAATCGATTCAGAAGACCTCGGCCATGTCCGTGCTCTACATCACCCACGATCTCGGGGTGGTAGCCAACATTGCGGACCGCGTCTATGTCATGTATGCCGGCATCATCGCGGAGCAGGGAAATACAGTGGAGATCTTCAACAATCCGAGGCATCCCTATACTCAGGGGTTGCTGGCATCCCTCCCGTCACGGTCCAGACGGGGCGAGCGGCTTCACAGCATCCCCGGCGCCGTCCCTAACCCCGCCTATAAACCCCCGGGATGTCCGTTTCATCCCAGGTGTTCGCTTGCCATCGCAAGCTGCAAGACCCAGTTCCCCGGAATGGTTGATCATGGCGAGGGGCACCTGAGCCGATGCCCGGTCACAGGGGATCGAGGAATTTCAAAATTGAGGAATTGAGGGATTGAGGAATTGAGGGATTGGGGAATGCTGGAATTGAGGAATTTGGGGATTGAGGGATTAGAAAACCCAGGCCGTTATGACTGGCAACAGGCATGGTTGGAGGAAACGGTATCGAAGCGTTAGCCTTACAAAATGAGCAACCTGCCAAAAGCCATCCGACCCTCCGCGTGGAAGGACTGAAAAAGTACTTTCCGGTCCGCAGAGGGTTTTTCCAGAGGACCGCCGCATGGGTCAAGGCCGTTGACGGGATCGATCTGGAGATCCAAAAAGGGAAGACCCTCGGCCTTGTGGGCGAAAGCGGCTGCGGCAAATCGACCGTGGCGAGACTTGTTCTGAGGCTCCTGGAGCCAGATGCAGGAAAACTCGTCTATCAGGGGGAGGATATTACCCACCTCTCCCACAGCCGCATGAGTGCTCTGCGAAAGGAGATGCAGATCGTCTTCCAGGACCCGTATGGCTCCCTGAATCCTCGAATGACCATCGGCCAGACCATCGAAGAGGGTCTTCGAATCATGGGGCTTGCAAGGGACCGCCGGAGAGAGCGAAGGGATGAACTCCTTGAAATGGTAGGATTATCCGCCGAAAGCGCGGACCGATATCCCCACGAGTTCAGCGGGGGCCAGCGCCAGAGGGTCGGCATCGCACGGGCCTTGAGCGTGGATCCGTCCCTGGTCATCTGCGATGAACCGGTGTCGGCCCTGGACGTGTCCATTCAGGCCCAAATCATCAACCTCCTGCAAGACCTCCAGGACCGGCTCGGGCTCAGTTATCTCTTTATCTCACACGATCTGAACGTGGTGGGGTATCTCAGCGACAGGGTGGCTGTCATGTACCTGGGTCAGATCATGGAATATGCAAAGACCGAAGCCCTTTTCGCACACCCGCGGCACCCCTACTCTCTGGCCCTCCTCTCGGCCGTTCCAAAAGCTGAACCCGGGGCGAGGCGGGGCCTGAAATCCCTGGGGGGAGATGTCCCAACCCCCCTCGATCCGCCGCCGGGATGTAAATTTCAGGCCAGGTGCCCGCACGTGGAAGAGCGCTGCCGAAAGGAAGAGATCCATTTCTATCCCGTGGGCGAGGATCATCTGGTCAGGTGCTGGAAGGCAGGACAAAGTTGAGGGAGATGCGAAATTTCGCTTGACTTTTCGCCAGAGATGCGCAATCTTTACGCTCCACTGGGGGATCGTATAGTGGCAATACGACGGGTTCTGGCCCCGTTAACCGAGGTTCGAATCCTCGTCCCCCAGCCACTGGTCCCATCGTCTAGCGGCCTAGGATATCGCCCTCTCACGGCGGAGACACGGGTTCGAGTCCCGTTGGGACTACCAGCAAAATGTCTCTTTGGGACGTTTCGCTTTTTTTTGTGGCGTTTTCACCATTGTTGCGCCTGCTATTTAGGATATCCCCCAATCCTCGGATGTCCGCCAATATCCCTTCCCATCCCGCAGGAAACTGCCGCAATGGAGATTCGATCAAAAGATAAGGGCCACCCCCAAGTCCCTCCCATCCTCGGACACCCCCATACGTTTCGGGTTCCACGTCCGCGACACCTCAAACGTCATGACCTCCACTCCATCCAATTCTTTCCCCTCAAACACCACCTTCCGCCAATCATGATTGCCAAATTCAACCTGCCGCAGTAAATCGCTATCCCCCCGAATCTTTACGACAACCGGCTCGTTCCCAATATCCGGATGCCCACACCTCAAAAACACCACCTGCCCATCCTTCAATTCTTCAATCCCAGAATTCTTCAATCCGTCAATCGGCAACGCTCCCATCCTACCCGTCCACCGAAACCTCAACTCCCCAGTCCCCTGCCCCTCGACGTCCGACCTCTGACCTCCGACTTCTGTCATCTCTTTCCTGATCCACCCCGCATTACCCTCATCCAGCTTCTCCCAATGATAAAACCCCACCCCCTCCTGGGGCAATTCTTTCACAAAAACAGGCTCGCTCACCGCCACCCCCAAGTCCCTCTCATCCACCGACATCATCATCCGCTTCGGATTCCACGTCCTCGACACCTCAAACAAAATCTCATGGTTTCCACCGACCCCCGACCCCTGACTACTGACTCCCGACTCATGGCCCAGATAGTACCACAGCTTTTTATCCCCTCTGCTGTCAAACACAATATCATCCGCCACTCTCCCATCCAGCGACACCGTCACCACCACCGGCTCCTTCTCCACCCCCGGCGTATGACAATGCACATCAAATTCCACGATCTGCCCTCCGACCTCTGACCCCTGACTTTCGAAGGTTCCCCCCTTCTCCCCTTCTCCCCCGCTCCCCCTCTCCCCCTTCCCGCTCCATGCTCCATGCTCCATCCCGCTTATCCTAATCATCCCGCGTTTCCCCGACCACCGATAAACCCCTTTCGCCCACCTCTCCTTATGATAAAAGCCTGATATGGCTGTCAGTGGTCAAGAGGAAAAATGCTTCCCTGCCTCTTTTTTTTAAGGGGTTGTTTTTATGCC
>CAYLJZ010000187.1:0-1864 GCA_964384085.1 uncultured Desulfobacteraceae bacterium
AGCTTTTCGTACATGCGGAAGAAGTTCTGAAAGGTCACCGTCGCCAGGGTCTGGTTTTCCCCGGCCACCTTGACACCTTCCTTTGACTCCACGGCCTGGTGCAGACCATCACTCCACCGCCGACCCGGCATGAGACGGCCGGTGAATTCATCGACGATCATAATTTCACCGTCTTTGATGACGTATTGCACATCCTTTTCAAACAGCCAGTAGGCCTTTATCAGCTGTTGCGTGGCATGGACCAGCTCGGACGTCCTCATGTACTGCTCTTCGAGTGCTCTCAGACGATCTTCCTTGTCTGTTTTGCTCAATTCCTGATCGTTCCTGACATTGTGGCTTTCATCGTCCAGGTCAGGGAGCATAAACTCGCCCAGGCCCCCTTTCGAAAGGAGGTCAATTCCCTTTTCAGTCAGCTCCACCGCATTGCTTCTCTCGTCGATGGTGCAGTAGAGCTCCTGGTCCAGGTCAGGGAGCATCTTCTGGGACCTCAGCATGCTCTCGGTCCTGTCGATCTGCTTTTTCAGTGCCTGGTTTTTGGCGACGATATCCAGGAATACGGGGTTTTTGGGGTCCCCCCTTTTGATCTGAAGGAGGGTCTCGATCGTTTTTTCTCCTACTTCCCCCCCATCGAGAGACTGGCGAACATCATTCAGAAGAGAGCGTACGATAGCGCTCTGTTTTTTTCTCAGATTGATGACCAGGGGCTTGACTTCCTCGTAGATCTTGTTTTCGCTGTGTTCCACCGGCCCGCTGATGATCAACGGGGTCCGTGCCTCATCGATCAGGATGCTGTCCACTTCATCCACAATGGCATAATGGAACCCCCTCTGAACAAAATCCGCATAGTCGAACTTCATGTTGTCACGGAGGTAATCGAACCCGAATTCATTATTGGTTCCATAGGTGATATCGCAGGTATAGGCACTTTTTCTCTCCCGGTCATCCATGCCGTGGACAACCACCCCCACCGAAAGCCCCAGGGCCTTGTAGATGGCCCCCATCCAATCTGCATCCCGCTGGGCCAGGTAATCATTGACAGTCACCAGGTGAGCGCCTTTTCCGGTGAGGGCGTTGAGGTAGAGAGGAAGCGTCGCGGCCAGTGTCTTGCCCTCGCCCGTCTTCATCTCGGCGATCTTCCCCTGATGCAGGACTATCCCGCCGATGAGCTGAACGTCAAAATGCCTCATGCCGAGGGTCCTTACAGATGCCTCTCTCACCGCAGCAAATGCCTCGGGAAGAATGTCGTCCAGGGATTCCCCACGCGAAAGCCGCTCTTTGAGTTCGGCTGTTTTTTCAGGAAACTGCTCATCGGAAAAGGCCTGAAACTTTGTCTCCAACTGGTTGATCTGATCCACCACCGGCGTCAGTTTCTTGAGCTCCCGTTCGTTTTTGCTTCCAAAGATATTTTTTATGATTTTTCCAATCATGATCATCTCGCAACAAATCAAAAAGGTTAGGATATTCAGAAACATCTGCCCTGAATGAACGGGAATCGCACATTCAGGGATTCATGGGCGCATTCACCGCGCGACCCTCTTGAATGCGTCCATGATGCATTAAAAAACTTTGCGACAAAAAAATCAAGGAGTTCGGTTTCGCCCCTGATCTGACTTTGCAGGAAATGCTGACGATTCAGAAAAGGATGGAGGCCTTGGCGGCTTATCTGAGTAAAATAAGAAGGTAATCATCAGATGTGTGGTGTTGGTAACACACCTTGCCTCTATGTGTCAACGCATTTTGAACTACAGAGACACACTCCCACGATCCCAGGTTTCAAGCCACCGATGCACTTGTCTCAACCAAAGTCTTGAGATTCGGCCCACTTGTTGATAGGATATGATGTGGACGATGGCCCCTGACCGGG
>CAYLJZ010000187.1:1964-3548 GCA_964384085.1 uncultured Desulfobacteraceae bacterium
GAGATTCGGCCCACTTGTTGATAGGATATGATGTGGACGATGGCCCCTGACCGGGCCTCAACCCTTAACCCTTTGCGCTCGACGCTTGCGCCTTGCGCCTGACGCCTTGCGCCTTGCGCCTTGCGCCTATCGCCTCCCATGAATAATAGAGCCGGAACCGTATCCATGATCAGCCTTGGCTGCGCCAAAAACCTGGTGGACAGCGAGCACATGCTCGGCATTCTCGAGTCAAAGGGGTTTACCCTCACATCTGAGATAGAGGAGGCAGAATTTGCGGTTATCAACACCTGTGGCTTTCTGGAATCAGCGGTGGAGGAGGCCATTGACACCATTCTGGAAACCGTGCGTCTCAAAAAAGAAGGAAGATTGAGGAAACTTGTGGTGGCCGGCTGTTTTGTTCAGCGTTACGGTTATAAACTGGCGAGGGAGATCCCGGAGGTGGACGGGTGGCTTGGAACGGGAGAGATCTCCCGTGTCGCAGAGGCACTCAGCCCGAATGAGGCGGATCCTCCGCCCTTTCTTATCAGCCGGCCCACCTTTCTGGCCGACGATGATTTTCCCAGGGTCCAGTCAACCCCCTTTTACACCGCTTACCTCAAGATTGCAGAAGGGTGCTCCCACAGATGCAGCTATTGCATTATCCCAAAATTGAGAGGTCCTTTCAGAAGCCGACCCATTCCATCCCTGGTCCGGGAAGTCAAGAAGATGGCAGACAGGGGCGTAAAAGAGGTCAACCTGATTGCCCAGGATACCAGCCTGTATGGAAAAGACCTGTACGGTGAACCCAGACTTGTCGAATTGCTGGAGAAACTGGTCCACATAAACGGGATCCAGTGGATCCGCTTGTTGTACCTCCATCCGAACCGTGTGTCGGATTCCCTTTTAGACATCATGGATGCCGAGGAAACCATCTGTCCCTACCTGGACATTCCGCTTCAGCATGTGAATCAGAACCTCCTGACAGCCATGGGACGCGACCCACACACGGAGGCGCCGGAACAATTGATTGAGAGAATCAGAAAGAGGAAGCGGAAAATCAGCATTCGAACTACCCTGATGGTAGGGTTTCCCGGTGAAACAGAGAAGATGTTCAAGCAGGTCTGCCGTTTTGTGACAACCGCCCAACTCGATTTTTTAGGGGTATTCGCGTTTAGCCCTGAGAAGGGGTCCCACGCAGCTCGCCTTCAACCGACGGTGGACACGGACACCGCGCAGAAAAGGTTGGGCAGGGTCATGACCATTCAGTCCAAGATCTCAAAAAGATTGAATGCCCAAAAGGTCGGGAAACTCTTTCCGGTGCTGATCGAGGGTCCCAGCCCCGAAACTGAACTCCTGCTGGCCGGTAGAACGGCTGCCATGGCCCCGGACGTGGATATGAGTGTCCTTATCAACGAGGGAGAGGGCATCACCGGGGAGATCATGCCCGTTCGAATCACAGAAGCGCATCCTTACGATCTTGTAGGAAAAATCGTCTCATTTGATGAAGGCGTCAGGAAACCGTCACGATAAAATCCTTGCAACACGTTAGGTAGTGTCTGACCGATATCTGCACAACCAAGGTAGAATCAAGTGGTTAGGATACTT
>CAYLJZ010000188.1:0-3515 GCA_964384085.1 uncultured Desulfobacteraceae bacterium
CTCCAGATCAATGTTCATTCATACTCGGAAAACCCGGACGAGCGTCTGGTCTTCATCAATATGCAACATCTCAAGGTCGGGGATCGAATCGGAGAAAACGGACCGATTCTGAAAGAGATAACGCCGAAGGGAGTGATTATCGATTACGGAGAGGGGCAGGCGCGCATACCAGTCTCCCCATAGGGACAAAACAGTTCAGGCCCGGTCATAATGACTGAACTGCATGGTAAAAGTTCCCCTTCCGTGGGTAACAGAACGAAGGGCCGTGGAATACCCGAACATCTTGGAGAGGGGGACGCTTGCCGTCAGGGCCTGAATCGCCCCGGTACTGGCGATCTGTTCGATCTTGCCCTGCCTGGCATTGAGATCGCCGATGACCTCGCCCGTGAACTCCTCGGGTGCCAGGACCTCAGTCTTCATGATAGGCTCCAAAAGCACAGGCTCGCCTTTCTGAAAAGCGCCCCTGAATCCCATATTGGCAGCCGCCTTAAAGGCCATCACATCAGTGAGATTCTCTTTTATCTGAATCCCCAAAAGGGTGGTTTGCACATCGCATACCGGATACCCCAACAGGGTCCCGCCGGCCTGGGCCTCGGCAATCCCGTTGCTGATGGCCTCCAGAAAGCCCTCGATGAGCATCGGATCGTCGCACTGGTTGACAAACAGGTTCCCGGTGCCCCTTGGCAAAGGGGATAGCCGAATTCGAATCCCTGCGAAATGCTCCTGACCGGCCAGCTCTCTCTTGAAAATACTTTCCTCCTCCACCGGCACAGTAATGGTCTCCCGGTATACGACCTGGGGTTTCCCCTGATTCACCGGAACCAGAAATTCCCGTTTAAGCCTTCCGACAATGATCTCTATATGTAATTCACCCATTCCCGATATGAGCGTCTGACCGGTCTCCTCATCGATCCTGAACTTGAATGTGGGATCTTCATCGGACAGCTTTTGCAGGGCATCCAAAAGCCTGTCATGATCCTGCACTCCCTTGGGCTCCACGGCCACGCTGATCACCGGTTCATTGAACTGGATCGTCTCAAGGAGGATGGGATGCGCTTCGTCGCAGAGGGTATCGCCGGTGGTCGTCAGCTTGAGGCCCATTGCGGCAACGATATCCCCTGCAGATGCCTCTCCGATCCGTTCCCGCTTGTTGGAATGCATCTTCAGCAATCGTGCAGGTTTTTCAATAAGCCCCCGCCCCGGATTGTAGACCGGACTCCCGGCCGTTACCGTACCGGAATAGACCCGCAGATAGGTCATCTTTCTCCCCTGGTCCATCATCACCTTGAAGGCAAGGGCGGAAAAAGGACCTTTCGCCTTTGCCGGCCTTGATTCTATCTCCCCGGTCAGGGGGTTCGTTCCGGTGATCGGCGGAATATCCAGGGGAGACGGGAGGTAATCCACAATCCCGTCCAACAGGGGCTGAATACCCTTGTTTCTCAAGGCAGCTCCACAAAAGACCGGAACCAGTTTCATGCGGGTAGTAGCCTTGCGAATGGCCGCTTTGAGTTCTTGAACCTGAATGGGCTCATCGGCCAGATACCGCTCCATGATGAGATCGTCGTTGTCAGCGAGTGTCTCCATAAGGAGATCTTTGTAGCGGGCAGCTTCCCCGGTCATTTCCTCTGGCACCGGCACCGTAGTGAGTGTCGCCCCCAGAGAATCGTCTTCCCAGAGGATCCCTTTCATGTTGACGAGATCGATCACCCCCTTAAAACTGTCTTCCATCCCCCAGGGCAACTGCAGGACTAAAGGAACCGCAGCCAGTCGATCCCTGATCATCTGGACGGCCCTGAAAAAATCCGCACCGATCCGGTCCAGCTTGTTGATGAAAACGATCTTGGGGACCTTGTATTTGTCGGCCTGATGCCACACCGTCTCTGACTGAGGTTCGACCCCCCCCACTGCGCAAAAAACACCGATCGCCCCGTCCAGTATTCGAAGGGACCGCTCCACCTCAATGGTGAAATCCACATGGCCAGGGGTATCAATGATGTTGATTGTATGCCCCAGCCACTCGCACGATGTAACGGCAGAGGTGATGGTAATGCCCCTCTCCTTCTCTTCCACCATCCAGTCCATGGTGGCCTCGCCGTTGTGAACCTCGCCCATCTTGTGGACACGGCCCGAGTAAAAAAGGACACGCTCCGTCACCGTGGTCTTGCCCGCATCGATGTGCGCTATGATCCCGATATTTCGTGTGGTATTGAGGGACTGACCTTTTGCCATGGTATATCGATTTCCCTGTTGGGGCTAATGGATACAACTGCTCAATTCATATAAAGAACATCGGAATTGAGAGGGCTTGCCGGTTGACTTGTTGACACGAGGGCAAAATCTAAGGTATCTTCGCCCACCTGTCAAGCCATAAGATCTCTATGTCGGGAGAATACGCCTTGAAACAACCCCCTCGCACCACAAAAGGAACCAACGATCACCCATTCACCCCCTTCACCGCTACGGGTCAGCGGTTGCTGGAGATGTTCGAGCTCCTTCTTGCCCATTTCGGCCCCCAGAACTGGTGGCCGGCTGATACGCCCCTCGAGGTCATGATCGGGGCGATTCTCACCCAGAATACCAACTGGACAAATGTGGAAAAGGCCATCTCAAACCTCAAAAAGCGAGGGCTCCTCTCCCTGGATCGCCTCATTTCTCTGCCAGAAGCTGAACTCGCTGAGGAGATCCGTCCGGCAGGCTACTACAACATCAAGGCCAGGCGTCTTAAAAACCTTCTTCATTTTATCGCTGATCAGTATGGCGCGGATCTGACACGTCTGTTCGACATGAAGACCCAAACCATGCGTGAGGCGCTCCTCTCGATTAACGGTGTGGGGCGTGAAACCGCAGACAGCATTGTCCTCTACGCTGCCAACAAGCCCCTTTTTGTGGTGGATGCCTACACGTTCCGAATACTGAGCCGGCACGGCATGGCCCCGGAGGAGGCGACCTATGACGATATCCAGTCCCTCTTTATGGATCACCTCCCCGAAGATATTCCCCTTTATAACGAATTCCATGCCTTGATCGTGCTGACCGGAAAAAACTTTTGCCGCAAAAACCCGCTCTGTGCTGCGTGTCCCCTGAATCAATGGGAGAAAAACGAGTGAACGGACCCTGTTACTCAAAACGCGCCGAGATGGACTCCTGGTCCTCCCTGTAGAGAAAGGCGCCAAACATCGCGAACAGTTCCGCCCATGGCCGCTTCCAGGAATCAGAGTTGAGACAACAAGGCAACGTAAATAGAGTAATTGTGAATGTTCCTAAACCAGGCTTTTCCATATGTACCTGAAGAGACGATTCGTCAATAACGACAGACATTACATTCTCTGTGAATCCTACTGGGATGAGGATTGCTGGAAGTCCCGCCAGGTGATGGACCTCGGTCCCGACCCTGAGCAACATATTGTTTATCCCGGGGGAAACAGCTTCTACGTGGACGAGTCCGTGGAGGAGACGCTTAGGGCCAGGGGAATCGCAGTTGACAGCGATGAGTTGGAAAGGCTCTTCATGCCCTT
>CAYLJZ010000189.1:0-3514 GCA_964384085.1 uncultured Desulfobacteraceae bacterium
GAGCTGTTGGGGCGCTCAGTTAACGACCTCACTGCCGTATCCATGCAATGACTCAAGGATTTGCGTCCTTTGGGAAAGAGACCCCCACGGACTTTTTTCACACACCTAAAGTGATACGCCCATCGTTTTTTCAAGGGGGTGTTCAATCGACAATCATAGATCAATAATCGCAAATCCTGGAGGTTATGCCATCCAGATGGACGTCAGATAGGAGTTGGTAAAATCGACCATAATGAGCGGCCGATTGGTTTTTATCTCCCACGAAACAAAGCAGGACAGGAGGTCGTTCAAGACCTCCTCTGCCACATTCAATTCTTCAGAAACAGCCCGGTGCGCCTCCTTCACGGTCCCGGCAATCATTCGGTGGAGTTTTAAGGCTTTATCGAGTGTTTTGAGACAGGGTGAACTCTGAATCTGCTCTACCGCCTCTTCCCAGTGAATCCCGCCGATTTTTCGGCGCAGTACATAGGCGTTTCCCCTGTCACGGATCGTCAGAAGCGGGCGATTCACATGCAGGCTGGTACTTTTGATCCGCCAACCGTGCATTCTCGAGCCTATTTCTGCCAATAGCGCATCCTTTTTCTTCAAATCCGGGAGTTGTCTCGCTTGAATTCGTTCAAAAATACAGGGCAGACCGTCAATGTCGATTTCCTTCAGACGCGTCGGATCAAATCCCAGGTCCATGAGGTCCCCGATCGTCAAGGGACGGTCCGTGTCGCCCATTCGCTTCTCCAGCCACGATGTGAGGCTGGGTCTCTCGTAATTGGGAAGCCTCTCGATAAACCGGGCGGGATGCTCTTTTAACGTCTCAGGGAGCCGGTTCCACAGCTTCATGTCCCCGTCTACGAGGGTGGGACCATTTTCCAGGTCGAAAGGGGCATAGGACTGGCCCGGCAGTCGAGCAATATCAGGCGTAAGTGAGATCTGCTCCAGAGAGTCGCCGCCGGTATACCCAACCAGCGTTTCGATGCGGCGTCTGAAGGCAACCAGTTTGGTAACAAAACGGGTGAACATGAACCGCATGAGAGGCGACGATTTGCCCCGCTGAATTTCCTTTCCAAAATAGGTCATGAGGGCCGAATGGAGCCCCTTGAATTCCTCGATGGTCCGTTGGACCATGATCTGGTTGTCCCGCATATCGATAACCGTCTGTTTTCGACGCAGGTGGTGGAGCAGCTTTTGGATCGGCCCTTTCAAGTCCTTTCCTTCCAGACTGGGGGGCGTAAAGATCATATAACAATGCCGGTCTGCCAGGGAGGAGTTTCCAATGATGCTCTCGGCCGGTCTCCACGATGCCTTCAGGTAAATATCATAGGTCGGGTCTTCCTCGGGGATAATATTATCCAGAATCCCGATGGCCGATCGTTTGATCAGGAATTTTCTGAAGTGCTTTAGTATCTGCGTGCCCAAGCCCTTTCTTCTGAACGGCGCTCCAATCTCCACATAAACCAGGTAGTAGCAGGGAACCGGTTTACGAAGGTAGAGCATGTTCAACCGGCCCAGGTTTTCCCCGGTCTCTGCGTTGACTTCGATCACTCGAAACCCATTTTGGGAATCTTCCGGTTTGAGCCTGTTGATCCGGCTTCCGGATACCGTTTCGCTGACAAGGGCCCAGAGGTTGTTAAAGAGATCCGGCACAATAGGCGATTCAGTGGATTTCATCCGCATGCCTTCATCAATCAGGCTGATCAACCCGAGCCTTTCGTTGAGGCCAAGGTCTTTTCGCGCGGCCTCCTCGTTTTCGACTACCCTGTTTTGAGGTAGGTTGTTTCTCATCATCCATCTCCTGCGGACGGGACTGATTTTTCATCAAAAAAAAAGGCGGAGCATGTGCTCCGCCTTTTTTTTATATGATAGTTGCGAAAACACACACTAAGGCATTCCGGCCCTCCGGCTAAAGTAATAATAAAAAAAGCCCTTCAGTGCGTGCATAACGCTCATTTTCGTTCTCCTACTGTGGTTCTATATCTCAGGCTGGTGATATTGTCAACCCCAAAATCGCATGAGGAGCCCCTCGGATTTCAATAGGGTCTTAAGGTATCATCTCACTTCCCTTAACCTTGATGGGGCTCGAGCGGTGTCGGAAAGACAAGGGTAAACACCGTGCCCCCGGCCCTCGCGCATTCGGCTGAGTCCCGGACGTGGGAACATTCGGATATGACGCCCGGGCATGTCGCGTCCTCACCGGAAAGATGCACGCACCGGGCGCTCTCGCACAATACCTGGAACTGGTACGTATCTGCGAACATCCTGACTTTGAGAAGTTCGAGGCCTTTTCCGCCTGCATCAAAGTCAAACGGCCTTTTGGTGGAATAGAAGTCGGTCTCCCTCGCATGGTAGAAGCCGCCAAAAATCTGCTTCTGACTCTCCTCGGTAATCCCGACTCCGGTATCCCGGACGGCCACTTCAACGCCGGTAGGTGAGGGGCCAAGAGAAATAGTTACGGTTCCACCGTCAGGAGTGTTCTCGACGGCATTTTTGAGCAGGCTGAACAGCATCTTCTCCACGACCGCCTCACTGATCAGGGCACAGGGATCTTCTCTGATCTCAACCTTCAAATCGAGGTTCCTGTGGGATGAAAGTTCCGGAATCATGGCTGCTACCCGTTCGATAACTGGCTTTAGTCTCGACGCCTTCAAATCGATGTCCCCAAAAGGAAGATGGGCCGCTACCATCTTTTCAACCGTCTTAAGGGCATTGACCTGAGCCGGATCTTCTTCTGCAAGGACGTGGAGCAGGTCGAGGGTCTGCTCCACACAGGGTTTGAATCCATGCTCGCGATCCGCTCCTTCTGCTCTGACGATGTCTTCCACATCCATCTGAATATCCTGAAGCCGCTTCAGGTTCCGCCGAATCCGGTCCAGGGTTTTTCGGTTCTCGGGGGTCTCCAGACTTCTTAGAGAAGCGGCGGCAATGGAGAGCGGGGTCCGCAGTTCGTGGGAAAGATGATCCAGGACCCTGCGACGCGCACGATCGAGCGCCTTGAATTGGGTAATGTCCTTGAATACCATTACGATACCCGGGGTATCCCATTTTTCCGCCTCGAGGCGCAGAAACGATGTGGTGACGCCAAGGTCGAGCAACCGGCCATCCTCCCTCCTGAAGGGGACCTCCTGGTAGAGTCGGCTCTCCCTCTCCTGAATGCCTCGAATCAGGATATCGTTGAACGCATCGTTTTCCGGCTCCTCCATAAAGAGGTGAACATAGGTGCGGCCTTGAACGTCTTCAGCCCTGAGGCCCAGTATATCCAGGCCCGCAGGATTGATATGGGTGATATATCCCTGAAAATCAAAGACCAGGACTCCATCGCTCATACTTTCAATAATCACTGACGAAAAGGCATTGTTCATGGGTGAGACCTCGTAGGAATTGACGATTGACCATAGATTATAACGAGAATAGCTCCTCTTCACAAGCCCCTACCAATTTCTTTTCAATGGTGTTAACATGAGGATAGTCTCAATTTCCCTGCGCAGGGTTGCCGGGCTCTGTGGAGAAACGGGAAGTGGAAAAG
>CAYLJZ010000190.1:0-3466 GCA_964384085.1 uncultured Desulfobacteraceae bacterium
TATCGGCCAAGAGTCTTCTGGATCGGAATCCCGATGCCGATGAAACCGAGATTCGATCGGCCATATCGGGGAATCTTTGCCGGTGCACCGGTTACCAGAAGATTGTGGAGGCGATTGCGAGCGTCAAAAAGGAGGCCTCGCCCTCCTGAAACCTTCAGAGAATACTATGGAGAGATACACCATGAGTGGATATGACGTAATCAATACCCGGGCGCCCAGACTGGATGCACCGGACAAGGCCACAGGACGGGCCAAATACATCGATGATCTGCGCATGCCGGGAATGCTGTTCGGGGCGCTGCTTCAAAGCCCCCTTGCCCATGCAAAGATTCTGAATATTGACGCCACCGAGGCCAGACGGCTTTCAGGGGTGAAGTGCGTCGTGACCGCGGATGATACCGGCATGGTCCCATACGGGGTCAGCCCTGCCCGGTACGACGAAACGATCTTCTGCAAAGAAAAAGTTCGTTACGTGGGGGACGAGATCGCTGCGGTCGCCGCGGTGGACCTGGAGACGGCCCAGAAGGCGGTTTCCCTCATCAAGGTGGATTATGAGGAACTTCCCGCCGTATTCACCCCCGAAGCGGCCATGGCCGAAGGGGCCCCGGTGATCCATGACGACTATCCGCGGAACCTCTGCGCCGAGGTACACCAGGAGTTCGGCGATGTGGAGGCGGCCTTTAAGGAATGCGACCTGATTCGAACGGATACATTCAAAAACAAACGTCAGGATGCGGCCTTCCTGGAGCCGAACGGGTGTGTGGCCGATTACGATCATTTGGGGTATCTGACCCTCCATACCTCGACGCAGGTCCCCCATTACGTACAGAGGACCGTCGCCATGGTCCTGGGCCTTCCCGTGGGCAAGGTGCGGGTGATCAAGCCCTATGTGGGGGGAGGATTTGGTCCAAAGGCTTCGGCAAACCCGATGGAACTGGCCGCGTGTCTCCTCTCCATCAAGACCGGCAGGCCGATCAAGATGAACTATGACAGAGAGCAGGTATTTCTCTTTTCCCGGGCGCGGCACCAGTTTACCCATGTTCTGACCACGGGCGTGAAAAAGGACGGGACCCTCCTGGCGCTCAAGAACGAATGCTACCTGGAGGGAGGCGCCTATGCGAGCTTCGGCATCGCAACGGTCTACTACGCCGGGTCCCTCCTCGGGGGGCCGTACAAACTCCCCAATATGAAGTATGACGGGTACCGTGTATACACCAACAAACCGGCCTGCGGGGCCCAGCGGGGGCACGGGGGCGTGGCGGCCAGGGCCGCCTGGGAACAGCAGCTCGATGTCATTGCCGAGGAACTGGGCATGGATCCGATTGAGCTGCGGCTCAAAAATATGATGTCTGCCGGGGATGTCACCTGCAACGATCTCAACATGAGCAGCCTCGGGATGAAAGAATGCATCGAGGCAGTGCGGGACGGGTCAGGATGGACAGAGAAACGGGGGAAGACGCCGAATGGGAAAGGGATCGGCATGGCCTGCGGGTTTTTTGTCTCGGGCGCGGGGTATCCGATCTATCGCTCCGATACCTATCACTCGACCGTCTCCATCAAGCTCAGCGAAGACGGCGGAACGGCGCATGTCTATACCGGCGCCGCAGAGATCGGACAGGGATCCGATACGACCATGGCCATGATCGCGGCCGAGGCGTTAGGGGTGCCCTTGGATCAGGTTTCCATTTCGTCCGGGGACACCGAGTTCGGGGTGGACCTGGGAGCGTATTCCAGTCGGCAGACCCTGATGACCGGTCATGCCACCAAGATGGCGGCAGAGAGCGTCAAGGCCCAGGTCCTGGAGGTCCTCTCGCAGGCACTCGATGTCCCCGTAGAGGAAATGGACGTCAAAAAGGGGCGGATTGTGTTCAAAAAGACAAAGCCCGATTTTGAACCGATTCGAACCCGGTATATCAAAGAGCACCGGGGCTGGAAAGATCAGCCGATCGGCGATGAGCTGACCTTCCGGGAGGCCGCACGAGTGGCCTACCTGGCCAGGGGGACCATCGTGGGGACCGGCAAATACAAGCCGGGAGAGCTCGGCGGAAAGTTCAAGGGGGCTGCGGTGGGAACCTCGCCGGCCTACGGATGCTCGGCTCAGGTGGTCCAGGTCAGTGTGGACCTGGAGACAGGGAAGGTCAGTGTGGACAGGATGACCGATGCCCACGACTGCGGGTTTGCCATCAACCGGACGTCGGTGGAGGCGCAGATGGAGGGCTCCCTTTCCATGGGTCTGGGCGAGGCCATGTTTGAGGAGGTCAAATTTGATGAGAAAGGACATGTCTTGAACGCCAACCTGGGCGAGTACAAAATCCCGACGGCCCTCGATATGCCCCCCATAGACGCCATTATTGTGGAAAGCAATGAACCCAACGGGCCTTTCGGCGCTAAAGAGGTGGGAGAAGGGGCCATCATGCCGACCATCCCCGCGATCCTGAATGCGTTCTACGATGCGACGGGTGTGCGTATATGGGAACTCCCCCTGACCCCTGAACGGGTTTACATGGAGCTCAAAAAGAAGAAAGAAGGGTAATTGTTCTTGGTTCTGGGCAGTTCCCTACGACAAGTCCTGAGCCGTCCCCTTCGATTGAATAAAATCGGGCTTGAGCGATCCATGCCAAGCCCGTGAACAGCTACAAAAGTGCTTTGGCTTATTGTCCGGCCGTGGGCCGCTTTTAATGAGATTAGCAATCGCAAATCGTAAATCACAAATCGCAACTGCCATGGGCTATCAGGCCCCGGCGGTTCAAAAGGCATTCCGGGTGCTGGAGAGGGTGGCGGCTGCCGAGGAGGGCGTCCGCATGACCGATATATCTCAAGATCTCGGATTCAGCAAGAGTACGACCCACGGATTGATTCAGGCGCTCCTGGCAGTGGGGGCGCTTGACCAGACCCCACTCCGGAAAAGGCTTTTCCTCGGCCCTTCCATCATGGACATGGCCTTCAAGAGCAGAAATTACTTCGCCATGTCGGCGGAGGTCAGGCCGATCCTCGATCGGCTCTGCGGCCGCATCAACGAAACGGTCTTCCTTGGCGTGCTGAGCGACTCGAAAGGGATCATCCTGGCGACTGCAAGGGCCTCGAAAACCCTTACGATCTCTTCTTCACCGGGAGACACCATTCCCCTTCTTGCAGGGGCCGTTGGAAAGGCCTATCTCGCATCGCTCAGCGACAGCCAGGCTCAAACGATTATTCACGAAAAGGGACTTCGGCGATACACTCCCTCCTCCATTGTCGATGAGAGCCTTTATCTGGAAGAACTTGCCCGTGTACGGCAACTGGGATATGCACGGGATAACGAGGAGTACCTGGCCGGCGTAAAGGCTATGGCCGTTTACCTGGGGTTTCACCGGGGTCTGCCGCTCCTGCTCTGGGTGGTAGGATTCACGGATTCCATGTCCGATGAGAGGATGCCGCAGATCATTCGGGAGACCCTTGACGCTGCCGGCGAACTGAAATTCATTAT
>CAYLJZ010000191.1:0-3443 GCA_964384085.1 uncultured Desulfobacteraceae bacterium
GAGGCCAAGAAGGTGAAGGTCGGCCCTCAAAATGTCCTGGAACAGGCCAAACGCTACGCCAGGGGCGCCTTTGCCGGTCCCGGAAACTGGGATGGATACCGCGTTCCCTTTCTCTATGCCTCCAACGGCGAGATCATCTGGCACCTGGATGCCCGCGATCCCAAGAACATCTCCCGCCAGATCTCCGATTTTCATACCCCTGATGCATTAGAGGAACTCTTCAAGGATGACCCCGCAGCCGGATATGAACGGCTCAAGAAGCGTCAAACAAAGATCACCGGCCTGAGGGGCTACCAGAAAGACGCCATTGAGGCCGTGGAAGACGCCATCGCCAAAAGAAAGCGGGCCATGCTCCTTGCCATGGCCACCGGCACAGGCAAGACCTTCACCACCGTTTCGCTCGTCTATCGGCTTTTGGAAGCGGGGGCCGCCCGAAGAGTCCTCTTTCTGGTGGATCGCCGGGCCCTGGCCGCCCAGGCGGTTCGGGAGTTTTCGTCTTTCACCACCCCTTCCTGCAGCAAATTCGATAAAGAATACGAGGTGTACAGCCAGCGATTTCGAAAAGAAGACCTTGAAGGAGAAAAGGGCTTTGATCCCAAGGTGCTCCCCACGGAATACCTGACCTCGCCCAAGGCAACGCACACCTTTGTCTATGTGTCCACCATCCAGCGGATGACCATCAATCTCTTTGGGTGGGAGCATGCATTCCCCCAAGATTCAAGCGATCCCGACTATGAGGAAGACTCCGGCCCACTCGATATTCCCATTCACGCCTTTGACGTCATCATTGCCGACGAGTGTCACCGGGGCTATACCGCCAAAGAGACCGCCATATGGCGAAAGGTCATGGTCTATTTCGATGCGGTCAAGATCGGTCTTACCGCCACACCTGCGGCCCATACCCTGGCCCTGTTCAAAGAGGTCATTTACCGTTACACCACGGAGCAGGCCATCCAGGGCGGCTACCTGGTGGATTATGATGCGGTCAAGATTCGATCCGGGGTCCGCATGAACGGGATCTTCCTCAAACCCGGCGAGCATGTGGGCGTCATCGACACGGACACCGGCCGGGAAACCTTGGACCAGCTTGAGGATGAACGGGAATTTGCCACCCAGGATATCGAGCAGAAGATCACATCGCCGGACAGCAATCGCAAAATTATCCAGGAAGTTGCTAAATACGCCTACCAGCATCAGGACGAAACCGGCCGGTTCCCAAAAATCCTCATCTTTGCGGCCAACGATCTTCCCCATACCTCCCACTGCGATCAGCTGGTGGGGATCTGCAAGGAGGCATTTGGTCAGGGAGATGACTTTGTCAAGAAGATTACGGGAAGTCCCAGCGTGGATCGGCCTCTTCAGAGGATCCGCGAGTTTCGAAATCGTCCCAATCCCAAAATTGTGGTGACTGTGGACATGCTGACCACGGGTGTGGACATCCCGGCCCTTGAATTTATCGTGTTCCTGCGGCCGGTCAAGTCCCGGATCCTGTGGGTCCAGATGTTGGGACGGGGCACCCGCATATGTCCGGATATCTCCAAGGAGAAATTCACCATCTTCGACTGTTTCGATGGGACCCTCATCGAATACTTTAAGGACGTCACGGATTTCGAGATCGAACTCCCTCAGAAGGAACCGATCCCTCTTGATCAGGTTATCGAAAACATTTATCAGAATGTGGATCGGGCCTATTTTGTCAAGGTGCTCGTGAAAAGGTTGCGGCGCATCGAGCGGACCATGAGCGGCGAGGCCATGGAGGCATTTTCCGCCTTCATCCCGGATGGGGATATGGGGCGATTTGTGGACCGGCTCCCCACATTGATGAAAGAGGATTTCAGCGGTGCCATGAAGCTCCTCAGAAACAAGGGGTTTCAGGAGCTGCTCATCAACTATCCCAGGGCGAAACGTCCGTTCCTGATCGGTTATGAGGTGGAGGACGAGGTAACGTCCGACGTGGTTTTCAGCGCAGGCGACCAATACCATAAGCCGGAGGATTACCTGGACCTGTTTGCCAGATTTGTAAAGGACAACCCCGACCACATCGATGCGATTCAGATCCTGTTGGAACGGCCCAAGGAGTGGCGGACCGATGTGCTGGAAGACCTCCGAACAAAGCTCGAACAGAATCAATTTTCGGAAAAAGACCTGCAACGGGCGCACCAACTGGTTTATAAAAAGCCCCTGGCGGACATCATCTCCATGGTCAAACACGGGGTCAAAACGGAAAGCCCTCTCTTGACCGCGCAGGAGCGGGTGGATGCGGCCATGGCCCGGGTAACTGCCGAAAAAGCCTTCACGGACGAACAGCAGCAGTGGCTGGGGTATATTCGAGAACACCTGATTCAAAATCTAAGCATAGAGCTGGATCATTTCGACTATGCCCCCATATTTCAACGCCGAGGCGGCCTCAGCCGGGCACGCGCGGCCTTTCTGGAAGATCTGGGTCCGCTTGTCGAGGAATTGAACTATGCCATAGCGGCTTAAACGCCACCGATAAAACGATCCATCACAGGAGCAACCATATTGACCGATGTTGTAAACAAACTCTGGGGGTTTTGTCATACCCTCCGCCACGACGGCATTGACTACGGCGACTATATTGAGCAGTTGACCTATCTCCTTTTTCTTAAAATGGCCGATGAACGGGGGGTGAAAATTCCCGAGAAGTACAATTGGGAAAGCCTTAAAAAGGAATCCGGCCAGGCCCTGCTGGACCACTATGCCGACATTCTGCGAAACCTCCGCTCCCAACCCGGCCTGCTGGGCGATATCTTTACCGGGGCCATTCCCCGATTCAACAACCCGGTAAACCTCAAGAAGCTCCTCTCCATGATCGATGTGGAACAATGGTCGGCCATGGATGTGGATGTGAAAGGGGCCGCCTTCGAGGGGCTTCTGGAAAAATCGGCCAGTGAGGGGAAAAAGGGGGCGGGTCAGTATTTTACCCCAAGGGAGTTGATCAAATCCATCATCCGGGTCATGAAGCCGGACCCCCGCAAGGACCCTGAATTCACCATCTGCGACCCGGCCTGCGGCACGGGCGGGTTTCTCATGTGCGCCTATGAGTGGCTGATGGCGGAGACCAGGGGCGCATTGCCGTTAAAGCAGATCAGGCGGATCCGCACAAAGACCTATTTCGGACAGGAGCTGGTGGCCCGGCCCCGGCGGCTGGCCCTGATGAACCTGTTTCTGCATGGTCTGGAGGCCAATATCTATTTCGGAGACACCATCTATGAACCGGATCGCGGGGAGCGATACAGTTGCGTGCTCACCAATCCGCCCTTCGGAACCAAGGGGGCCAACCAGGCCCCGGTCCGGGACGATTTCACCATCGCCACCAGCAACAAGCAGCTCAACTTTGTGCAGCACTGTTCCAACATCCTCAAGCCCGGGGGCCGGTGCGCCATCGTGCTGCCGGACAACTGCCTGTTCGAAGGCAAGGC
>CAYLJZ010000192.1:0-3416 GCA_964384085.1 uncultured Desulfobacteraceae bacterium
GCTCCCCAAGTTAACCCGAAATTGACAATCAAATTCAATCGTGATCTCTTTATTCCGTGGGATATCTCCCATATCGCCCTCCTTTGCGTATTCTGTTTTCAACGAAACAAAAATACCATATGGGAGGGCGATTATCTACTGCCCAGGTCTCCTAAATTCTACGCTACCAATAAATTAACCCTTTGACTTTACTGATCAATTTCAAAAATAAGACTTGACAAAAATAAATTTGCTTAGTATGCTCCGTGACATCGCGCAAATTTCTTTGGTCATAGAATGGTTGGCGCGCGCCAACTATGGAAGCTGCTTTGGATTTAACTATTTGATATCCTGTTGTAAACTGCGCGGCCTCTCTGTCGATACAACCTTCCATATTCTTCCAATCAGAAGAAGCATATCCAAAGTAAACGAATCCTTTACAGAGAACAGACTTTTTGAACAAGGGACAACTGTGCAATCACTGGGTCTGTTCTCATGAGCAGAAAAGGGTCAATTCCTATTAGCGTTCAAGCGTATCTATGCCCAAGGCTTTTTCATGAGCCAATTCACTCCCCGTACTCTGATTTTTGTGTGTCATCATCGAGACTCCCTCTCATAGCGTTTCAACTGAAAAATTTCATGGATATTGAGACCACTACATCTATAACCGTTCGATTTCGTGTTGCTATTCCCGCCTGGTAAAATCCGGAATCCAACAGCCCATCTGTTTTATGTCCCATGCTCGAAAACAGAGACAGATCGTCTCTGTTTGGGAAAAAATTATCGGCCTGCGTACTCGTCCCGCATCACCCGTTTGAGGACCTTGCCGGCAATGTTGCGGGGGAGTTCCTTCAGGATCAGGACATCCTGCACCCGCTGAAACTTGGCCCCCACGTTTTCGTTGATCCAGGCCTTGAGTTCATCAGGGGTTACCGCACCCGTCCGATGCAGGGTAACGGCCGCGATAGGGCTTTCCCCCCATTTCTCGCTGGGTACGCCAAGAACCGCGGCCTCGAGGACGGCCGGGTGATGGACGATGACCTCTTCGATGTCCTTGGGGTAGACATTGACCCCGCCCGAGATGATCATGTCTTTTTTCCGGTCCACCAGGTACAAAAACCCCTCCTCGTCCACATATCCGAGGTCGCCGGTGTAGAGCCAGCCGTCGCGAATCGCTTCCCGCGTCAGGTCGTCCCGCTTGTAATAGTGGGGCATGAGGATAGGACCGCGTCCGACGATCTCGCCCACGGTATTGGGCGGCACCTCTCTCCCCGTTTCGTCGCAGATGCGCATTTCATAAAAGGGCGGGGGGGTGCCCACAGATCCGGACTTTCTCCCTGCATCGTTTCGGTCCAGGATGGTCAGGAACCCCTCGGTCAGTCCGTAGAGGTCATAGAGCCGTCCCGGCAGATGACGGTTGAGTTCGTCCTTGTGTTCCTGATGGAGAGGCGCCCCCACGTTACAGAACATCTCGATGGAGGAGAGGGCCTTAGGGGAAAAACGGGGATGGTGGAGGATGGCGATCATCTGGGCCGGCACCATGATGACATGGGTCACTTTTTCCCTTTCGACCGTTTCGATAAAGGCCCCCGCGTCGAACTGGCGGTGGAGGATGTAGGTGGCGCCCAGATACATGGCCGGCATCAGGGTGACGAAGGCCCCGTTGAAGATGATGGAGCCCACGTGGATGATGACGCTTTCCGGGGTCATGCGAAAGGCCGTGGCCCCCAGGGTGCAGTACATGGAGCGGATGTAATGGGTGTGGATGATCCCCTTCGGCTGACCGGTGGTGCCGCTGCTGTAGATGATGTTGAAAATGTCCTGATCCTGGATCTCGATGCCCTGAGGGTTTCGGTCGCTCGCTGCCGCGGTCAGGTCCCCATAGTAGCGGTAGCCTGGGACGTCTTTTCGGTCCGTCAGAATATAGCGGTCCGGTGTAATCCCTGTCAGTTCCGGCCGGATTCCATTTAAGGTCTTTTCAAAGCCGGAATAGGTGATCACCAGAACGGTGTCCGAATCCTCCAGCATGGACTTGAGCCCTTTCCCCAGGAGGAGCGTGCTCAGGGGCACCACCACGGCCCCAATCTTGGCCACAGCCCAGTAGGTCTCGAGAAGTTCCACGCAATTGGGAAGGAGGGTGGCGATCTTCTCTCCTTTTTTGATCCCCATGTCGAGAAAGGCATTGGCCAGGCGGTTGACGTTGGCATTGTATTCCTCATAGGTAAACCGGCTGTCTTCAAAAACCAGTCCCAGCTTCTTCGGCCGGTAGCGGCCGTGCCTTCCCAGCAAGGTTCCGATGTTCATGATACAATCTCCGTGTTAAGGTTCAGAGGTTCAAAGTTCAAAGGTTTGGGATCCTGGCGGCTTTGCGTCTCTGCGCGAGACCTCCTTCCTGGTTCATCAGGCCCTGTAGAGGTTCTTTAGACGATGGAGGAACTCCTCATCCCGTTTTTGAATGGCCCGATCCAGCTCGGCCTTGCTAAAGTCCTGAGTATAGTCGTAGAAACCCTTGCCGGTCTTGATGCCATCGTTGCCCTGTTCTGTGAGCTGGACCAGGGCTGCGGGGGGATTTGTCGAACTTTGGATATCGGGGAAGAGGTTCTCGCAAACCCGGAGCCAGAGCTTGAGTCCCCCCAGGTCCATGGTGAGGAGCGGACCGATGCTGGCCAGGCGGAATCCGATGCTCCCCTTTACGGCCTTGTCGATATCCTCGGCGCTGGCAATCCCCTTTTCGTATAGATCGAGGATTTCCCGGACCATGGCCATCTGGATACGGTTGATCAGAAAGCCCGGGATCTCCTTCTGTATCCTCACCGGGCTTTTTTTGATCCGGATCAGGAGGCTGTAGGTTGTCTCCATGGTCTCGTCGCTGGTCCAGGGGGAGCGGACCACTTCAACGGTGGGGACGATGTGGGGCGGGTTGAACCAGTGGGTGGTCACCAGTCTGTCCCTCTCCTTCACCCGTTCGCCGATTCGGGCCAGGGTGAGGGAGGAGGTGTTGCTGGCCAGGATCGCGTCCTGGGCAGCCGCCTTTTCCACCTCTTCGAACAGGGACTGCTTGAGTTCCAGGTTTTCCGGGGCCGCCTCGGTAATGAACTGGGCCTTGGCCACGGCCGCCTTCAGATCGCACGTGGTGGTAAGCCTTTCGAGACACGGCAGGACACCGTTTTCCGCCAGGAGCCCATGTCTTGCAAAGAGTTCCAGGTTCTGCTGAATGTGCGCCCTGGCGCTTTCCAAAACAGGTTCGGCCACGTCAAAGAGGCTCACCGGATAACCCCCCATGAGAAAGCTCTGGGCAATCCCGTGGCCCATAATCCCTGCCCCCAGAACAGAGACGCCCTTGATGTCATCCAACTTCATAATGTAACTCCTTTTCTCTTTTTTAACTCCAGCTTAAGCCCCACGCTATGCGTGGGAGAACGGAATAGGCAGAGCCG
>CAYLJZ010000193.1:0-3379 GCA_964384085.1 uncultured Desulfobacteraceae bacterium
CGTGCGGCCGGAGTGGAACAAAAGGAGATCCAGGTCAAAGGCCATCCAGTCCCATACCTTACAGGCGGCACGGGAGAGCCGCTGGTCATGCTGCACGGATTCGGGGGAGACAAAAACCACTGGGTGCGGATAGCCAAGTATCTCACACCGCATTTTACCGTCATCGCCCCTGACCTTTCGGGATTTGGAGATAGCAATCGGGACCTTTCTTTGCGGTATGGGATATCCGATCAGGTGGAGCGTGTCCACGATTTTGCTGAGGCACTTCACCTGAAATCGTTTCATCTCGCCGGAAACTCCATGGGCGGGCAGATTGCCGGCGCCTTTGCGGCCAGATATCCGCAGCAAGTCAGGACCCTGTGGCTCCTGGCGCCGGGCGGTGTTCTGTCGGCAAAAATGAGCGAACTGGGTGAACTGGTGAAGAAGGGGGAAAACCCCCTGCTGATCGACACCACGGAAGACTTCGATAGACTCCTCGATTTTGTGTTTGTGGAACGGCCCCCCATCCCTCGATCCATCAAGCGGTACTTGACACGACAGGGCATCCACGATCGCGACTTTAATGCGAAGGTCTTTAAAGAAATCTTTCAGGATCGCATACCGTTGGAAACCGTTTTGAAAGGATTGCCTGTACCCACGCTGATTCTCTGGGGTGATCAGGATCGCCTTCTGGACGTTTCAGGTGCCGAGATCCTCAAGTCCGCCATTCCGGATGCAGAAGTGATGGTGATGAAGGATACAGGCCATGCGCCGATGATCGAAAGGCCGGAAGAGACCGCCGCAGCCTTTTTGAGATTTCAAGAGAAGGGTTCAAACTAAGGTTGCGACAGGTTTATCTGCTTTCCAGATTCAATCCTCAGGTATTAGTGGGAACGATTGCAATATTTATCTGATTCAGAGCCCGTTTGATCGTGGGTCCGTGGTAAAGCATGGCCACATGACAGATGGGATCGGTCAGTTCCTCTCGCCATTCGGACGGGGGCTTGAGGGACTCAGCAGGGAGGACCAGGTTGTCCACCGGCGAGTGGAGGGCAATGCAGGGCACATCGGATGGGACCGTGATCCCCTTCAACTCCTGAATGAGCGGACTGCCGAAGGCCAGGCTCTTGGCCAGACGTCCGATCCCGAAAACGGCCATCTTGCTTCCAGCGTAGGAGGACCCGAGGGTAATCACGGCCATTACGCCAGGACCTCGGGAAGGGTCGCTCCTTCCGGCATAGGCCTTTGCCAGGAGTCCGCCCATACTGTGTCCCACCAGGATAATGCGCTCTCCCGGAAAGTTGCGGCTGATCTCTACGATCCACTGCTCCAGATGGGAGGAGATCTCCTGAAAACTGGGGCCAAAGCTGTTGTAATTGAACGCATAAATCCTTTCATATCCCGACCGCCTCAACGGCCCTCTGAAGCGTATCCATGCGCTCGCATTGTGGTAAAGGCCGTGGATCAGGATCACGGGCGGACAGGCGGCGCTGGAACCGGGGGCCGGACGCCAAAGGTTCCTGACCAGGACAAGCGGATAACAGCCGATGGCCACGACATGGCTCAGCACGCTTGATACAAAAGCCCTGAGTATCCAGCTTCCGGTCCTGCCATTGGATATTCGGGCCAGTTCGTCCTTATAGGCCGAATTGGCCGTCTCGTACCAGAAGAGGATGTAGGTGGCCAGGGGGAAAAAGAGAAAGACAGTGATGACGATCAGGAAAAGAATAAATACCATAACGAACCCCCATTTCAATCTTCATGCAGGTTATCCAATAATCCCTCAATCCCCCAATCCTTCAATTCCCCAATCCTACACTGTATACAGCATGACCAGACAGCGGGTCGGCTCGTTGGACAGGCTCTTGAGCTTGTGGGGGATGTCCGAGTTGAAATGGATGCACTCCTCTTTTTTGAGGACGTGGATCTTTCCCCCGAGGGTCAGCTCCAGGTCCCCTGCCATGACGTAGATGAACTCCTCGCCCTCGTGCCGGTATTCCACCGGCTTGTGGTCACGATGGGACTCGATGGTCACCATAAAGGCCCGCAAGTGGCTTTTCTCGGCCCCGGGCGTCAGGGTCTGGTACGAATAACTGCGGGTGCGTTTGACAAATGCCTGGACGCGGTGATCCTGAATGGCGGCCTGTTCTTCTTTGTGAAGAAACGTCCCCGGATCCACGCCCAGGGCCGCTGAAAGACGCAGCAGAAAACTCACGGGTGGCGAGATCTCGCCCGATTCCACCTGGCCAATGAAATCCGGGCTCTGACCGGTGGCCTCTGCCAGGTTCTCGATGGACCATCCCTGGGCCTGTCTCAGCTTTTCGATCTTCTCTCCGAATCCTGAAACCTTTGTCTGTGCAATCTTGTCGTGCGAGAGGGCGTCGGCCAGTTGACGCATCACCGTCTTCTTGGCCCGGGCCGTGAGAAGCGGCAAAAAGGTTTTGGCATCCGCAACGATCCCCAGGTCGGCCACCTGAAAAATAGGCGCATCCGGGTCACGATTGATGGCAACAACAGTTTTGGCCTCGGTAATGCCTGCGGTATACTGGATCGCCCCTGAAGTGGCGATGGAGAAAAGGAGGTCCGGTCTCACGGTCTTTCCTGTCTGCCCAATCATCCGCTCTTCCTCTGCCCAGTGTTCCAGCACCGGGGGCCGGGTGGCCGCCACCTCGCCTCCAAGGGCCGCAGCGAGTTCTCTGACAAGCCCGAATCCCTCCACGTTCCCCATTCCAGCCCCGCCGACCACCACGGTTTTGGCTGTTTCCAGCTTCAGTCGCTCCGTGGGTTCCGGTGAACAAGAAAGGAGCGTGAGTCTCTCCTCGACATGACCCAACTTCACCTGTATTCGTTCCACCGCCCCCGGATCGCCAACGACGCGGACGGATGGGCACACATGGGGCTGAACCGTGGCAAACCCGGTAACGCTTGGGTCTGAAAAGATGATTTCAGCCAGAACCTGACCGCCCCAGGCAGGGCACGCCCCCACGATTCCCGCCTCATCGATCCGTAGATCCGCGCAGTCGGCAATCAATCCCCCATTCCGAATCCGGGCAGTTCGGGCTGCCAGTTCTCTTCCAAAATCAGTCAGGGGGAAGAGCACGAGCATGGGGAGACGCTCCCCTACCAAATCAGCCAGGGCCCTTGAGTAGAGATAGGCCTTGGGCACGCTGAAGGCACTGTTTTCGAGACGGTACACCCGATCTGCGCCGTGGTCGATCCCTTCTCTTACTGCACGGTCTATCGAAACGTCTGCCCCGAACAACCTGGAGTCCGCGGGCGTATCGTCGGATGGACACAGGCAGACCAAAATAGCCTTTCCCCTGACCCGCCCGCACAACTCCCGCGCCTTGGCCAGCACATTGAGGCTGAATCCGAAGAGCCGTTCATCTCTCAGGTCTGC
>CAYLJZ010000194.1:0-3337 GCA_964384085.1 uncultured Desulfobacteraceae bacterium
TCCGTCTTTTTCTGATTTTGACTCGAATATCATCATCCACAGGGGTTTCTGAAACGACCTCGCCGTCGTTGTGGAAGATCACCTTTTTGACCTTTTCCAGCTTTTCGGTTTCGATAATAAACTCAAAGGTTTTATTCGAAGGGAGTATCCTGAGACATAGACCTACGTCCAGATAGGCCTTTCAGCAGTCTCCCCTGTAGTCCATGGTATCAAATGGCATGGTCGTTTTCCTCTTTTCGAGAAGTTGTTAACAGGAAGTCGATCAGGGCCTGGCACAAGGGGGAAACGATCCTTCGCCTGTCCCTGATCAGAAAAAAATTTCGGTGCATGGGGAGGCCCTTTATCCTTACTGCCTTGAGTATGCCGGCTTTGAGTTCGGTATCCACGGCCCTCGACGAAAGGATCGAAACCCCGAGCCCTCCCTTTATTCCCTCCTTGATCGCCGTTGATGTCCCGAAACATGCGACGGGTCTGAGGGCGCTGAGACCGGGTGAACCGGCAGCCCGAAGAAAGGCATCCAGAATCTTGAATGTGCCGGATCCGGGTTCCCTGAAGATAAACGATTCCTCATTCAAGGCCTCCACAGGGATCTCGCGCTTTTTGGCCCAGCGGTGTTCGGCAGGGACTGCCAGAACCAGTTCATCTCTCCAGAGTTCATGCTGAATAAGGCTTTTTTGCGATCCCTTAGACCCCACCACGCCGAGCTCCAACTGCCCGGTCAGGACCTGGGTTTCGATATTGCCGGTATCTCCAACCGTGAGCGTTACCGACAGAGACGGGAATTCCCTGCAGAATCGGCCGATGACTCGAGGGAGGATATACTCGCCCGGAATGGTGCTTCCGCCAAGACATATCTCGCCCCTCCTCACGCCGAGTAAATCGGCCATTTCCAGGGCTGCGGTCCGCTTCATCTCCAAAAGGAGAACAGCGTGTTTATAAAGAATTTCACCGGCTTTGGTGGGAACCACCTCCCGCCCCAGCCGATCGAGGAGCCGGATCCCGACCATTTCTTCCAGTGTGGCGATCCGTTCGCTCACCGAGGCCTGGGCCAGAAACACGGCTTCCGCTGCCTTTGAAAAGCTCTTCAGATCAACTACCTTGCGGAAGATCTCCAACTGTCTAAGATCAAAATCCATAGATGGCATTTGCTGGGACATGGGCTTTGGGGTTACTGGTTGATTGTTACGGGTTACTGATGGATGGCTGATGGCTGACCGGTTCGCTTAACAGCTCAAAAATTGCGCACCGCTTACTCTGAGCTCCTCGCTCCCTGCTCATTGACGCTCCTCAACTTTAGGCACTTTCGCTCACGTTAACCACTTTAGACGCTTCGCTTCCCAAAACCTACAGATAGGAAAACCAGTAGGCCTCAATGATCTTGAAATTTTCTCTAACGGCTTCCCTGCCCGACACGATGTCGCCATGCCCTGTCAGAAGGTATTCCACATCGAGCCGGGAGATCCTTCGAATGCTCTCTTTGAGTTCCTCGCCGTTACCGCCCGGAAGATCGGTCCTCCCTATACCTTGGTTAAACACGACATCGCCCGTGAAAAGGACCTTTCGATCAGGCCAGTAAATGCAAATGGAACCGGGGGAATGACCTGGCGTATGGATGACCTCAAATTTCAGGTTTCCGACCTTCAGGCCCCCTTCCCTTAGCAGGACTCCCGGTTCAAAGTCGGGAATGCCAAGGGCCTCTCCGTAGTGGGGGGCGACGGTCTGTATAAATTCCATTTCCCAGGATGAAACGGCTACTACCGCATTTGTATCTTGAAATTTTCTGACTCCCTCCATATGATCAGGATGGCCGTGGGTGATAACGACCAGATCTATATCTTCAGGGGAGAAAGAAAGTCTGTCCAGCTCATCCCGTACGTGATTGAAGAGGTGGTAGTGGCCTGGATCTATCAGTATCCGCTTTTCACCATCAATGAAATAGGTGTTGCAGTTGTTTGCGGTCATGCTGTTCCAGGGAAAGACATGCAGATGGTCCAGTAGCTCCATAGGGCCTCCATTTTATCCAAAATAAAACGACCCGGAAAATCCATTTGAATTTCCGTCGCAAATCAAGATAAAAGGCTATCTCTGCCATGTCAAGAAATTCGAGGCTGCATACAACTTCTTTCTTTGGCACGCCTTACGCGGATGACGCGTTCATTTTCTGTTGTTCGAGGTACCAATGACAGCTCAATCATCGGTGTTTGATAAAACATACCAAGATTATCTCTTCCGGATCTCCGGGATGGATTTCAGGTCGGTGGAGCAGCTATTGGGGGGAAGAGCAGAAGGAAATGGTATCCTGATCCCCCTATTTGGTGAGTTCTACACCGTTTCTAAAAATGGAATTGCTGATCCTTTCGGGAAACAACCCGCACTGGATATCTGTGTGGTTCTATGCAAGTACCTGCTTTTATGCCCGGCAGCGACACCGGAAGGAAGTGATTGGGTATCCTACAGAGATCTGAAGGATTCAGGGCCCCTGACCGTTTTTTTTATGAATGACGTGGAGAGGGCCATTGCCAACCACTTTAAAGGAAGACGCGACCGATTGAAAGAAGCATGCAGGATGGTCCGAGGCTATCCGCCAGACATTCAGGTTTCCTGTGATCTGGCCATGCAGTTTGATGCCCTTCCCCGGGTCCCCGTGTTTCTCCTGTTCAACGATGCAGATGACGAATTCCCGGCGCAATCCTCTGTGTTGTTTGAACGGAGAGCGGAGAAATATCTCGATCCGGAATCTCTGGCCATGGTGGGGAGGCTCCTTTTCAGTAAACTGAAAAAAATGGGAGGCGTTCAAACAAATCCTTGACAGAAGATGAACACGCAACTATATTCCGAAAAAAGAATATATAGAGAGGACATGACATGAAATCATTTGTCAAGGTGATGAAGGCCCTTTCCGATCCCAATCGGGTCAAGATCATCAAGATGCTCCAGCACAAATCCATGTGCGTCTGCGAGATGCAGGCCGCTCTTGAGGTCGCCCAGCCCACTGTCTCAAAGCATCTGAAATTGCTGGAAGATGCCGGTCTGGTCGATTATCGAAAAGACGGACTCTGGGTGAATTACCATCTGTCGGACGGTGGAGCGAGTCCTTATGTGGCCGCATTATTGGGCAATCTTCGGCACTGGCTGGAGGATGATGCCCAGGTGTCGCCGCTGTTGGAAAAACTCCCTTTCCTCCGTCGGGAAGAGATCTGCGGCCGGTAATTTTTTTTGACCTCACAAAATAGCTAAATAGGAATTTAGGAATGAATAGACGCCCGAAATGCAACAGCTTTGGGGCGATCAGGGGGGCACATTTATGAAAGAGAGAACGAAACTCATTTATATCATC
>CAYLJZ010000195.1:0-3312 GCA_964384085.1 uncultured Desulfobacteraceae bacterium
TGGAGGGGAGGCTGGATGATGCAGGGGCCTTCTTGAGACAGGCCATTGCCACGGATGCGGCGGCCATGGACGCCTGGCTGAGACTGGCCGAGGCGGAGGCCGGAAAAGGCCGAACGGCACAGGCGCAGAAGCTGTTGCGACTGGTGGCGGATTTAACCCCGGGCGTACTCCGATGGAAGTGGTCCCAGGCCATGTTAGCGCGGGACCTGGGGATGGCGGATGTTTCTACGGCCAGCCTCAACAGCCTGGTGGCGGCAGGCCGCCATGTCAACGATGCCTTTTATCTCCTGGAGATCGACCATGGGCAGCATACGCCGGCGGTCCTTGAAAAGCTCTTTCCGGAAAACCGGGAGCCCTACCTGCACTGGCTCATGCAGTGGCGCAGGCCCGAAGATGCTTCCCTGGTATGGAATGCCCTCCCCCTGGATCGGCAGGAAGACCCCACATTGCGCTTGTCATTTATCGATTTTTTGATTAATAATAATAAAATGTTACTGGTCCAGGCCCTGTGGCAGACGCTTGCCGACCCTTCAGGGATTACGAACCCCGGCTTTGAGGGGACCCTCACACAGAGGGGGCTTGACTGGCGTTTCAGCAATCGGAAAGGCGAGTGGATTATCCAGCAAACCGGCTACCCGTTTCACTCGGGCCGACAGTCCCTTGAAATCCACTTTTCGGGCCAGGCCAACAGCAATTTCAGCAGCCTCTATCAATATGTGCCGGTGTCGACTGGAAAGCGGTATCGCCTGGCCTACTGGTGGAAGGCCAGACAGATCACCACGGACCAGGGACCTTTTATGGAGGTTACAGGAAAGGACTGCAAGGGCCTTTACCAGAAGGGACCTATGATCGTGGACACAGAGGACTGGGCCCAGGTTGCGCTGGAATTTGACGTGCCGAAGGGGTGCGATACGGCCCTGGTACGTCTGCGGCGGCTGCCCAGCAGACGTTTTGACAACAAAATAGGGGGGACAGTGTGGCTGGATGATTTTTCATTACGGCCCGTGTTAAATGAATGAGCGAACAATTGAGGATTGCCGATCAAGGCAATGGACAGGACCGGGGAATGGTGGTCGCCGGCGAGCGCTATCTCCCTTCCACGGAAGTTCGAGATGCAGTGCCCGAATGGGCCGGGGATGAGGTCAACCTTCGAGACTATCTGGATGTATTGATCCGTCGCAAATGGCTCGTAGTGAGCTTTTTGGCCCTGGTTTTTATCAGCACCCTGGTCTTCACCCTGTCCCAGCCCAAAATCTACAAGGCCGAAGGGGCCATCGAGGTCTCGTCGGAAAGCGCCAAGGTGACCAAGTTTGAAGAGGTGGTGGGCGCCGAGATCAAGGCACGGGAGTTCTACGTAACCCAGGTCCAGTTGCTGGAGAGCCCGGCCCTGGCCGAACGGGTCATTCAACGCTTGAATCTCACAGAGGATCCTGTGATGCAGGAGACCCTTTTCGGGGATGGCCAGCCGAGCCTGTTCGGAGGGATCAAAGATTTTTTTATTGGGCTGATCAAGGGGATTTTCAAAGGAGAGCAAACTGAAGCAGGGGTTACGTATGTGATTCCGGAAGACATCCTGAAAAAGCGCAAAGTGTTGGAATATATGGATGAGAGCTTCTCCGCTGAACCGGACCGGCAGTCCCTCATCATCACTATCAGTTTCATGGCCCGGGACCGGCAAATGGCCCAGAACATTCTGAATGCCTACGTTCAGAATTTTATCGATATGCAGATGGAAAAGAAGCTGGATGCCTCGGAAATCGCCCGCGGATTTCTCATGAAGCAGATCGATCGGGCCAAGATCACCCTGGAAAAGGCCGAGGAAGAGCTGAACCGATTTGCCCAGCAGGCCGGGATCGTATCCCTGGATTCCAAGATGAACAGCATCTACCGCCAGTTGGAGGAGGTCAATAAGGCCATGGCCGAGGCCGAAACCCGGTTGATCGGGACCGAGGCGGTCTATCAGCAGGCGGTAAAGGATGGACCGGAAAGCCTCCCCCAGGTGCTGAGCAATCTCATGATCGGCGAGTTGAAGAAGGAATACACCAGGCTGCAGAGCGAGTATCAAAAGCTGACCGTGACCTTTCATGATCAATACCCCGAGGTCCAGGCCATCAAGTCGCGCATGGAGAGCGTGGCCCGGGAGATCAAGAGCGAGCAGAACAAGATCTTCAAGGCCATTCGCAACGAATATGAGACCGCGCTAAAGCAGTTTGAGAGCCTCAAAAAGCGGGCCGAGGAGCAGAAGCGGACGGCCATGGACCTGAATGAGCGGGCTACCCAGTATAACATCATGGCGCGAGAGGTGGAGACGAACAAGGGCATCTACCAGAGCCTGCTGGAGCGCTCCAAGGAAATCGAGTCCATGGTGGGGGTTTCGGCCAGCAATATCCATGTGGTGGACGAGGCCCGTCTCCCCATCTTCCCCTTCAAGCCCAATGTCAAGCTCAACCTGATGCTGGCCATGGTGGTGGGCCTGATGGGCGGGATCGGCCTGGCCTTTGTCATGGAATATTTTACCGATACCATTGTAAACCCCGACGAACTGACGGACCGCTTCCATATTCCGATCTTAGGCGTCCTTCCCCTCACCAAAAAGGAACAGGACTACCGCCTGGAGAAGATATTTGTCCACGACCCGCGCGCCGGCCTGGCCGAGGCCCTCCGTACGACCCGGGTTTCGATCCAGCTTTCCGGGGCCGACATGAACGCCAAGAGTTTTGTGGTGAGCAGCACCCAGCCCAGCGAGGGGAAGACCACCGTAGCCGTCAATCTGGCCTACACCTTTGCAGGGGCAGGAGAGCGGGTCATCCTGATAGATGCAGACCTGCGCAAACCGAGGGTCCACAAGATATTCAAAGATCAGGAGATCAACAGCCCCGGGCTCTCCAAATACCTGGCCGGTCTGTCGGATAAACCGAATCCCTTTCAGGCGAGCGACGAAAAGAACCTCTATGTCATACCGGCTGGCCCCATCCCCCCCAACCCGGTGGAACTCCTGGCGTCCCATCGATTCAAGCGGTTGATGGAGCTTCTGAATGACAAATTCGATCGGATTATCGTGGATGGTCCGCCGCACCACGGCTTTGCCGACGTGCTGGTGCTGTGCCGGCATATGGGCGGCTTGATACTGGTTTCGGCAGTGGGAGAGACCACTCGAAGCAATTTGCGCCAGTTCAAAAAGGCCATCTTGAACATCAGGGGCAACATCCTGGGATGCATCATCAACAAGGTCAATCTGACCAAACGCTATGGGTACCGGTCGTACTATCGGTATTACCAGGCCTACAGCTACTACAGTTATGATGACGGGGG
>CAYLJZ010000196.1:0-3309 GCA_964384085.1 uncultured Desulfobacteraceae bacterium
ATGAACGTCTTGGATTCTCAGTTGAGGTTGCAGAATGCTATCCCAACTTCTTCCCCATCGCATCCTTGGTCGTCGATGCATAACTCGGTGCCGTAGCGGATCGGCGCTTTCCGGACTTTTTCTTAGGTCCATTCCCGTGGGTGAGTTCATGGGAGGTGAGAAGCCGCTTTTTGATGTGGTAGAGGGTGTCTGAAAGGGAGACCTTGTAGATGTGGGGATTGATGAAGCGCTTTGTTTCCGCCTCCAATCTTCCCAGTTCCTCCTCTGCGTGGGCCTTGACCTGCTTGAGAGGCGGCGGATCATAGACCTGTCTCCCCTCCTTAAAAATAGGGATCATGATCTCTTTGGCATAATAGGGAGGTTTGTAGCTCTTTTTCAGATAATCATACATCGGGTGATGAGCCACCACCGGAACGCCCTCGGGAATCTTTTCATCTACATCGGTCAGAAGATCTCCCATCATTCGGCCGTTGAGGTTGTAGAAGCGGACTATTTTCTTGACTCCCGGGTTGGTCACCTTTTCAGGATTCTGAGATATTTTGATTTTGGGGATGAGATTCCCGTCTCGGCTGTCGGCAGCCATGAGCTTGTATACCACTCCCAGGGCAGGGGTCTGGTAGGATGTCATCAACTTGGTACCCACGCACCAGATATCGATGCGGGCCCCCTGATCTCGAAGGGTTTCAATGAGCCATTCATCCAGATCGCTGCTCGCCAGAATTTTCACTTCCGGAAAACCCTCCTCATCCAGCATGTCGCGAGCGACTTTCGAATAATAGGCAAGGTCGCCGCTGTCGATACGGATCCCCTTAAGAACCCTCCCGTCTTGACGCATCTTTTTTGCCACGCGGATGGCGTTCCGAACGCCTTCCACCACATCGTATGTGTCGACGAGGAAAACACAGCTGTTTGGAAAAGCCTCTGCAAAAGTCTCGAAGGATTCGATCTCTTCATCAAAGCTCTCCACCCAGCTGTGGGCATGGGTCCCTGTCGCCGGAATCCCGAAGAGCTTACCGGCCATGACATTGGAAGTCCCGTCGCAGCCTCCGATATACGCAGCCCGGGCGCCATAGAGGGCCGCTTTCACGCCGTGGGCGCGGCGGGTGCCGAAATCCACCACCGGTGCTCCCCGGGTGGCAATTTTCAGACGTGCCGCCTTGGTGGCGATGAGGGTCTGGTGGCCCACGATGGCCAGGAGGGTGGTTTCCAGAATCTGGGCTTCGGCAATGGGTCCTGTCACCCTGATCAGGGGCTCATTGGGAAACACAACCGTCCCCTCGGGCACTGCCCATACGTCGCCGCTGAACCGGATCCCTTCCGACAACCGCTCCAGGGCTTCCCGGGTGAAAATCCCGAGACCGGCCAGATAATCCAGGTCATCCGGATAGATCTTGAGATGGTTGATATAGTGAATCGCGCTTTCCAGACCGGCAAAGATGCAAAATCCGCCGCCATCCGGATTCTGGCGGTAGTAGAGGTCAAAACAGGCTCGCTGTCCCCCTTTTCCGGACACGAGATATCCTGCGGTCATGGTCAGCTCATAGAGATCTGTGTCCAGGGTGTAGTTGCCGATTTTCAGACAATCCAAGGCTTGGCTGCCCTCGAGAGAGCCGAGCACCTGGTTGGCGCGGGTGTCGACGATATCAACCCTTTCGATGAGTTTACCGCTGACCGGATCTCTGAAGAGGATGTCCATATCTTAAATCCTTTCTCCTCGGATTGGGGGACAATCCGAACTGGGGGCCTAACCGTTCCATCATTCGAATCTGATCATGACGTGGGTCCATGGACCGGAGGTGTCTAATGGCACGATTCTGAGCATATACGCATCTATAGCTTCAAACATCCCTTTTGTCAAATAGTTGGTTATTAACAAATTGTCGCTCTTTTTAAAGACGGTAGGTCCTTTTGAAAACAGATACGTCCACATCTTCCAGCGGCCAGTCATAGGATTGTACTGTCTCCTGAAAGGATTTGAGGACCGCTGCATTATCAGATACCTTATGCCGTATGTTTTGCTTTCTGGTTGAACCAGAAAAAGACCACAACCCCCAAGGCTATGGTGCTGGCACTGTAAAGGGAGACGATCAGGTTGTCCCTAACACAGAAGACAATCATCCAGAGGTTGAACAGGATAAAAAAGAGGGGTGTGACGGGATAACCGAAGGTCCGGTAGGGACTTTTCAGGCAAAGCCCCTTTGCTCGCAGGACCATCATGCCGATCACCGTCAGCATGGCGAAGAAGGACAGGGTAACACCTATATAGAGAAGGAGTTTGTCGAAAGAGGAGGTGATCACCATCAGGATGGCGATCCCGGCCTGAAGGAAAATGGACTGTGCCGGGGTCCCATGGCGTTGGCTTACCCGGCCGAAGCGGGCGAAGAAAAGCCGGTCCCTTGCCATGGCATAATAGATCCTGGGGCCTGCCAGAATCATGGCGCTGATGACCGAGAGGAGGGAGAAGGTGATGGCCCCTGCAAAGATCCGTTCAACCCCCTCACCGAAAAGGGCGAAGGCTGATGCAGCCCCCACTTCCAGGACCCCGCTCATCTCGGAAGGAGAAAGCGCGTAGATAAAGACCGCATTCAGGAGGAGGTAAAGGATCATAACCGAAAGGGTTCCCCAGAACAGGGAAAAGGGGAGATTTCGGGCCGGGTTTTTGATCTCAGCGCCCAGATAGGCGGCCGCATTCCACCCGCTGTAGGCAAAGGAGATAAAGATCAAGGATGAGGCAAAACCGTTCGAGAAGAGGCTGCCGCTGTGGGACCCCAAAGAAAAATGGTCCATGGATCCGTGACCAAAGGCAATCCCTGCCCCTACAAACGCAAAAATGACGGTGATCTTGAACCCTGTCAGCACGTTCTGGACCCGGGTTCCGAAATGAAGGCCGCTGCAATGGATCAGTGAAAACAGGACAATAATCCCTGTGGCAAGGAGGGATTCCGGCGAGATGTGGATCCATCCCGTCTCCATCCACGAGGCATGGGTCGCGTTCGGCAAGGCATTGGGAAACACCCGGAAGAAATAGGAGGCAAAGGCCATGGCCGCGGCCGCAATGGGCGCGGAGAACCCGACAATCAGGGACGTCCATCCGGAGAGAAACCCGCTCAATCTGCCGAGGCTTTCCCTCAGGTAGACATATTCTCCCCCGGCGCTGGGAAACATGGCCCCCAGTTCACCGTAACAGAGAGCCCCTGAAAGGGCCAGGACCCCGCCCACAAACCAGCAGAGGAGCATGGTCATGGGATCGCCCAGGGCCTCCATGATAAAACCGGATGTGGTAAATATCCCGGTCCCGATCATGTTGGC
>CAYLJZ010000197.1:0-3245 GCA_964384085.1 uncultured Desulfobacteraceae bacterium
CATAACCATTTTGATGCGATCCTCCCGAGGCCTGCTGGTACGGCCCATGCGGCCCCGTCCGGTGGTCTCTCCCAAGCAGATCCAGTTGGCCGCCCGATAACACCCCCCGTCATAGCGCGACCGGTCTACCAGGGTCTCCACGAGATAGGGGGAGAGGGCATACTCTTTTTCCCAATCCGAGGGAAGACGCTTCAGGACGGCGGAGAGGAGTTTGCTTGCCATGTTCTGGATCTGCGGCAGGACCAGAAACCGGCTGTTGTTGACCACATGTTGAAGCCGACGCGCCCGGGTGGAATCGTCCCATCCGATCCATTGATCTCGGACCTTCATTCGCCATGCCGGGCTCGAAAACTGGATACATGCCACCACCACACGCTGAGGCCTGGTCACATAGGCCAGGTACTGGAGCCGTGCACCGTAGGGCATCGCATATCCCAGGTAGTGGTTCTGCGTGACAAGCTCCCGGAACAGACGCCGCTGCTCCGGGGTCTTCACCAGTTCTATCTCCAGCGGGGCAAATGCCTCTATGCTCCCGGTGAGGTCGGCCCAGGGGCGTTCCTGTGTAACAGGTGTGATCTCCTTGGGAGACTTTCGGCGTTGACATTCCTTTTTTCCAGGGAGCCGTAGTATCCCATGGCTTTCCAGTCGTTCCAGCAGATCGAGGCATTCCCGGGCCTTGAGCCGAGTGTTCGCCCGTTTCCAGTCCAGCAGTTCGCATACCGTGTAGGCCAGCTCTGTCCGGCTGATCCCGTCGCATGTCTCGACCACTTCCTTGATGAGGGAGACCTCCTTCGGGGTGAATTCCCGACCGCAGAATCGCTCCTTCTTTGTTGCGCCGCCCATCTCCTACCTCCGTTCCCACTTTTTATAGCAGAAAATCAGAACGATGTTCAGAAAAAAAGGGCACTCCCTCATGTCTTCGACCCATGCCATGGATGTTCGCTCTCTGAACTTTAAATTACTACACATGATTTTCCTTCGGAGCGGCATTCGGGATCGGGAGTGGTGCGACTTTTTGGAATGATCTTTAAAGGGGTGAAGGGGTTTGGAGGGAATAGAAAGACCCATCAGCCAGAAGAAAAGATAGACACAACCTGTATCAACCGGTTCTCTTACCGTTGAGCAATGCGCATTATGAAGTGGACTTGGAGTCCACATGCTGTGGGAGTGGCATCTTGCCATCCCGTAGGCGGGGTTTGAAAGCCACTCCCACAAGTTTACTTTTTAAAAAATGAGAAGTGCTGCTTACCGCCTTGTCAGGGCCTCCCGCACTCGCTCCGGGGTGGCCGGCAGACGGGTGACCCGTGCCCCGGTGGCATGCGCCACGGCGTTCATGATGGCGGCCGGCGTCGGCAGGAGGACGAATTCACCCACGCCGACTGCCCCCAGCGGGCCCTTCTTTCTGGGCGTCTCCTGGAGAATGATCTCCATATCGAAAGACGTTTCCATCGTTGGGAATTTGAAGGTCGCCCAGTCAGTGGTGACGCCGTGCACATACTCCTCGCGCAAAGCGAGACCGGTGCCCATATCCATTCCCCCCTCCATCTGGCCTTCCACGTTGTTTCGGTTGATGATGGTCCCGGCATCGACCACTGCGGTCATCTTCAAGAGACGAATCTCCCCGGTTTCGGTGTCTACCTCCACCTCGGCCATTTGAACGCCGTGCACCCGGGACTCGTAGGGGACCCCCTGGCCCTTCAGCGGATCGAGCATCGTGGTTTCCTGGACTTTGACCCCCGTATACCGGGTGGGTCTTCCCGCATCCACCAGTTCCCGGTAGGTCCGTGCACTCGAGGCCTCCATGGCGGCCTTGAGCTTCTCGATGCCGTCCACCAGGGCGCCGCCCGACATGTATGTCTGCCGGCTTCCCGATGAGGATCCGGAATCGGGGGTCTGGTCCGTATTTCGGGTCACCAGACGGACCTTTTCCATGGGAATGCCTGTCAGATGGGCGGCGATCTGGGTCAGCATGGAGTCGTTCCCTTCGCCCGGGTCTGCCACCGATCCATAGATCGTCAGACCGTCATCGGGATTTAGTTCTACAAAAACCGTGGAGGTGTCCCAGGGCCCGCTCTTGCCCAGACCGAAGCTGCCGCCCGCAATGCCCACGCCCCGTTTGAGACGGTCCCCTCTAAAGGCATCGGCATCCTTGAGGGCCCGCTCATAGTGGGGTCGTAATGCCTTCAGGCATTCAGGAAACGGCCATTCATCGACCACCTGACCGGTGGACATGGGCTCCCCGGGCTGAAGGGAATTCATCAACCGAAACTCCAGCGGGTCGATCCCCACTTTGAGGGCCAGCAGGTCCATGGCCGATTCCAGGGCATAGTTGGTCTGAGGCGGCCCGGCCCCCCGTGCAGCCCCCCCCCAGGCATTGTTGGTGTAGACCAGGCGGCCGACGGCTTTAACATTCGGGATGTAGTAGGAATTGCTCAGCATCTGAAGGGATCGCATGATAATGACGTTGCCATAAGAGGTATAGGCGCCGTTTTCCACGGTGAAATCCATATCCAGGGCAGTCAGTCTGCCCGAGGCATCGGCTCCCAGCCGCGTTCGAATCTCATAGGGATGGCGCTTGGTGGTCATCTGCATGGATTCCGTCAGGCTGCAGATATAGTGGACCGGACGCCTGAAGTGGACCGCTGCCGCTGCGGCAATCCCCTCGGCCGTGATGTCGAGCTTGATGCCGAACTGCCCGCCGCTGAAGGCCTCCTCGTATCGAATATTCTTCCAGCCAACGGCGTCCTGCAACACCTTGACGTGGTGGTGAATGTTGATCCCGCGCCCGATGACCACCAGCTTTGCATCATCGCCCTCTCCCTCGAAATAGACCAGGGACGCCTCCGGTTCCAGGGGCGCCTGATGGACCATGGGGGTGGAAAATACCTCTTCCACCACAGCGGCCGATCGTGCCAGGGCCGTTTCTGCATCGCCTCGAATCTGGTGATGGGTAAAACAGATGTTGGGCTGTCCGTCGTGAACCTGAGGAGCACCCTCCGCAGTGGCCTCGGCCGGTGTGCGCAGCGCCGGGAGCACTTCGTACTCGACCTCGATCCTCGCACCGGCATCCAGAGCCTGTTGCCGCGTCTGAGCTGCCACAATGGCCACGGGCGCCCCCAGGACAGGGCAGTGGGTCTCGCATAACAACGGCATGTCATCCACCAGCACCTTGATCCGATTGCTCCCCTTTACATCCTTAGCCGTCATCACTCCCACAACGCCCGGCATGGTAAGGGCTGCAGCGG
>CAYLJZ010000198.1:0-3216 GCA_964384085.1 uncultured Desulfobacteraceae bacterium
AGGCCGTCGATGATCGCGGCCGCCAGGAGGGGAAACATGATCTCATGATGCCCCACCAGACTGTACCCTTTGCCGCCTTCCAGGGTCGGCCGATGAACGACATTGGTCATGGGCCGGTAGTGTCGAATAAAGTCCATATTGACAGTTGTTATATCCTTTACCGCATAACCGAGGTTCCGTACCAGGGTCAGGGCCTTGAGAAAGACCTCGGGCAGGATGACCGCGGACCCGAGATTAATCAATACTCCCCCCTCCAGTTCTGAAATAAGACGGGAGAATATCCGGAAATCGAGATGGGAGGTCTTTCCGATGGCGGCCCCGTCCGCAAGTGGATGGAAATGAATAATATCAGTCCCAATCGCTACATGCACGGTCACAGGTATTTGAAGATCATAAGCCTTTGCCAGGAGACTGGTGTGGTTGTACGGGAAGGCTTTCTCAACCAGCATGGCCCCCACGGATTCACCAAGACCAAGCCCTTTGCCTGCGCCCTCGATAATGGCCTCATTGAGGATTCTCCCTGTCTCTTCAGCCATACCGAAGCTTCCATCTCCGATGCCCACGGCTACATCTTCCGACGTCTTTCCGGCCATAGCCAGTTCGGCGTCGTGGATGATGCAGGCGCCATTCATGGCCAACCCTTTGATTATCCCGCGCTCTAATAAATCGATGATGATAGGATTGAGACCCACTTTGATGGCATGGGCCCCCATGGCCAGAATCACGGTTTTTTTTGATGCGACGGCCCGAACGATCCGGTCCCGGATTTCCATCAGATCGCTCGACGCCAGTATTCTTGGGAGAGAGTCGAACCATTGGCTCATCGACTGGCCGGCGGTCCATGGTTTGGCGAAATCGTTCACACTGACCTTGCTCTCCCTGCTTTTGAGGGGATAGGAGGTCACCTTTTTTAAGGATATCGGTATGGGTCTCACCATGTTTCTTTCAAAGTTGAAGGGCCTTAACACCGGCTAAAGCCAGAAATAAAACCAAAGAAGAAGGAGGTTGCAATTCAGGGGGATCCCAAGGGTCTCACGTGGATCTCGTAACCAGTTGTAACTACTACGGATCGATCTCCAAGTCCTTTTGAAAAAGGATGTAATCGACCAGGTGGCAGATGATGTGTTCTGTCAGCAGATGGGCCTCCTGAACACGGGCGGTTACGTCGCTTTTTACGATCAGGGCCGCGTCAACCATTTCAGAAAGTCTTCCGCCATCCCGTCCCAGCAGCCCCACCGTATAAATTCCCTCTTTGTTGGCGATCTCAACGGCAGAAATGACATTTTTTGACGCCCCGCTGGTGCTGATGGCCAGAAGGACATCCCCCTTGACACCGAGGGCCTTCACCTGCTTGGAAAAGACCTCTTCAAATGAATAATCGTTTGCAATACTGGTAATCACGGAGGCGTCTGTTGTCAAAGCCAGTGCAGGGAGCGGGGGGCGTTCCAGCTGAAAGCGGTTGACGAATTCCGCAGCCATGTGCTGGGCATCGGCCGCACTTCCGCCGTTTCCGCAGATCAGGAGTTTACGGTCTCTCAGGAAGGCTGAGGCGATCCTTTCCGCTACGCCGGCGATCGCCGATGCATTGTCGAAGACAAATTTTTCACTGGTTTCGATGCAGCTTTTTGCGATTTCTTGAATGATCAGATCCACATCAAACCCCCTTGTCCGGAAGGTTTAGAGAGGCAAGGTCTCGAATGGCCCCCGCAACCACGTCGAACTCGCTTTCCTGAATGGTCCGCACATCGAGCATCACCTTATCTTTCTCAAGCCTCGTAATTACAGGGGGGGTGCAGGACCTGAGCCCAATCTCCATCTGATGTGAAGAGAGGGTTCCGGGAATCAGACAAAGGAGCCGGCTCCTTAATTCCTGAAGGGGGAGGGCGCCTCCGCCTACTTTTGAGGTCCCATCCACCAGCTCTATCGAGAAACGGTCGCCTCCAAACGATTTGACCAGGGCATACAGACGGTCGGCTTTCACAGACAGGAAATCGTAGCTCTGGCATATCATTCGAAGCGTCGGAATTTTCTCCGTAACGCTCTGGGGGTCTCTGTACAGCCTCAGGGTCTCCTCCAGGGCCACAAGTGTCAATTTATCGATTCGAAGCGCCCGATTGAGTGGATTTTTGCGGATCCCTTCCACCAGGTCTCTCTGTCCCAGAATAATCCCGGCCTGGGGACCGCCCAACAGTTTATCGCCGCTGAAGGTGACCAGACCGACGCCCTGCGCCAGCGCCTCCTGCACAGTGGGTTCTTTGACCAGGCCATAGGCAGAGAAATCAACCAAACATCCGCTCCCAAGATCTTCCATGACAGGGATCCCGTGCCGGTCTCCCAGTTGAACGAGGTCTGAAAGAGGTACGTCCGAGGTAAATCCCACCACCTGAAAATTGCTGGTATGGACCTTGAGGAGAAGGGCCGTCTCAGGGCCGATGACCTCTTCGTAATCCCTGAGGTGGGTCTTGTTGGTAGTCCCCACCTCCACCATTCGGGCTCCGCTTTTCCGCATGACGTCGGGGATGCGGAAGGAGCCCCCTATTTCCACCAACTGACCGCGAGACACCACGACCTCGCGGCCTCTGGCCATGGTCTCGAGGGCGATGAGAACGGCCCCCGCATTGTTGTTGACCACCATGGCTGCCTCGGCGCCCGTCAGCTCTCTCAGAATGTCCTCCACATGGACATATCGGCTCCCCCGTTTTCCCCGGGCCAGATCATATTCGAGATTGCTGTAGCCGCCAGCGATTGACCCAAATCTCTCGATCGCCTTATCAGGGAGAATGGACCGGCCCAGGTTCGTATGAACCACGACACCGGTGGCATTGATGACGCTTTGAAGGCTTGGCCTGGATATCACTGCCAGTCTCTCGATGACTCGGGAAGAGACCGATTCAACGTCCAGTCGGGCAGCGGTTTCCGTCATTCTTCCCTCCTTGATATCTGACCGAAGGAGGTCAAGAACCTGATGAATGGCCTTTAGTACGAGTGGCTTTGGGTGAAATGCCAACGCACTTTCGACGACCGGATGGATCAGCAACTGATCTACGCCGGGTATCTGCCTGAATAGAAGCTGTTTGTCGGTTGTCATGAATTGGAACACTCCCTGAAGTCTCGAAGGCACTGGCCCGTTTTTGGATCTCCTCTGCCAACGGTTTTCCCTGCGGCGCTACTATAAGAGACTTTTGTCTGAGCGTCAAATAAATCCAGCAGTTTTCA
>CAYLJZ010000199.1:0-3189 GCA_964384085.1 uncultured Desulfobacteraceae bacterium
GATCGCCCGGGACCCCGCCCTCGACAAAAACCACCAACCCTTCCAACCGGCCGATCCCCCGGCCGCCATAAGCCATCTTTTCGATGGGGAGCTCAATGATGTCGCCCTTACGCAATGCCATCCTGTTCCTTCGTTTAAGTTAAAGGCAATTTTGTCTAACGTGGCATAACCGGAACCAATCCCGCTACAGCGGGACTCACACAAAGCCACAAAGGGCACAAAGAAAACTTTCTTGTAACTGTTTAGCAATCGTAACTTAAAACGACCCTGCTGGCAATCGCTAAAAGGAGACTCTCAAGGCCCGATTCTCAGGCCCCCCGCGGCACAGGGAGGCGGGGCCATGCCTTGCAGGCGCATGAGTCCAGGGCTTTTTTTATTGTGGAGACCCATAGATGGTGGTAGGTTACCAGTTATGTGAATCAGGGCCCTGCGTCTACAGGGTCTGCCACGGTTTGAGTGAGGACGTTGTCCATGCACGATATCAATTACTTTCACGAACATGAACTGAAGGACCATGACTTCTTGGGCTGCTGCAAGGACTGCCAAAACAGTCTGAACATCATCAAACCCCATATTCTGGCCTTTGCTGAACGGATTCAGAAATACACTCGGGAGATGCTCGAAGCGCTGGCCCCGGACGAACTCTACCGGATCTATCAGCTCTTAGACGATCTGGCCCATCTCGGGGTGGGCGATCATCTGGCCGGACTGATCCTGGAAGAGACTGACATCAAGGCCGTGCTTCCGTTGATCCGGTCTTATTATGCCGCGTTCTTTTCCATCCATGAAATGCACCTGGCAAGGCAATTAGTCGCCTCCCAAGATCCTTGGAAAACCATCAGCGCATTTCCCCTCTATCCTCGATATGAATCCCTGGTCCGGACACAGGTGGAGACCGTTACAGACCTACCGTCCAGAAAGCTGGTCTTTATCGGCTGTGGGGCCGTGCCCATGAGCCTGATTCTCATGAATCGTTTCTATCAGACCCGATCCCTGGGTCTGGAGGCATCCCAACCCTGCGTTGATACGGCGAAAGAGGTGATCCGCTCCCTGGGCATGGAGAGAGACATTGAGATCGTTCATGGAGATGATTTCCTGCTTCAGGACCTGGAGTGGAATTCGGTCCTGGTTGCGGCCCTGGCAGAACCGAAAGAGAGAATCTTTCGACATCTGCGAAAAATTTTAATGGAGAAAGACGACCGTATCCCCGTCATCTACAGGACCTATACCGGAATGAGGGCCGTTTTGTATGCGCCTGTAACGGAGGATGATGTGACAGGTTTCCGCACCATCAAAAAGGTTTTTCCCACGGGCCGGGTCAACAACACCACGGTCTTCGTCGAGTTGGCAAAGTGATGGGCACTGAATTTCAAACCGTCAAAAGGGAATTGCTTCAAGTGGACGCCGCGCTTCAGCAACTGACGGAGGAAGAAATCAAAAACGCACCCGATCAGATCTATGGCGCCTACCTCGACAGGCTGAATCGCCTGGCCCAGGCCCCCGTGACGGATGAGACCGTCCAAAGACTGATTGCCGACGCTGACCTCAGACCCGCGATCTCGCGTGTTTCCCTGCTGAAGCGACAAAATGGTCTGATGCTGGAAACCCAGCTTGCGCAATCCGTATTGGCCGCTTCTGATCCGTGGGCTTCTCTCGAACAATTCGTCTACTATCCCAATTACCTGGCCCTGGCGCGCATGGAATATGGCGGGGCGGGGCTTCATGCCGGAGACAGAGTGGTCTTTTTAGGGAGCGGCCCCCTACCCTTGAGTCTCATCTGTCTCTCGACCCAGTACTCGATTGAAGGGGTGGGGATTGAGCAAGACGAAGGACGTGCGAACCTTTCCCGAGCAGTGATCTCAAAACTGGGTCTGGAACGCCACATCCAGATCATCTGCGGAAACCATTTCGCACTCCCCCTGAAGGTCCCGAGTACGTTAATCCTGATAGGGGCCGACGCCATGCCAAAGGCCGAGATATTCGACCATCTTGCAGCGATCCTCGAGCCGGGCCAACTGATTTCGTACCGGATCTATGAAAAGGGCCTGCGCCGGCTCTTTGACGGGACGTCTATTTTTGATCTCCCTTCAGAATTCAGGGAGTGCGGAAGGGTCCGGCCGGAACCTCCGGTGAACAACACCTCTGTTTTTGCCACCAGGGCGAATTAGCCAGGCCAATATGCCTTGACTTATGCCCGAGGGAGGTGTAACAATTCTCCCCGTCTGAACAGTTACACAATTTGTCTTCTTTGACCCCATGGCTCGGGCTTATCCGCGGGAGCACCCTATACCGAATAGCGTCCTGCCGCAGGTGTGCATAGCCCCCTCCAAAATCGGATCAAAGCCACGCTGAATAGGCACGACAAGGAAAGAAGATGGGAACAATCAATATTTGGCTAAAGACCCCGTTTCCCCATACAAATGGAGGGCGGGGTTTTGTATTTTGTGGGCCAAGGGCATGTGCATCGGAGAGAGGAATGGCACTTAAACCGGGGTTGGCCGAACGAAAAGCTCCACCCCCTCCCTGTACCCCTCAAAACGTCATGCAGATCCACTCTATCCCCAATAACCTGTCACACCGACAAACCCCAAAACCCCGCTCCTCCCTCTCCTGGAGAGCGGGGTTTTACATTTTTGTCCCCCCACAGATGGCAAAGAGGTGCATTTGGCGCATGAAGAATTCAACAAAGTCAACTACGTCCTGGAGGTACACGGCAGATTCAGAGGCAAAATTTTTTGACTGTCGCTAATTATCGAATAGTATCAATACGTTTACCTATGTCGGTTATCCGACATGCCCTTTGAAAAAGCCCTGAAAAATCCCCCCGGCTTCCGTGTAACGCTATTTAATGATTTAATTGAAATTGGGTATATCTCATACGGCACTTGCCAAAAAACTGGAGATGAGCTTAGCCAACATCGGATTCTCAGTAGAGAGGGGAGAGTCGATCGCAAGAAGAGCCAATTATTCACTTGATGCATGAGTTATTAAATTCTGAAAGAGCGTCCCGCTGCCCCATGCATGGCAAAACACAGCCATTTACCCAAATACAGACCTCGTTACGCTAAAAAAATCAGTTCCAAAATTGCATGGGAATACAATCGGTTCAGGCAAGAAAACCATGCTTTGGAAAAGAATTGGGTGCAGTTACTGTTATCTCCCATGTTGACTTCCATGTTTAGTTGACAA
>CAYLJZ010000200.1:0-3187 GCA_964384085.1 uncultured Desulfobacteraceae bacterium
TCCTTGATTCGGCCAAGGATCTCGTCCCTTCGGTTCCTGGCCCATTCCGGGAACTCCGTATCCCATCTCTTCGGAGAAGGGACATGAATCACGGTAGGCGCCTTGAGCCCCGGGTCCGCCTGAAATTCGATACTGTCTTTCCCTTCTATGTACTTGATGTATCGGAACGTAATGAGAAGATCATATTTTTCAGCGTCCTGCCGCACAGGGCCATCACCGCGGACTATAGGTGATTTATTCTCTCCAAACGGTTTGTCTTTTGCGTCCTGCGCGGGCCTTTCCTTTTCCCTGGCGATTTCATCGATCTGCTGAATTCGTTTGATATGACGACCGCCGTCAAACGGGGTATTGAGCCAGACATCCACGATCTCAAGGGCCACATCCGATGAAATCATCCTTGCGCCGATGGAGAGCATGTTGGCGTCATTGTGACCCCTGGCAAGGAGGGCCGTTTCCCGATTCCAGCAGAGGGCACACCGAATGCCCTTGAGCCGGTTGGCCGCCATGGCCTCTCCGTTGCCGGAGCCCCCCAGGACAATACCGCGTTCACATTCCCCTCTCTGGACCGCAAGGGCCGCAGCGCGGATAAACGGGGGATAATCGACGGATTGATCGGAATGGGTGCCGAAGTCATGCACCTCGTGTCCTTTCTTCGCCAGAAACTCCTTGATCATCTCCTTGTAATGGTATCCTGCATGATCCGAACCGATTGAAATCTTCATGTTGCCTCCTGTTATAGCGTGATATCATGCATCTGCCAGTGTTTCATACATATCTTCCTGTTCATTTACGGGGGCCGGGACCTTGTGCACCGATTCTGAGAGGATTGGCTGAATGTTTCCCTGTCCGGCAATGGGAACCCTGGTCCGGCAGCCGGGTATCTCCACCGGGTTATCGTTCGACTCAGCAGCCGTAAAACGGCTGTTAAGATAGCCCACGTCAAAGAGATGGCATTCCCTGTCGAGCAGAAAGTAATGATCGCTGTTCGCGGTTTGGGCACAGGTCTCGATAAGGTCCCTGAACACGTTGCGATCGAACTTGACATAGGTGCGGGTGGGTCGGCTCGATGCCTCGATGAGCCTTTCGCCCGAGACCATGATGCAGATCTCCCCTCCCTCGATAGTCGGCCTCTCGGTTTCGCCATAGACGAATTCCCTCACCCATGGCTCGATTTTGGAAATGATATTCCAGCTCATCTTGGTGTGTCCGCTGATGTAACATCTTGAAATCGGTTTTGCGCCATAGTTCCTGCGAAATTTGACACAGGCGCAGTCGAGGACCCGTGAGAGGAGGGCCTCGGTTTCTTCGCTGTAATCCAGGACCCTGATCACAAGTCCCGCAGCGTCTCGAGTTGCCTCGAAGAGAATGCGGTCCAGCCTGTGGATATGGTCCTTGGACAGGTCCCGAGTCTTTCTTACCAGTGTGTTTTCGATCAGCAGCCCGTCAATGCCGCAGCAGAGAAACGTCAGGACCGCATCATAAACGGACCGGACGATCGGCTGACCGTTGATGTTGAAGGAGGTGTTGAGGACCATCGGTATGCCGCTCACATGATCATACGCTTTGATGATGTCGTAAAAAAGCGGGTTTTGACGCTGGCTCACAGTCTGGAGCCTGGCCGTTCCGTCCACATGGGTGATCCCTTCGATCCCTTTTCTCATTTCGGGCAAAACCCCATAGATCACGGTCATGAAGGGCTCAGGGCGGTCTATGTCAAAAAACCTTTCCACCTCCTCTTCCAGAACGGTCGGGGCAAAGGGCCTCCAGGGCTCTCGATACTTGACAAGACAATTGGTCCTGTCCCGGGCCTCGATGGTCGGGGCAGCCAGGATGGACCGGTTTCCCAGTGCCCGGGGGCCCACCTCCTGCCGTCCCTGAAACAGAGCGATGATCTCCTGATGATCGAGGAGGGAGGCCACCTCCCCTGCCGAGATGTTCTCCTGCTCGATATGGATCGGGAGATCATAGGCCTTCATCAACCGATCCAGTTCTCCTCGAGGGTCTGGATCGCCATATCCCAGGTAGATGTCTGACGGATACAGGGGATCTGAGATCTGAGACTTGAGATTTGAGATTTGGCGATGGTTGCCTGATGCCTCAATACCCCTCGGCAGTCCTCTTTTCTCCGTGCTCCGTCTCCCGTCCTCCGACCTCTGACCTCCAACCTCAGACCTCCGCCTTCCCATCCTGGCGGCCGATGTCAGCGCCGCGCCCAACGCGATCCCCCGGTCAGAGGCGAGGGGCTGTACGAAGAGGCTCTTGCACACCCCGGATTTAAGGATCCCGTAGTTGAGCTGGCTGTTCATGGCGACGCCTCCCGAGAAGCAGAGATTGCTGAAGGGTCGGGATGCCTGTACCCGTTCGAGCCTTTCGACGACGATCTCTTCGAGAAGGGTTTGAATGCTGGCTGCCACGTCTGCCTGGATCTGCTTGAATTCGTTGACGGGCCTCGGTTGAGGCGGTCCAAATGCCTCGGCCATTTTCCCCCGCATCTTCAGAAGGGATCCGCCCGGCCATCGGTAATCAGGACCATTTTTTTCTAATAATGCGCGAATGCGGTCCGTGTAGACCGGGCTGCCGTAGCTCGCCAGCCCCATGATCTTGCCGCAGTGCTGAGAGGTATTGTGGGTCCGATACCCGAGCCACTCGGTGAAATACTGGTAGAGAATGCCGAGGGAAAAATCGTTGGTCAGTTCGGAGGAGATCCGTGAGATCTCATGCCCCTTTCCCGAATAAATGGAGGTGGATTCAGATTCACCCGTACCATCGGCCACCAGGATGAGGGCCTCATCGAAACCCGATGGGAAGAAGGCCCCGGCCGCATGGGCGTCGTGGTGCCCTGCATAACAAACCTCATCCCAACCGACCTTTCCCGAAAGATACCTCAGGACCTCGGCAGCGCGCACCTTCTGAAATTGAACGAATTTCTTGAGAAAATCCGGCTCCTCTTCGTTCGGGTTGAAACCAAAGGTGATGGATCGGAAATGCCTGAACCCGAGCTTCAGGATTTCTTTGAGGGAAAAATAGGGATTGAAGTAAGTCATTTTTTCCCCATTGAAGCGCTCCTCCTCAAAGACCCGCAAAATATTGAGTTGGTCATCCACGATGGCCACGCCTGTATCGTGGCCCATATAAATGCCGAGGTGATAGTCTGTCATGAAAGGGAAATCTCCCGGTCATTCCACAT
>CAYLJZ010000201.1:0-3187 GCA_964384085.1 uncultured Desulfobacteraceae bacterium
GGCCCCTTATAGGGGCGACATCAAAACCACCCGTTGAACGGGTGGTTGCTTATTCCCCTCTCACTAACCCCCTAATGCCCTGCAAGGAGCTTTGGGAGCCACAGGCAGAGGCCCGGAAAGATCACGCAAAGCGCGGTAACCAACACTTGCAGCCCGACGAACGGCATTACGCCCCGGTACACGTCTCTCAGCTCGAGTTCCGGGGCAATCCCTTTCAGATAAAAAATGGAGTAGGCAAAGGGAGGCGATAGAAATGAGATCTGCAGGCTCACGCAGACCACAAGGCCAACCCACAGGGGATCGAACTGGAGGCTGAACACGATGGGCGCGAAGATGGGGACCATGATCATGAGGATTCCAATCCAGTCAATAAAACAGCCCAAGATGATGATGATGATCAGGAGCACGATGAAAATCCCCCAGCGGCCCAGCCCCATCCCCATGAGGAGGTCCGTGATCACCTGGCCGCACCCGGCATTCAGAAAGGCCCCGGTGAAGATGTTGGAGGCGATGGCGATGAAGATGATCATGGCCGTGATGCGCAGCGTCAGATAACAATTTTCCTTGAAGGACTTCCAGGTGAAGGTCCCGTAAAGGAGTCCGAGGGCAATGGCGCCGATGGAGCCAACCGCACCTGCCTCTGTGGGCGACGCCACCCCGAAAAAGAGCGATCCCAGCACCAGAAAGACCAGCCCAACGGGGGGGAGGAGGTATTTAAAGCCGTCTTTCAGGGACTCTTTGGAAAAGAACGGGAGGGCCATTTCTTTCGGAAGGTTGGGCGCTACCTCGGGCCTTATAGCTGCGACGACGAGGACATAGGCGATGTAGGAAAGCCCTAGGAGGAGGCCCGGAATAAAGGCCCCTGCGTACATGTCCACCACCGAAACGCCGGCCATGGGGGCGTACAGGATGAGCATGACGCTGGGCGGAATCAGAACGCCAAGGGTCCCCCCGGCGCAGACCACGCCGCTTGCCAGGGACTTGGAATAGTTGGCCTTGAGCATGGAGGGGATGGCGAGGAGCCCGATGGCTGTTTCTGATGCCCCGACGACCCCCACACAGGCGGCAAAGATCATGGCGAGGGTGATGGTCGCCACTGCAAGACCCCCCCTTAGCCCGGCCATCCACCGCTGCAGGATATGGAAAGACCGTTCAGCCACGCCCGAGGACTGCATCATGGCCCCCATGAAGATAAAGAGAGGGACGGCCGCAAGGATGTACTCCGACAGGGTCCCGTTCATAACGCGCTGGGGGAGCATGTAGAGAAAGGCGTTGCCGCCGGTCAGGTAGCCAAAGAGGAGCCCCATGGTCCCTATGCCGAACGCCAGGGGAAAACCAAGCAGCAGGACAAAGAGGCTCAGGAGCATGAGGACGGTGGTCAATTCAGGGCTCATGATCGGCCTCCTTTCAGGGCGATGCCAAGGGTGCGAAGGAAGTTGACGACCCCCTGCAGGATAAACAGGATGAATCCGATCATGATCGCCAATTTGAAGGGCCAGAGTTGGGGCCGCCAGACGCTCACCGAGGAGCACTCGCCCGATTCCCAGGTCCACAGGGTGTGATCCCCGCATTTGTAGGTCAGAACGATCATGAAGGGGAAAAAGAGGAGGATATAGCCGATCACATCCATATCCATGCCTTGCCCCGAGTGGAAAGCCTGGAATAGAGCATATCCATCCGCACATGAGAATTGAGGAGGAGACAGTAGGCCACCCCCAGCATGGAATAGGCACCGTACACCATGTAGGTCAGTTCGAAGGCCCAGTACGTCGGCTTGTTAAAGACATATCGCATGAACACATCATAGCAGATGGCTATTACGAGTCCCGCCATGAGAAAGCTGGCAAACTTCCCCATCCACTCGCTGATCCGGTCGATGACGCGGAAAAACCCTTCCATGGAGACCTCCCCCAAGAATGTTCCCCCGTCCCATGACCGGGCGGGGGCAATGGTTGCAGGAAAGATGGGGGCCATTACCCCTGCGGTAACAGCCCCCATCCGTATCATTTATGGTGTTCTTTTGTCCCGTCAACGCGGCAAGGAGAAGGCCTTGGAGTAGGGGAACCACTTCTGGCCGAAATCCTTCTGCGATTTCCAGACCTTGCCGAAGAATTCATCCTTGGCCGACTGCTCATCCAGGTATTCGTGGGCCCATTGAATCATGGTCTTGGCGGTCCCTTCGTCCATTTGAACGATCTGGACGCCCTTTTCCTTAAAGAAGTCCATGGCCTCGACATTTTTCTGCTCCATCCAGAGCCATTCTTTGAGCCGGCTCTTCCAGATGGCTGCCTCGACGAGGACCTTCAGGTCGTCCGGCACGGCGTCCCAGGACTTTTTGTTCACGACCAGTTCCAGGTGGGAGCAGGGCTGGTGGATCCCAGGAAGATGGAGGTACTTGCAGACCTCCCAGATCCCGAGGGTTTTGTCGAATGCCGGAATGCTGTATTCCGCGGCATCGAGTACGCCCCTCTGCAGGTTGGGCATGATCTCTCCTGCCGGCATAAAGACCACCGAAAACCCATGCTTGGCAAGGACATCGCCCATAAGGGGCATCATTCGAAGTTTCTTGCCCTTCCAGTCCTCCAGTTTGGGCATGGGGTTCTTGGCCCACATGTAGATCTGCATGGCCACCGGCGCGGTCTCGAAGACCTTTACCTTGTAGCCGTTACGGTCGTACATCTCCTGATGAAGTTCTTTTCCGCCGCCATGTTCTAGCCACATCTGCATATCGAAGGCGGCCAGACCACCCGGGGCCGAGGTGAAGAGGGGGGCCATCGGGAGCTTGCCGACCCACTGTCCCGTATATCCATAATTGGCGTCGTAGACCCCGTCGCTGACAGCCTTGAGGCCTTCAAAGGGCGGCACCAGGGCGCCAGCCGGAAAGATCTCCCATACCATGCGGCCGCCGGTCACAAGTTTCACTTCATCCGCAAGACGCACCAGGGACTCGTGGAACAGCATCCCGGCGGGGACAAAGCCCTGCACCTTCCATTTGATCACCTTGTCCGCAGCAAACCCGGGGGCTGCAAGGCAGGCCACCATGGCAACCAGCACCAAAACCTTAAACATCTTCTTTCCCATCTTACATTCCGCACCTTTGTAGCGGTGTTTTCAGAATAACAAAATAGCTTGTAAAATCAATAGCTTGTCGATTTATCTGGACATTTGCATTTTTGGAATCCATAAT
>CAYLJZ010000202.1:0-3146 GCA_964384085.1 uncultured Desulfobacteraceae bacterium
GCGAGAGACATGCCTTTTGAAAAGGTCCTGATAATCAACAGGTTTTTGAACCGATCGATCAGGGGGATGGCATTCTCGCCGCCAAAATCGATATAGGCCTCATCGATCACGACCACACGGTCTTTCGAGTATCTTTCTAACAGCTCCGTCACCTTTTCCAAGGGAAGAAGAATTCCGGTGGGGGCATTCGGATTGGGAAAAATCATACCGCATGAGGGGACTTCCCATAGATAGTCCTCAATGTCTATGGTGAAGTCCTCTTTTAAAGGGACCTTCCTGTATTCGATCCCGTAGAAATCGCAGTAGACCGGATAGAAGCTGTAACTGAATTCCGGGAACAGCAGCCTTCCCCAGTCGCTGTCGAAAAATGCACAGAATGCAAAAGACAACACCTCGTCCGAGCCGTTCCCCACAAACACCTGATCTTTGCGAATGCCGTAACGTTCCGAAATCGCTTCTCTCAATGTGCCGAACAGGGGATCGGGGTAGAGTCTCAACTTCTCGATGTCGAAAGACTTCAGGAAGGGTTCGATCCGCGGCGTAGGGGGATAGGGATTTTCGTTGGTATTGAGCTTGATATACGCCCTGTCCTGAGGCTGTTCCCCCGGGACATAGGGCTTCAATTTCTTCATTCTTTCTGACAGCATAAACCATTTTCCTCTTTGTATTGACAGGGTATTCCCATTTTGGGGGTTATGTCATTCAATCAACCACTTCAAATCGTCAATCATCTATCGTATAGCAGGAGGCCCTATAGCTTTTCAATCATTTTGTTTTCTGCTGAATCCTTCTGAAGATTTTTGCAGCCTTCCTCTTGTAAAATCATTCTAACATTTTTCATTTAATTTAATATATATTTGGCCCATTCATCAAACTAGATTCCCACTCCATAGCCGTTCCTAAAAACCTTTGTGGCTTTGCGGCTTTGTGTGAGACATTTTTGGTTGCGACCGTGCCGGTTTAAGGTGGACTTCTCTTGATGCGGGTCCTATAATCCCTCCGCATTTGGGCGTTATCCATCCCGGATGCGCCACAACCCGAGAACATGAATTGAACATCTGAAACAGGAGGCAACCATGGCGATCATCACTGAACAGGAATATCGAGACCGGATAGCAAAACTGAAACCGAGGCTTTTTATCGGCGGCAAAAAGGTCGAAAGCCTGACCGATCACCCCATCACTCGAGGGGTTATCGATGCCACCGCGCGTGTATATGAATTGACTCTGGACCCCCAGTATAAGGACACCATGCAGAGTCTGTCCCATCTGACCGGCGAACCGATCAGCCGGGCCCTTCACATCCATCAGAGCCGGGACGACCTTCACAAACGCCTCGATATGGCGCGGCTGAGCAGCCAGAAATTGGGGACCTGCAACTACCGCTGTCCCGGCAATGAGATGCTTCCCTCCCTGGCTGCCACCACATGGGAGATCGATCGCGACAAGGGGACCGACTATCATCAGCGCTTTAATAATTTCCTGAAATACGCACAGGAAAAGGACCTGGTCGTGAGCGGGTCCGTGACCGATCCAAAGGGCGACCGGAGCAAGAGACCCCTGGAACAGGACCCGGATTATTATGTCCACATGGTGGAAAAACGGTCTGACGGGATCGTGGTGTGCGGGGCCAAGCAGCACGCGACCGGCGCCTATGCAGCGGACGAGACCCTGGTACTGCCCGGCATCTCGTGCAGGAAGGGGGAGGAGGACTATGCCCTGGCGTTCGTTGTCCCCAACGGTACTGAAGGCGTAACCTATATCGGTCAGTACACCCCGTTCAGCGTAGAGAGGGAATGCGAGCCTGATGTGAAGGTGATCGGCAATCCCCTGTATGGCCAGCGAGAGACATGTCTCATCGTCTTTGACCATGTGTTCGTTCCCTGGGAGCGGGTCTTCATGTGCGGCGAGATCGAATACACCCAGAGCTTTATCACCCGCTTTGCCAAGACGCACCGAATGAACTGCGGCGGTGCCTGCAAGGTAGGGTTCATGGACCTGATTATCGGCGCCTCCCAGCTCATGGCCGAGTATAACGGCCTGGCCAAGGTCTCCCACATCGCCCAGAAGATCACCCGCATGCTTCAATTGAACGACACATCCCTTGCCTGCGCCACGGCTGCCGCCTACATGGGGAAGGAAGAGCCTGCGGGGTCCGGGGTCTACATGCCCGACGAGGCCATGAGCAACATCGCCAAGCTCAACACCAATGACGGCTTCTGGGAGGTCATGGCCCTGGCCGGCGATATCACCGGCGGGGTTTCCGTCACCATGCCCAGCGAAAAGGAACTGGAAAACCCCGAGACCCGCGACTATGTGACCAAGTATCTGGCCGCCGCAGCCCCGGCGCGCGAACGGATGCGGATCATTCGATTCCTCCAGAACTGGGTCGCCGGACTTCACGGCGTGGGGACCTACCAGGGATCCGGCCCCAGCCAGAATCAGATGATGGTCCTTTATCGAATCGCGGACCTGGAATCAAAGAAGAAAATGGCCGAAGAGCTGGCAAACGTCCATGGATAACCAAATGGAAAAGTAATCCCACCCTTGCGGATAAACTGAGACATGAGATAGAAACCGGGGTCACCTTCTGGGGGTTTGAAGAGGAAGGGGCCCTGCAAGGCGTCATGGGTATTCAGGACAAGGGCGAAGAGAAACTGATCTATGTAATCTTCGCCATGGCTGCGCAGGCGGACCCCGAGTCCCCAATGCCCATGATCCAGCAGCACCTCTTTCTGTCCATGCGGCGGTTGGCCGTCGACCCGGCCCTGTTGCTGGGAGCCCCGTCCAAAGGATCCATACCATCGGAACCCTGGTGCCCCTGAGCGGCAAGCCCTGACGAAAGGTGTATTTTTTGAGTTCAGGGGCGAATGCGCCCCGAATCCCCGACCCCGACGCACAACCCGTGCCAAATGCACCCATACAACCACGAAAATTACTGGATGGACTTCAGGTTAGCGGAAAATGCCCATCATCCTGGTCATGCCCGGGACCACTCTGAAAATACCCGCTTTTCTGGCATGATCCACAGCGTGGTCGTCCTGTTCATCCTGGTTGGCTTCGGCCCATTTGCGGGATGGATCCCCATGTGTCAGACCTCGTTAAGGCCAGGGCCGTTGAGGAGCATGGTTAACTGTATTTTCAGGT
>CAYLJZ010000203.1:0-3058 GCA_964384085.1 uncultured Desulfobacteraceae bacterium
GAATTCAACAAAGTCAACTACGTCCCGGAGGTAGGGTGCAATCAAAAGTGTTAGGCGAGTGGGATGTCAGGCTTTGTAGTGAGTGAATATCAGCAATTTCCGGTTAGGTACTTGCATAGCAGTTTGAAATTTGGTGATTTTCAAAATATGGTCTCGCATTTGGGCAGGCCATATGGGTGTTCGCAATGCGGGTCTCATTTTTTATCTGGATGCGCAGCTCTCTGACCCTTTTTATGCTGACTCTTTCGTTGTGCTGCTCACGACAGTAGATGGCAAGCAGGAGATATGTGATGAGGCCGGAAATGATCTGTACCATTAGGCCATACTCACTCCTGGCAATCAGATGGTAGACTCGGAGGTGGCGTTTCCACCAGCCAAAGAATATCTCGATGTCCCATCTGAGCTTATAAATAAGGGCAATTTGCTCTGCTGTCAGGTCATGACGACTCGTGGCAACCCAGTATTTGACGTTGTTGACAGTGTATCCAACGACTCTGACGGGCTTTTGGGTCTGATTCACCCCAGAGGTACCCAGAAGAACAATGGCGTCATAGAAGATGTTGCTGTCTGAATCGATTTCATTGGTTTTCAAAATCGTTTTCTTGGTGCTGGCTTTGATGCGGCTGACAAAATGCTTTTCCTCTTCTTGCCACTGATCAAATCGATTATGGGCCTGGTATCCCCGATCAGTGACACCAGTTTGCCCGGGGGAGAGGATCATACTGACAAAAGGCCGCTCAGCCCCATTGCCATCGGAAAGGAAGACCTTTCTTGGAATGCCATGGTTTAAGTCAAAGCCGAGATGTATTTTGGCCTTTTTTGAGCCCTTTCTGTAATCGGCCCAATACATTGAAAGGCATGCATCGATCAGGGAACCGTCAATCCCAATGAGATCTCCAAGGTCGGCATGTTCCTTGGGTAAAACAGAGACGGCGTAGGTTTGGAGGTTTTGGTACACATACAAGAGCTGTTCAAGTCCCCTGGAATTGACAGCCTCAGCGAAGCCGCTTTTCTTGATTCCTTCCTGGGGGGCGATGTGCTCACGGGCAAACTCATCTTCCGCAAGGACCTGAAGAAGATGCTGCCCGGAAACGTGCTCCTCCAGATGGAAAAAAACGAGAGCTTTGAGTTGATCATCAAAAGTCATTTTCAACGGTCTGTGACCACGCGCCTCCAAGGGAGGCATTCCGATCGTGGCTCTTTGAATTGGCTGGTATAATTGGTTAAATGACGGTGCACCTGCTTTGTTTAGACGATCGATCGTGTAGGGCATTTTGTAACCTCCTGAAATCATTTAAGATTACAAAATTTTCGCCGCACACCTTAATTGAAATGTCAAGCAAAAAATGAACTTAAGTCGCTGATTTTATAAATTTTTTTTAATGTGTCGCATGCAAAAACCTGATATGGCTGTCAGAGGTCAAGAGGAAAAACCTCTTCCTGCCCCTTTGGTTTGACGGGTTGTGGTTTTTTGTGTTTTATTCCAGGGCACAGTCAGAGACGGGATCTTGTGGCGACGTTTGATCACTCTGATATTCGCGGGTTGGTTACCGCATGACTTGGCTTCGTCGCGGAGCTGCCTCGCTCTAACGTCGGAAGTTCGGCCGGGGCCTTATTCGTATAGGCTTATCGAGGGTTCTCCTGAACGTGATCGCGTCTCTGGCTGTACCCTGGGATTTCTGTAAAGTTGAACTTTGTTGATCTCCTTACGGTTTAGTGTTTTTTTGGTCTTTGGTAACCAGTTATGCCTGGTTCCTCGGCTGTAGCTCCTGTGCGATAGCCCACATGAAGGCGGAAAGCTCCCGGGCCGTTGCTGAGACGACCTTATTGCGGTTTTTGATTCTTGCCATAAGACGCCTGAACCTCCCGCAGAGCCGAACCTGCGCTTTCCAGGCAATCTGTCGAACCTGTTGAGGCAAGCCCTCCAGCCGCGCCAACAGGACGCGACTTTCTCGCGCGGGATAGCTGTAGGCATGAGCGGCCTCGGTCAGTGCCCGCCGGACATGACCGTTGCCGGTTTTGGTGATACCTCCACGGCGGTTGCTATCGCCGCTTGACCATTCGCTGGGAACCTGTCCCAGATAGGCCATCAGCTGCTTCGGTTTTGAGAAGCGGGTCAGATCTCCCAGTTCGGCCAGCGTAGTGGAAGCGACGATCAGAGATACGCCTCTAAGGGCCTGGAGGGCTTTGACCATTGGGGCCAGTTGCCACTGGGGGACCAACTCGCGGATCTGATCGGTGAGCCGCTGGACCCGCTCAAACTGTTCATGGACTGCATGGACATACTCTTGAAGCATGATCTGTTGGGCACGATGGGGCATCTTAATGTCCGCGATCCAATTCCAAAAGGCCTTACCCCAACAAGTCTTACCGCTGTAGCGGTGGCCATGTCGGAGCAAAAAGGCCAGAAGGTGCTGCCTGGCAACCCGCAATGCCTTGGCCGCATCTTCACGGCCTCGGGTCAGATCACGCATCGCTTCATCTTCTTCTGTGGGAACATAAACCGGGGTTAACTCCCCCGCACGGTGCAACCGGGCCAGGGTCAACGCATCACGGCGATCATTTTTGATCCTGTCTCCGCTTTTGCGAGGAATTTTTGATGGGGCAGCGACGATGCAATCGAACCCTTTATTTGTCAAAGAACGGTACAGACCGTAACCACATGGGCCGGCTTCATAGACGAACCGAAGTGTCGCACCCGTACTCTGAAGCTTGCGAGCAACTCTGTGAACGGATTCAAGTTCGCCATCGACTCCCCCGTAGTAGCGGACGTCGCCATCGCGGCCTGCATCGGCCAACGCAATAGTGATGGAATTTTTATGAACATCAAGACCAACAAAAATGGTATTCTTTTTCATGACCTGCCTCCTTGGTTGTGGCTCTGTGTGGTTGTTGTTAAATACCAACATAATCCACGTTTGCAAGGGGCAGGTCACCTATTTTTTGACAACAGCCATTATGTCTAACCATTTACAAACAGTATATATTTAAGACACATCCGACATCCTGAATATGTCCACATAAGGTGCACACGTGCCACGCGGCTTTTATATAAAAA
>CAYLJZ010000204.1:0-3012 GCA_964384085.1 uncultured Desulfobacteraceae bacterium
AAATAGATTTCTTCGCACCACGCAATCTCCTTTTGCAAGATGTGGGCACAGAGCATCAATCCCTTAATCATCCAATTCCTTTGCGAGCTTGGCACCTCTGCGCGATCAAAATGTTCATTCTGTGATCCCGCCCGATCACACGGCGCTGAAAAACGGGTTGGCGATAAAGTAGACCCCCAGGAGCGCAATGACGACCCCTGTACACTTTCGGAACCAGTTGCCGGCCCCCTGCCAGGAGCTGTTTTCCATCAGTCGTTTCACTGCGGCCGTGGAACTCCCGGCCACCACAATGGGGAGACAATGTCCAATGGCAAACAAGAGGATAAACAGGACCCCAGTGAGCACTTTTTCCTGAACCGTTACAATGGCCAGGATGGGGGCGATAAAGCCGAAGGTGCAGGAGCCGGAGAGGACTCCATAGGCCAGTCCCAGGGCCAGTGCGCCGCCCACACCGTGAAGCTTGAGTTTGTAGAGAAGACTTCCCGACATGGAGCATTTTTCAACGCCCAGCATGCCGAGGGCCACCCAGACCAGGACCAGTCCAACCAGGACCTGCCAGTAGTTTCCCACATCCCCCAGCATTCGGCCCAAGAGGGCGCAGATGATACCGATCAGGGTGATGGTGATAAAGAGACCTACGGTGAAGGCGATGGAATAATGGGCCGCCTGTCTCGGTTTCAGGAGCGTCTCCTGGCCGCCCACGTAGGCCACGATCAATGGAATAGATGCCAGATGGCAGGGACTGAAGACTACGCTGATCATGCCCCAGATAAAACACCCGGCGGCCGCGATGGCCGTGCCACCGGCGATCCATTCATTCACAATCAGAAAAAACGATTCCAGCATGGATTCCTCCAAATCTTTAAAAAAGAAACGTCTACTTCGACGATTGCAGAGACAAGGCGATGGTTTAATGTATGGAAGGGATACATCATGATTCTACTCCTTCCCCTGGCCGCAGGACAGCTCACAGAGCATCCCTCCGTTGCCGCACTGTGCGGTCTCGAACTGCAAGATGGGGTGATCGATCCCGAAACGGTGGAAGAGTTCGTGGCGGATCTTTTCGGAGAGAGCTTCGGTGCGGCTCAGGGGCTGATCGGGGACTTCCACGTGGCACGAAAAGGCGATGCTGGTGGAGCTTACATTCCAGGAGTGGAGATAATGGACCCCGCACACCCCGGGAATGGCCTGCAATGTTTCCTGGATGGTCCCAAGATCGAGGTCCTTGGGTGTGGCGTTCATCAGGATCCCGGTGGCCTCTTTGAGGATGGCCCAGCAGTTCTTCAGAATGAAGACGACAATGAGGAGGGATAACAAGGGATCCAGCCAGTACCACGGTCTGAACACCAGGATGACGCCGTTGATCAGCACCAGAACCGATGTCAGCATATCGCCCACCATGTGCAAAAAGGCCCCCCGCACATTGAGGCTGTGCTTTGAGTCCCGATGGAGCAGCCAGGCGGAAAGGCCGTTCCCCAGGATGCCTACGCCAGCCATATAGATGACGATTCGGCCGATGACGGGCTCGGACTGTCGGAATCGTTCAAAAGCCTCGTACAAAATGAAGGCGGATGCGGCCGCCAGAAGTGCCACGTTGACGACCGCGCCGAGGATCTCGGCCCGTTTGTACCCAAAGGTGTTTTGTGGCGACGCCCCTTTTTTCCCCATTCGATAAGCGACATACGCGATCAGCAGGGCCGTGAAGTCGCTGAAATTGTGAATAGCGTCCGAGATCAGGGCCATGCTGTGGGAAAGGACGCCGCCCGCCACCTGGGCCGCAGGGATCAGCAGATTGATGGCAAGGGTCATCAGAAGCCGCGACCCTGTCGTCTCGTGGAACTCCACCGAATGGGGGCCTTGCGCATAATGATGCAGGTGAGGGGGCGATGGTGCTTCGCCGGCTGCATAATAAGGGGACTCTTTCGCTTCTTCTTGAATCTGGGTCATCGAATGCTTTTTTTCCATCTCAGGGGTAATAGCTCTGGAGGGTGCTCTGGCTGTTCGCCGGAGAATTATTTTTCTACCGGTCGCTGGCTAATCGATCCTTCACATAGTTTCTGTATTCCCGCAGCAAGGCATAGGCGTACTGTCGGCGGACGCGTTCGGACGAGGGGATGTAGTTCCTTTTTTCTTCCAGCCTGGAAATGATCTCCTCGGCGGTCTCATCGGTCGGCTTTCTCCCTTGCGCGCAGAGTTCAGCCAGGATGTCATCCAGACCGATGACGCCGACCTGTGAATCATCCGGGAACTTGAGGAGGCGCCGGTTAACTACCGGTTGCGGGGCGGGTCACCCGTCTTTTCACCCCTTCTCCTCATTCAGAACCACAAATGTTTTGCCGTTCGGCGGATCCTCAGGGTTTTTCGATATATGATCTTCGTGCTCCGACATAGGTAATCCGCTCGTAAATGCCTCATGATCTCCTATCTTGCTTCAAGAATCCCCGGCATTTTCTCCACAAAGGCCTTGATCTCTTCAACGGAAAAAGACCGTCGGTTCAAAAAGTTATAATCCTCGCCGTCCCCACTTTTGCCCAAAAGGTTCGATAGAAAAGGTAGCATGCCGGAATGAGGAAAAGACCGTCCCTCAACACATACCATGCCATGGGCGCACTGTCCGTACCCTGGGCGCTGGTGTGGAAACAGCCGCAGTGGATGTCGAGGCCCCGGGCCAGGTTAAAGACCATGGCGCCAAAGAATGCAACCAGAAGCAGGGTTACCATCCACGCGGTCGCTTCCCGAAACAGGCCAACCAGCAGGAAAATACCAAGGATGAGCTCAAGCCATGGAAGCGCCAGGGCAGTCAGGTTGATCAGGACCTCCGGAAGGATCTGGTAATTGTAAATGTCCTTTGCAAAGGCCGCCGGGTGGGCGATCTTGTCCATGCTGGCATAGATGAAAATCGCCCCAAGGATCAGCCGAGCGATCAGGACGAGGGGGCCGTCCTGTTGCCATTGCCGTCTGAAAAAACCTGTTTGAACGTCAGCCATTGATGTTGCCTCTCTCAGGAATATT
>CAYLJZ010000205.1:0-3004 GCA_964384085.1 uncultured Desulfobacteraceae bacterium
CTTCCATTTCTGTTAGAAGCCCCCTGCAGGGGGCCACGTTAAAGCGGCCGTGGGCGGATATCATCAGCGGTTCTCCTTCGGGAACGCCCACCTTGAAGAGGAGTCGGCTCTCCCCCGGATATTTGAAAACGATATCCCGCAGGCCTTCCAGGGTCTCCCGTGAGGCCATCCCGTTTTCAAGGAGAACCAGGATGCTCTTTACCACGCCCAGACCAACATCGCTCAACCGCTCGACCTCCTTTGCAATGACCTTGGCCGCGGTCTCGCCTATTTCAACGCTCCCGGTAACGAGGAGGGGATCGTCCCCCTTCAGGAGATGCGAGACCGCGGCGAAGACATCCGGAAATATCACCACTTCAGTGGAACCGGTCAGGTCTTCCAATTGAATAACGGCCATCTTGTCATTCCGCTTGGTGCGCTTGAGCTTGACACTCTCCACAACGCCGGCGATCTTGACCTGCGTCTTGTCCTTACGGCTGGGAAGGTCCTGTACAAGGGACGTGGCGAACCGGTCGATCTCCTCCCCGAAGCTGTCTAATGGATGCCCGGTGATGTAGAACCCCAGACCCTCTTTTTCGCGCCTCAGCCGCTCCGCCTTGGACCATTCGGGAATGTCCGGGAGTTCAAGAAGCCCCCTGCCGCCTCCGTTTTGAACGGGCAGCAATCCGAAGATATTGAGCTGATTGGGGTCGTGATTGGCCCCGCAGATTCGAAGGGCGTCGTCGAGCCCGGCAAAGAGCCTGGATCGGAATTCACCGGTAAAATCAAACGCCCCGCACTGAATGAGGCCTTCCAGGACCCGTCGGTTCACCTTGGACCCATCCACCCGTCTGCAGAAGTCGAGGAGATCGCCAAACGGTCCATGTCGATCCCTCTCCTCGATCACCAGTTCCACCGCCTTCATTCCCACATTCTTGACCGCGGCCAGCCCGAAACGGATCTTCCCATCCACCACGGAAAAATCCGCCTGGCTCTCGTTGACGTCCGGGGGAAGGATCTCGATACCCATGGCCCGGCATTCGGCGATATTCTTGATGGTCTTGTCCTGATTGCCCATGTCCAGGGTCAGAAGGGCGGCCATGAACTGGACCGGATAATGGGCCTTGAGATAGGCGGTCTGAAAAGCGATCATGGCATAGGCCGCGGAATGGGATTTGTTGAACCCATACCCTCCAAACTTGTCGATCAGCCCAAAGAGCTTCTCGGCCATCTGCGGCGCAACCCCGTTTCCCACAGCCCCTTCCACAAACTTGGTCCGATGTTTCGCCATCAGGTCGGCCTTTTTCTTTCCCACCGCCTTGCGAAGCTCGTCGGCCTCTCCCATGGTATAGCCGGCCAGGACCTGGGCGATCTTCATGACCTGTTCCTGATACAGGATGACCCCGTAGGTCTCCTTCAGAATCGGTTCCAGGGTAGGGAGAAAATAGTTGATGTTTCCGTTTCCATGTTTGCCATTGATGAAGTCGTCGATCATGTTGCTCCCCAGCGGTCCCGGCCGGTAAAGGGCCATGAGGGCGATCATGTCTTCAAATACCTCGGGACGGAGCCTTCTCAGGAGATCCTTCATGCCCGAACTTTCCAACTGAAACACGCCTGTGGTCTTCCCGTCGGAGCAGAGCTGGTAAGGCGCCTTGTCCTGAAGGGAGATCTTTCCCAGGTTGATGGTTTCCCCCAAGGTCTTTTCAATAAGATGGAGGGCCTCCTTGATGACCGTCAGGGTCTTGAGACCCAGAAAATCGAACTTGATGAGGCCCAGCTTTTCAATCCGCTCCATGGTGAACTGGGCCATGATTTCACCCTTGTGCCCGCGGTAGAGGGGGAGGTATTCCACCAAGGGCCGGTCCGCAATCACCACCCCGCAGGCATGGGTGGATGCATGCCGGGACAGTCCCTCGAGGGCACGGGATATCTCCAGGAGTTTTTTGCCCGGGCCCCCGCCCTCCTCCAGACTTCTCAATTCAGGCTCGTCCCGAATGGCGTCATTGAGACGGACTCCCGGCCCCTCGGGCACCAGCTTGGCGATCCGGTCCACCTCCCCAAGGGGGATGTTGAGGCTGCGGCCCACGTCCCGAATGACCCCCCGCGCCTTCATCGTCCCGAACGTGATGATCTGGCTGACGTTTTCCTGCCCGTATTTCTCCGCCACATAACGGATCACCTGGTCCCGCCCGTTGATGCAGAAGTCGATATCGATATCCGGCATGCTGATGCGGGCCGGGTTGAGGAATCGCTCGAAGAGGAGCCCATACTTGATCGGCTCGATGTCGGTGATGTTGAGACAATAGGCCACTAAAGACCCGGCTGCCGATCCCCGGCCAGGCCCGACCGCAATGTCGTGATGGTGGGCATACTCGATAAAATCGGCCACAATCAGAAAATACCCTGCAAACCCCATCTTGAGGATCACCGAGAGTTCAAACTCGAGCCGGTCGCGATACTCCGCCCGGACGGCCTCGGAGAGCGGGCCTTCTTCCTCCTCCTTTTGGGCTAATCGCCGCACAAGCCCCTCCCTGGCCTTGTCGGTCAGCATGTCGTTTAGGCTCTGATCCTTTTCTGCACGAAATACAGGAAATTTATACTCCCCGAAGTTCATTTTATAGTTGCACCGTTCCGCCACCTGGACAGTATTGTCGAGGGCGTCTTCATATCCGGACAGGGCCTCCTCCATCTCGGCCCGCGACTTGAAATAGAACTCGTCTGAGGAGAATTTGAGCCGCTTGATATCGTCCACCGATTTCCCTGTCTGAATGCACAAAAGCACATCATGGGCCTCGGCGTCTTCCTTGTTCAGGTAGTGGCAGTCGTTGGTCCCTACCAGGGGAATGGACAGGTCCTGCGAGATCTCCCGAAGCATTCGATTGACCCGCAGCTGCTCGGCAAGTTTGTTGGCCTGGACCTCCAAATAAAACCGTCCGTCAAACACCGATGCCAGCTCCCGCGCCTTTACCCTGGCCGCCTCCATCTGTCCGGCCAGTGCCAGATACGGCACAATCCCTTTCAGACA
>CAYLJZ010000206.1:0-3003 GCA_964384085.1 uncultured Desulfobacteraceae bacterium
TTTTGTGTTGCCGTTTACCCTCCAGATGGGTCAATTTTAGAGTACCAAAACCAAATTGAGGGCGTTCGGGCTCGGCCTCAAGATATTCGATACGTACCGCCCCCAGCAGGCGGTGGATCACTTTGTCCGTTGGGCCAACAACCTGGAGGATACTCGAACCAAGGGGGAGTTTTATCCGGACATCGATAAAAACACCCTGTTAAGGGACCGCTATATCGCGGCCACCTCAAGTCACAGTCGCGGGAGTACCGTCGATCTGACCATCATCTCCCTTCAAGCTGGAAAGGCAGGCCAAGAACTCGACATGGGAACCGACTTTGATTTTTTTGGTCCAGCATCCTCGCCGTTTTTCCCCGGCCTTTCTCCTGAACAGCGGGCGCACCGAATGCTGTTGCACACCCTCATGAAGAGGCATGGTTTTGAGCCTTATCCGGAGGAATGGTGGCATTTTACCCTGCGAAACGAGCCATTTCCAGAGACCTATTTCAATTTTCCGATTCGATGACCATCAATGCAGCCAAACACGCGAAAGAGTTCCGGCGGCATCTGAAGAACAGGTGCAGACAAGCCGGATGGGTGGCAAAGGGTGTGCTGCTGGAAACGATCCTCGAAGGGGGGGAACCTATGGAAATCCGAGTGGATTGTTATTCAGGATACAGGGGCGAAGAGACCCCTCGACGGTTCCGGTTGGAAAATCGAGAGATCGAAATCAGAGAGGTGGTTGACCGATGGCTCGATCCCGACCATCGCTATTTCAAGGTAAAGGGCGACGACGGGGCCATCTATATCCTTCGGTACGATACGGAATCCGATCTGTGGAATCTGACCTTTTTTCGGAATGTATGACACCGGAAACTGCATGCTCGAAACTGAATGATGGATACTGGGTTATTGGGTTTGTCGGCCTTGTCTGGCTTTGACCTTCCAGCTTGTATTGACCGATATCTGGTCACCGATGACGAACCCCTCGCCCCTTGCGCCTTGCGCCTGATGCCTTGCGCCTACAACATCAGACACCTTTCTGCTGCATCTGGTCCATCCGCTTGCAAATCGTAATAACCCGAATCTGTGTATTGATTACATAAGCGGACTCGGTCTGTTTGGGCCAGGGTTTCGGATCCCATTCAACGGCCTTGACCCTTGCGACGGTCCGCTCGATGTCACCCTCCTCCTCCTCGAAAAATTCCTCAACCATAGAAAGAAACCGGGGGGCCTGTTCAAGGGATCGATGCATATGGGCGGGGGCGTCCGCGCCGGTGAGGACAAGCCTGTGTTCCAGGCAGAGGACATGGGCGTCGAACTGGCTCAACCCCTTAAGGGATTCGACATAGGCGTCGTAATCAACAAGAAACTCGGTGAAGATGTAGCCCGCCCCGTCGTTGCAACCCACGGCCTCAGAGGCGATCAGAATCTTCTTTTCAGGCACCCAGTAACTCATAAAATCCCAGGTATGGCTCGGCGTATTCATGACCTCTATATGGCAGTCCGACTCGAGGTCGATCCTCTCGCCGCCCTTCAGTTTTAGATCCAGGTCAAAGGGTTCAAAAGAATCCTTGCATGTCGATACTCCGCTCACTCCCTCCAGGGACTCTCTCGCCTCCTGGTTTAAGTCCCATATCAGTTGAATGGCCCTATCACTCTGAAGAATATGCTGCGTCCGCTCTGAACCGGCGATCTTCATGGCTGGGTACACCGCCTTGAGATGGGCGGCGGCGCCGATGTGGTCAAAGTGTGAATGGGTCAGAAAGAGGTAGCCCGGCGTCCGGTTGCCCAGTATCTTCCGAATATCCGCCTCATACATGAGGCCCAGGGCTGTCAGGCCTGCATCAAAGAGAATCGGCACAGGCCCGTCCATCAGATAGACGGGGACTGTTGCATTTCCCACCACATAGAATCCGTCGAACACTTTACCTGTCTGATTATATTTCACGAGGCTGGATCATACCTTTCTATTTATCGTTTTTCTTTGCAGATTTCGGGGCATACTTGGTATGATTCCACCTAAATGTCAAGTCCTATTCCGGATTAGGAAGAAGGAACCCCCTGATGTGGATCACGCGATCTCGTTACTTGCACTATTTTTCTGCCCTCAAGTCCATGTGGATCAGAGGGCGTCTTTTCCTGTCTCCCCTGTACGAATACGGATGGAACTCTCCACGGGCATCACAAATATCTTTCCGTCCCCTATTTCACCGGTGCGGGCCTGATCCTGAATAACCCCTACGATCTCGGGAACCATTGCTTCATCCGCAACGATTTCAATTTTGACTTTTGCGACAAAATCGACCTGGTATTCAGCACCCCGGTAAACCTCCTTGTGGCCCCTCTGCCGCCCAAATCCTCTGACCTCAGTGATGGTCATACCCTTGATCCCCACCTCGGACAGCACCTTTTTCACCTGGTCCAATCTGAACGGCTTAATAATGGCTTCCACCTTTTTCATGCCCTTCTTCCTCCTTTCCGGTATCAGATATTGTACGCTGTTTCCTCATGCTGGGTGAGATCCAATCCACTCCTTTCATCCCGCAGGTCAACCCGCAGCCCAAAGATTTTGTCCACCAGTTTCAAGAGAAGGTAACTGACAGCAAACGTATAAACAACGGTGACCAGAATTGCAATGCACTGGATTCCCAGTTGTCCGGGGTTTCCGAAAAAGAGACCATCAGCGCCTGCCGGATTAATGGCCGCGTTGGCCAGTAGTCCGGTGACGAGGAGCCCTACGACCCCGCCTACCCCGTGGATGCCCACCACATCCAGGCTGTCATCATATCCAAACCTGTTTTTGGCCATAATTCCCAGATAGCACCCCACACCTGCCAGCACGCCGATGAAGGCCGCGGATATGGGTCCTACAAAGCCCGCAGCCGGCGTCACAGTGGCCAGACCTGCGATGGCGCCGCTGGCGCCGCCCAGTGTAGTAGCCTTTCCAGTTATTCTCCATTCCATTCCAGGCTCGTCAGCAGAATTTGTGGGTAAAAAAGAGTAACTTTTGAAAAAAATCAT
>CAYLJZ010000207.1:0-2936 GCA_964384085.1 uncultured Desulfobacteraceae bacterium
GAAAGACGACACCGGATAACACCATACAAAGCGTATGTTGTCAACTTCAATTTGACCCCTTGAAATTCCTCTGTGAGTGTGGTATTAAAACCATTTTTTAGACCCAGATATTCTAATTGTAAGGAGCGGACCATGGAAATCACAGTGAACCAGGTAAAAGAGAATCAGCGAAGACCAAAGCCAACCGACGAATCCAATTTAGGTTTCGGCGACATTGTTACCGACCACATGTTCAAGATGGACTGGGAATCGGAAAAGGGCTGGCACAATGCCCGAATCGAGCCCTACGGACCCATTCCCATTGATCCGGCCGCCATGGTCCTCCATTATGGGCAGGAGGTATTTGAGGGACTCAAGGCCTACCGGGGGAAGGATGATGGCATCTATCTCTTCAGGCCCCGCGAGAATTTCAAGCGGCTCAACCGGTCCGCCAAAAGACTCGTTATGCCGGAGGTGGATATAGATATGGCCATGGAGGTGCTCAAGCAGCTCATCCTTCTGGACAGAGACTGGATCCCCAGAAGCGAGGGAACCTCCCTCTACATTCGGCCCACCATGATCGCCACTGAACCGCATCTGGGTGTCCGGCCAGCCAAAACCTATCTCTTTTACATCATTATCGGCCCGGTGGGGGCCTACTATAAGGAAGGCCTCAACCCGGTCAAGATCTACGTGGAGGATTTTTTTGTCCGGGCAGCCATCGGCGGGACCGGCGAAGCCAAGACCTCTGGAAACTATGCCGCGAGCCTTTTGGCCGCCGAAGAGGCCAAGAAGAAGGGGTTTACCCAGGTATTGTGGCTGGATGCGGCCGAGCGGAAATATGTGGAAGAAGTGGGGACCATGAACATGTTCTTCCTTATCGAGGATGAACTGATCACCGCTCCTTTAAACGGGAGCATCCTTCCCGGCGTCACCCGGGATTCCGTTATTCGAATCGTGAAGGAATGGGACATCCAGATGACCGAACGATCCCTAACCATCGATGAGGTTATTGCGGCTGCCAGAAATGGGAGTCTCAAAGAGGCCTTTGGCGCGGGCACCGCCGCCGTCATCTCGCCGGTGGGTCAGATCACCTACAAGGGAGAGGATTTTATTGTGGCCGGAGGCAAAATGGGTGAACTCTCCCGCCGATTGTATGACGAAATCGTTGCCATCCAATATCGGCACAAACCCGACCCCTATGGATGGGTGGAGAAGATTGGGTAGGAAGAGAGCAGGGACTGGGAAGCACGAGGATATTTGTGAAGAGGCAAGACCATGATCCCGACCATTGAGTGGAACGGCCAGCAGGTCCGAATGATCGACCAGCGAAAACTCCCGGGCAAAAAGGAGTGGTATGTTTGCCGGGGGTATAGAGATGTGATTCGAGGGATCCAGAAAATGGTCATTCGGGGCGCCCCTGCCATCGGCGTCGCCGCTGCCATGGGTATCGCCCTGGCAGCCGGATCGATCCGGGCCAACTCCCCGGCTGCCTTTACAGCGAGGCTTAGACGGATCGGCGACGAACTCCTTCTCGCCCGGCCTACGGCTGTGAATCTTCGATGGGCCGTTGTGCGAATGATCGGTCTGGCTGAAAAGAAGATGGAGGACTATTCCATCAGCCAGATCAAGGACGCCCTGCGGCTGGAATCGGAAACGATTCTGGCCGAAGATATCGCGATTAACCGGCAGATGGGGATGAACGGGCAGGCCCTGATCCCGGACGGGGCGACCGTTCTGACCCACTGCAATGCCGGGGCCCTGGCCACCGCCGGGTATGGAACGGCTCTGGGCGTCATACGCGCCGCTTGGGAGCAGGGAAAGCGGATTCAGGTCATTGCCGATGAGACCCGGCCCTGGCTTCAGGGGCTGCGCTTGACCGCCTTTGAACTGATGGAGGACAACATCCCCGTATCTGTGATTGCGGATAACGCGGCCGGCTCTCTCATGCGGCAGAAAAAGATCGATCTGGTCATTACAGGGGCCGACCGGATCGCTGCCAACGGGGATGTGGCCAACAAAATCGGCACCTACCAGGTGGCTGTGCTGGCCAGGGCCCACCGGATTCCCTTTTACGTAGCCGCCCCCCTCAGCACTATCGACGCAGCCACCAAAAACGGGGACCTGATTCCGGTGGAACAGCGGGGGCCTGAGGAGATCGCACGCTTCGGCGGCCGGCAGATCGGCCCGGCGAATGTCGTGGCCCTCAATCCAGTCTTTGACGTCACCCCTGCCAAATACCTATCCGCCATCATAACAGAGGGAGGCGTCATCCGTCCGCCCTTCCAGAAAGGGATCAGGGAGGCGCTGAGACATTTAAAGGCGTAAGACCTTGGCCCCTCGAATGTTCCGTTCCTTGAGTTCCACCAGTGCCCTGTTCGCGTCCTCCAGCGCGAATTCTTCCACCTCCGGTTTGATCGCGATACTGGAGGCGGTTTCCAGGAATTCACCAATATCCCTGCGAGCCACGTTGGCGACGCTCTTGATTTCCTTTTCCATCCAGAGGTGCCGGGGGTAGTCAAGTCTTAGAAGATAGTCCCGGTCCAGGTCCTCTTTTCGAATGGCATTGATGACCAGCCTGCCGCCGCTTTGCAGGTTTTTCAGGGCCTCCACAATCGGCTTCCAGACCGGCGTCGTATCGATGATGCAGTCCAGTTTCACAGGGGATTCGTCTTCGGTGTCCCCGGCCCAGACCGCGCCCAGCTCCCGTGCAAAGACCCGCTCCCTCTCGCTCCGTGCAAATACGTACACGTCTGAGTCAGGGTACTGATATCGGCTCATCTTCAGGACCAGATGGGCCGAGGCCCCGAATCCGGTCAGGCCCAGGGTTTGGCCATTTCGAATATTCGTCAGCCGCAGAGACCGGTAGCCAATGGCCCCCGCGCAGAGGAGCGGCGCCGCCTCTGAATCGGAGAAGGCTTGCGGTATCCTGAAGGCGGACTCCTGCGGCACGGTCA
>CAYLJZ010000208.1:0-2926 GCA_964384085.1 uncultured Desulfobacteraceae bacterium
CATGTCTTTCCGGACCAACATTCCTGCCATCGATATGAAAGGGGTCTGGTTTTCCTATGGCAAGGCCCCGATCCTGAAGGATGTCACCCTGACCTTGAAACAGGGGGATTTCCTGGCAATCCTCGGCCCCAACGGCGGGGGGAAGACAACGCTCCTCAAACTCCTGCTGGGTCTGCTGAAACCAGACAGGGGGGAGCTGAGGGTCCTCGGGCAATCGCCCCACGACGCCCAGAACCGGGTCGGATACGTACCCCAGAACACCGATTTCAACACCACCTTTCCCATATCGGTTATGGACGTTGCCATGATGGGGAGACTGTCGTGGTCCCGCATCGGGAGACGGTATTCCCGCGATGACCGAGAGAAGGTAGAGGCCGCCCTCAAAAATACAGGGATATGGGACTACCGGCACGCCCTGATTGGAAGCCTTTCCGGCGGGCAGAGACAGCGGGTATTTATCGCCAGGGCCCTGGCCACAGATCCGGAAATCCTGTTTTTAGATGAACCGACAGCCAGCGTGGACCCAAACTTTGAGATGGATCTCTTCGAGTTCTTGAGAGAATTGAACCGGAAGGTAACCATCGTCACCATCACACACGATGTCGGCGTGATATCCAGATATGTAAAGTCGGTGGCCTGCGTCAACAGGAGCCTGGTCTTTCACGAAGAAGGGAAAATTACCCCGGAGATGCTGGATATGGCCTACCACTGCCCCGTGGACCTGATCGCGCACGGGATTCCTCACCGGGTGCTCCCCGTGCATACCCAGGAGTAAGGCCATGTGGGATGCCCTTCACCTCGATTTTATGCAAAATGCCTTGTTGGCGGGCTTCCTTGTCAGCATCTCGTGCGGCATTATCGGAAGCCTCGTCGTGGTCAACCGGATTGTCTTCATCTCAGGAGGGATTGCGCACGCCGCTTTCGGAGGGATCGGCCTGGCCTTTTTCCTCGGCTTTTCTCCGTTTCTGGGGGCTGCTTTCTTTGCCGTGGGGGTCTCCATGATCATGGGCATCGTCAGTTTCAAGGCCCGGCACCGGTCGGACACGATCATCGGGGTCCTCTGGGCCATCGGAATGGCTGTTGGGGTCATCCTCATCGATCTGACGCCGGGGTATCAGGTAGACCTGATGAGTTACCTCTTTGGAAGCATTCTTACGGTGCCTGCCTCAGATATCTGGATGATGATCCTTCTAAACGTCGCCATCCTCTTTATGGTGATTGTTTTCTACAAGGAGTTCATCGCCATGTCCTACGACGAGGAGTTTGCCTTTGTCGTGGGGATCCCTGTTCGGCCGCTGTATTTCGCCCTGCTCGGCATGACGGCCCTTTCGGTTGTCATGACCATTCAGGTGGTCGGTTTGATCCTGGTTATAGCGCTCTTGACCATTCCTCCCTACATTGCGGAAAATTTTACCAGGTCTCTGGGACAAATGATGGTGATTTCGTCGATCCTTGGCATCCTTTTCACGCTGGGGGGGTTATTCCTCTCCTATGCCTTCGATCTTACCTCCGGGGCCACCATTATCCTGGTTGCCGGTGTGGGATTTTTTGTTTTTCAACTGATTGGTCTGTTGAAAAGAAAGGGAGGGACCTCCCCATGAGTTTCGGTATTTTTTCTCCGGTCAAAAGGATCAAGAAAAGAGAAAGGGACAAAGACAGTTTCGACAGGCTCATCGACGTCATCGAAAAATTTGCCCCAAGGGAGCACCTGCCCCAGCGGGAGGTTTACTATTATAATTACAAGATGATGGACGCGTATAAAGAGCCGCTTTTGGCACTCCTCGAAACGGCATCGCAGATCGACCGCTTTCGAATGGACCCGAATGGGCACAGCCGATGCCTCTTTCTTGGCCTGAAGGCCTTTTATGACATTAGAGACAGTCTGAGCCTAGAGGATGCCGTAAAAGACATGGGCCTTGTTCAAAGATTCCGCGACCTCCTGATCTATTTTTATGGCAGGAAGGACCTTACAGGAGAAGACATTCGAGGCTTGCTGAAGGGCATGTAGGGGCCCCCGCCTCCTCGAACAGAGATGAAACCCATCGACATAGTGAGCCCGAACAGCCGAGTCTTTAAGACGCTTCTGAGTCTGACAAAGGTACGAGGCATCAAAAAGCATGGCATGGCCATTGTCTCAGGCCCCAGACAGACCCATGAAGTGGTGAGGGACTTCCCGGATCGGTGCGAGGCCCTGATCTATTCAGAAGATCAAAGCCCCCCATCGGTGGCCCCCATGGACCAGGTTCTCAGGTATCGCCTGGCGGGAGAGCTGTTTCGTCAGATAGACGTCTTCGGTACGGGCCAGTCGCTTCTCATCGTCCGGTTTCCTCCATTTCCCCGGCTTGCGGAAGGGGCCTGGCCCCCGGGGTGTACGCTGTGCATCCCTTTCCAGGACCCGGCCAATGTGGGCTCCGTCATACGAGCGGCCGCGGCCTTTGGCGTGTCTCGGGCGGTCATTCTGAAAGAGGCGGCCCATCCGTTCCATCCCAAGGCCATTCGAGCCGCCGGGGGCAACATTTTCAGGGTGCCCATGGTTGAAGGGCCGCGACTCAGTGAGCTGGACCCCGTGGGCGTGCCCATCGTTACCCTCTCCCCCAAGGGCGAGGATGTTTCACAATACCGGTTTCCCTCGAGCTTCTGCCTGGTCCCAGGGCTTGAAGGTCCGGGTATCCCCGATGGTCTCAGGAGTGCCCGGGCAGTTGCCATTCCGATGAAAAACGGTGTGGAATCCCTGAATGCAGCCATGGCGACAGGGATCGTGCTCTATCTGTGGAACAAAGGGGGAAGGAATTGAGGGATTGAGGGATTGAGGGATTAAGGGATTAAGAAATTGAGTGATAATGGGAGATAAAAGATCATGAAGACCCAAAAAGAGATTCATGCGCTGATTGTGGAAAAAGACGAGAACGTAGCAGGGGCAATTCAA
>CAYLJZ010000209.1:0-2887 GCA_964384085.1 uncultured Desulfobacteraceae bacterium
ACTGGCCGAGCATGAGGTATATGTGGGTGATTTTTATTTCAAAATGCAAAAGTACCGGGCGGCCATGGAGCGGTATATCTACCTGATTGAACACTATCCCGATGTGGGTCAGTACTACACCTCCCTTGAAAAAATCAAGATCTGCAAAGAAAAAATAGCTGAAAAAGGCGAAGAGGAGTTGTCCTGGTGGGGCAGGCTAAAGGGCTCCATTTTCGATTAGGCCATACAGGGCATCAAGCGCCTCAGCCAGTTTTTCCGGTCTGTCCCCTCCGCCCTGGGCCATATCCGGACGTCCGCCGCCTTTCCCCCCCACAATGCTCGATACCTGCCGAATGATCTCGCCGGCATGAAAGGTCCCTGTCAGATCCCTGGTTACCAGACAGATCAGCATCGCCTTTTCGTCTGCAAGGGCACCCAACAAAACAATGCCCGAGCCGAGCTTGTCTTTTACGCGATCTGCCCAGTCTCGAAGCTCTTTCGGAGAGCCGGCCTCCACCTTGCGGGCGATGGCCTGAACGCCTCTGATGTCCCGGGCGCCTGCCAGGAGGTCATTCGACCTGTTGGTAAGAAGCTTCGCAGCGAGGGTTTCGACGGCCCGCTCCTTCTCCTTCAGGGACTTCAACACCCGTTCGATCTTATCGCTCACCTGCTCCGGAGTTGTCTTGAGAAGCGCAGCCGCAGCTTTCAGCTCATGATCTTTCTTCAGTGTATACTCAAAGGCAGCTTCGCCGGTCAGGGCCTCGATCCGGCGCATATTGGCGGCCACGGCCCCTTCACTGAGAATTCGAAGCAGGCCAATATTCCCGGTCCGTTCCGTATGGGTCCCCCCGCACAGCTCCATACTGACCCCATCGCCGATAGTGACCAGACTGACTGTATCGCCATATTTTTCTTCAAAGATGGCCATCGCCCCTGTTTTCATGGCCTCATCCTTTGACATCACCTGTGTCCGAAGTGGGAGATTCTCACGGATATGACGGTTGACCAGCCGCTCGATCTCGTCCAGCTTTTCCGGTGATACCTGCGTAAAGTGACTGAAATCGAATCGAAATCTGTCTGAAGAGACCAGAGAGCCCGCCTGCTTCACGTGATCGCCCAATACCTCCCTGAGGGCTGCATGAAGGAGGTGGGTGGCCGTGTGGTTATTGGCCGTAGCCCTTCGTCTTTCGGAGTCTACCGCCGCCTGGACCGTATCGCCGACGGCCATCTCGCCGTTCTCGATACGGCCCTTGTGGACGAAGAGATCGGTCCCGGCCTTGAACGTCTTCTCCACGTGAAATCTTGCTGTCCGGCCAGAAATCGAGCCGGAGTCCCCGGCCTGTCCGCCTGACTCTGCGTAGAAGGGGGTCTGATCCAGGACCATCTCGGCCTCTTCACCGGCCGCAATCGACTGGACCTCTTTTCCGCCCGCCACCATGGCGATGATCACAGGTTCCGATTCCAAACGATCGTATCCCACAAAGCGGCTGGAAAGCCCCCGCCCCAAGAGACTTCGAAAGACCTCGGGGATCTCAGCCTCTCCGCTTCCCTTCCAAGATTCCTGTGAAAGGGCCCTTTGTCTGGACATGGAGCGCTCATAGCCATCCCTATCCACCTTCAGGCGTTCGTCCCGCGCCACATCCTCCACGATATCGAGGGAGAGACCGTAGGTGTCATACAGCTTGAAAGCCACGTCCCCTGGAATGATGTCAAGCCCCTTTGACCGCACCTTTTCTATCTCTTCCTCCAGCACCCGCATGCTGTAATTGAGGGTATCGGCGAACCGTCTTTCTTCGCTCTCCACAATTCCCTCAATCAAGCTCTTTCCCCGTACCAGCTCGCTGTAGTCCTGGCCCATGACATCGATGACCTTGCCACAGACAGATCGGAGAAACGGGCCCTTCAGGTCCAATACCTGTCCAAAACGGAGGGCCCTTCGAATAATCCGCCGCAGGACATATCCCCGACCTTCGTTGGAAGGAATCACCCCATCGCCGATCAGAAAGGAAACGGCCCGCGAATGATCCGCAATCACTCGAAAGGCCACATCCTCCTTCTCATTGCCTCCATACGTCTTCTGTGCCAACTCCTGGATGCGACCGATGATGTCTCTAAACACGTCTGTATCATAATTGGAAGCCACCCCTTGAACAACCGCACTGATCCGCTCCAGTCCCATCCCGGTGTCGATGTTGGGTCTGGGAAGGGGCGTCAGGGTTCCGTCCGCTCCCCGATCGAACTGGGTGAATACCAGGTTCCAGATCTCCAGGTAGCGGTTGCAGTCGCACCCGGGGGCGCAGTCGGGCTCCCCGCATCCTGCCGCTGGGCCCTGATCCATGTGAATCTCGGAACAGGGTCCGCAGGGACCGGTATCTCCCATGGCCCAGAAATTATCCTTTTCCCCCAGCCTCACGATCCTGTCCGTCGGGATTCCTACCTTTTCCTCCCAGATCCTGTAGGCCTCGTCATCGTTCTTGTACACGGATACATGGAGTCGTTCGAAGGGTAGGCGATATCCTTCCGTCAGCAATTCCCATGCCCATTCGATCGCCTCTTCCTTGAAGTAGTCGCCAAAGGAAAAGTTTCCCAGCATCTCAAAAAAGGTATGATGTCTGGGCGTGTATCCAACATTTTCAAGATCGTTGTGCTTGCCGCCTGCGCGCATACACTTCTGGGATGTGGCCGCCCGAGTATATCCCAGGTTCTCCTCACCCAGGAACGCCCCCTTGAACTGGACCATCCCCGCGTTGGTGAAGAGCAAGGTAGGATCATCTCGCGGAACCAACGACGAACTGTCAACGATCTGATGGCCACGATCCCTGAAGTACTCCAAAAACGTTTTTCTGATTTCCCTGAAATTCATCTATTCACCTTATATAATTTAGGAATTTTGTATCACTTTAGGTGT
>CAYLJZ010000210.1:0-1174 GCA_964384085.1 uncultured Desulfobacteraceae bacterium
CCGCCCTTCATGGCCAGTTCCTCGATCCCCTCGATGATCAACCGGCCTGCAGTGGGGCCCTGGGGATGACCATATATCAGGGAAGAGCCGTAGTTGTTAAATCCGAGATCGGCCGTGCCTTCGGCCTTGATCCCCATCTGCTGGGAAAAATAGATGTCGTTGACAATAAAGGGGTTATGGGTCTTGATGATTTTCATGTCCGTTATTTTGAGACCTGCGTACTCCAGGGCCATTTTGGAGGCCGGAACAGGGGCTGCGGCCATATAGCCTGGCTTGGTTCGGGAGTAGCCATAGGAGAGGATCTGTACCGGAAGCGATGGATCGGCGCTCAACTCCCGGGCCTTCTCCTGGGTGGTGACCACCACGCCGCAGTTGCCGTCGGCAGGGAACGTTTGGCATCCAAAGGAAAGGACCCCGCCCGGAATCACCGGTTTGAGCCGGCCCAGGCCTTCTTCGGTGCAGGGGGTGACCCCCTCGTCTTCTTCTACCAGCATCGTCTTCTTCTTGGAAATTCGGACCTCGGCCGGGAACATATACCGTTTTTGAAATGCCCGGTCATTGGCCAGGGCATCCAGATATTGCTGGTAGCGAATGATGGTCATGGCGTCGCACTCCTCTTTGGTGATGCTGGCCTCCTTCGCCACATTTTCAGCGGTCTCCACCATCTTGAGGCCCACGGCCGGGTCTGCATTGAAATTGTCCATGAGCCAGTTTTCGGAGATCACTTCGCCCCCCGGACCCATGGGGTTGGGCCAAACGGTGTGGGGGCCATTGGAGCAACGGTCGGTCATGAGGGTGTAACAGGTCTTGTAAAGCCCGGTTTCCACACCCATGGCCGCCTGATAGATGCAGGTGGTGGAGGTGGTGCAGGCCTGGCTCATGTAGATGCCGGGAACGCGCCTCCCGATCAGGGCAGCGGCCCAGGGGCTGGAATAAAATTGATGGTACTGGCTCACCGTCATGCCCAGGATCAGGTAGTCCAGCATTCCGGCATCCCAGTTCTTCTGGGCCAGCCATTTCTTGGTGGTCTCACTCGCCAGCGAAATGGCGTTTTCGTTGGCCATGCTCCCCTGCCATCGGCTGAAGGGGGTTGAATAGTATCCTTTGTAAGGTATAAACGCCTTTGTCAACATCGTCGAAATCCTCCCATGTAGAAGTGCCTAAAGTGCCTAAA
>CAYLJZ010000210.1:1274-2857 GCA_964384085.1 uncultured Desulfobacteraceae bacterium
TACTCCCCCCATTTTCCGTATTTCTCCCTCAGTATTCGGTGAAGGATCTTCCCGGTGGGTGTCCGGGGCATCTCTGTGTCGGTCACGAAGTCGATGCTCTTGGGACGTTTGAATCCGGCGATCTTGCCGCGGGAAAAGTCCATGATCTCCTTGGCCAGTTCCTCACTTTGCTCAAACCCTTCATGGAGCACCACAATCGCCTTGATGGACTCGCCCCATTTTTCGTCCGGCACGCCGATCACGGCGATGTCCTTGACCGCCTCGTGGGCGCCCACGGCGCCTTCCACCTCGGAGGGATAGACATTCTCGCCCCCCGTAATGATCATGTTGGCCTTCCGGTCCACGAGGGTATAATACCCGTCCTCATCCCTTCTCACCATATCTCCTGCAGACGACCATTCCCCCTCAAAGGCCTCTTTGGACTTTTCAGGTTCCTTCAGATATTGTTTGAACAGCATGGGGGTGCGGTAAAAAAGTTCTCCCACCTGGCCGTCCGGGACCTCGTTTCTGTTTTCATCCAGGATGCGGATTCGATCGATGCCAAATATTTCCTTTCCAATGGAACCCAGCTTCTTGAACTGATCTTCAGGACGAAGCAGGGTCACCAGCCCCCCTTCGGTGCTACCGTAGGCCTCCCATAGCTCCGCGTTCTTGAAATAGTCCATGATAGCCAGTTTGAGGTCTTTTCGGGCAGGGGCAGAAGAAATGAGCAACTGCCGAATCGAGGACACATCGATGTTGTTTTTGATCTCATCCGGAAGGGCCAGCAACATGATGTAATGGGTGGGAACCAGTGAGGTGTAGGTGATCTTGTACTTGTCAATGGTCCTCAGAAGGTCCTCCGGGTCGAAACTGACCATATTATAGACGAATACCGGGGCCGTTACCAGGGTGTAGGGGAAGGAATAAAAGATGGAATTGATGTGGCACATGGGCATGACCAGCATCACCTTGTCCGTGGGACGAACCCCCATATTGATATTGTTCAGGTAATATTGGGCCACGGTGCTTTCATGGGTCCGCATGACCCCCTTCGGCCTCCCCGTCGTTCCGGAGGTATACATGATGACCCAGATATCCGCGGAGTCCACCATGACATCCGGTTCAGCTCCTGAAGACTTTGCCAGCAGATCCTCGTAGCCCACATACCCGTCGGGCACAGGACCATCGCCCAAATAGATGTAATTTCCTTTAGGGATCGGCAGCTTATCCTTGACGCTGTTGATGAGATCCACAAAAGGGGCCTCCACCACCATGGCCTTGCATTCGGAATGGTCGGTGATGTAATCGATATCCGGACCTGCCAGCCTGAACATGATCGGCACAACAATCTGCCCCCCCTTGGCACAGCCGGCATAGATATCCATCCATTCGCCCCGGTTATAGGCTATGACGGCAAAGGTATCCTTCTGCCCCACGCCCAGGTCCTTGAGCCCGTTGGCGAAGCGGCACGACCGGTCGTTCCACTCCCTGAAGGTGAATTCGTGGTTTTTATCCTGCCATCCCAGCTTGTCTGGATAATTGATGGCATTCATTTTCACCATGGTCCCTGCATGCATCCATTTGCTGACGTTCATTTCAAA
>CAYLJZ010000211.1:0-2835 GCA_964384085.1 uncultured Desulfobacteraceae bacterium
CACCACGGGGTCCGCATCAAGGACTCGGCCCTGGTAGCGGCCGCCACCCTCTCTCATCGGTATATCACGGACCGGTTCCTGCCGGACAAGGCCATCGATCTGATCGATGAGGCTACGTCCCGCCTGAGGATCGAGATCGACAGCATGCCTGCGGAAATCGATGCCATTCAGCGGAAGACGACCCAGTTGGAGATAGAGAAGGAGGCCCTCAAAAAGGAAAAAGACGCAGCATCCAAGGATCGGCTCGGTAAAATCAAGGATGAACTGGGCGACCTCAAGTCCCAGGGCGAAGAGATGACCGCACACTGGAAAAAAGAGAAGGAGACCATTTCCCGCATACGCGAAATCAAGGGGCGGCTCGAGTCGACCCGGTCGGAGGCCCAGATCGCTGAGCGCGACGGCAATCTTGCCAGGGCCGCAGAGCTGAAATACGGCACCCTCATTGAACTGGAAAGGACCCTGGAGGAAGAAAACAGAAAACTCGAGGAACTCCAGTCCGCCCAGAAGATGCTCAAGGAAGAGGTGGACAGCGAAGACATCGCCGAGGTGGTGGCCAAATGGACCGGCATTCCGGTATCGCGCATGCTGGAGGGGGAAAAGGAAAAACTCCTCAAGATGGAGGAACGGCTTTCCCTGAGGGTTGTCGGCCAGGGAAAGGCCATCGATGCGGTCGCCAATGCGGTCCGACGGGCGCGGTCAGGGCTTCAGGACCCCAACCGGCCCATTGGGTCGTTTATCTTCATGGGGCCTACGGGTGTGGGCAAGACCGAACTGGCCAGGGCACTCGCCCAGTTCCTTTTCGACGACGAACAATACATGGTCCGAGTGGACATGTCGGAATACATGGAAAAACACTCGGTGGCCAGGTTGATCGGGGCCCCTCCCGGGTACGTGGGATATGAGGAGGGGGGCTACCTCACCGAGGCCATCCGCCGGCATCCCTATTCCGTGGTCCTCTTTGATGAGATCGAAAAGGCCCATCCCGATGTCTTCAACGCCCTTCTCCAGATCCTGGATGACGGCCGCATGACCGACGGAAAGGGCCGTACCGTGGATTTCAAAAACACAGTCCTGATCATGACCTCCAATGTGGGGAGTCAGTTCATTCAGGAGATGAGGGGCCGCGACATTCGGGAAATGGAGAGGGCGGTCATGGATGCCCTTCGCGCCACTTTCAAGCCTGAGTTCCTCAACCGCATCGACGAAACCGTCATATTCAATGCCTTGGGTCCGGAGGAAATCAGAAGGATTGTCGGCATCCAGATCAACCTGTTAAGCCAGCGGCTCGAGGCGAACAAGATCACCCTGAAACTGACCGACAGGGCCGAGTCCTTTCTGGCCAACACCGGCTTTGATCCGGTCTACGGGGCAAGACCGCTCAAGCGGGCCATTCAGCATTTTCTCCAGGACCCCCTGGCCGTCAAGATCTTAGAGGGATCGGTAAAGGAGGGGGATCATGTGACCGTCGACGCAGTGGATGGGAAGTTGGTATTCAACTAATCTATCATCGTCGCTATCACCCAGGTCAGGCGGTCCAGCGGTCAGGCTAACAACATCATCAGACTGCAACCTTGAACCCTGAACCGTAAACCTGGAACCGATCCGTTTAGGCATCCGGTAGAGGTCTGGTTATGGTGCCTGAGAAAGAGAGAGAGAATGGAGTTGCTCGCCGCTGTTATTGATTTTGTGTTACACATAGACAGGCATCTGGATGCGATTGTACAGCAATACGGATTTTGGACCTATCTGATCCTTTTTCTGATCATCTTTTGTGAAACCGGTCTTGTGGTGACCCCTGTTCTGCCAGGGGACTCTCTCCTTTTCGTCATCGGAACCTTTGCCGCCCGTGGCTCCCTCGACCTCCTCTGGTCAATCCTCCTCCTCAGCCTGGCGGCCATCGCCGGGGATACAGTAAATTATTGGGTCGGTTATCTTGCCGGGCCCAAGATGTATGAAACGGAAAGGATTCGCTGGATCAAGAGGGAGTACCTCGAGAGGGCTCATCAGTTTTATGAAAAATATGGTGGAAAGACGATCATCCTGGCACGGTTTGTCCCCATCGTCAGGACCTTCGCCCCCTTTGTGGCCGGCATCGGGACCATGCACTACTCGCGGTTTATCCTGTATAACGTGGTGGGAGGCATTAGCTGGATCGTCCTCCTTGTGGGCGGGGGGTATTTTTTCGGAAATCTTCCGATCGTCAAGAACAACTTCACGTTCGTCATCTTCGCCATCATTGTCCTTTCTGTTATGCCGAGCGTGATAGAAGTTCTGCGTCAAAGGAGAGAAGCACGGAAATAGGGGGCTCTGAGTCTTTCGGTTATTGCGTAAAACTATTAAATTATATGGAGGGAGGTTCTTGATGGACGTATCTATTTTGGAGGGGAAACGAATTCTCGCAGTGGATGATGAACCGGATATACTTGAGATCCTGGAGGATACCATTCTGGAAGCCGCTCCGGGGTGCCGCGTGGATAAGGCTACCAGCTATAACGAGGCGGTGCCTCTCATTGAGTCCAACCCGTACGATCTGGTCATTCTGGATATCATGGGGGTAAGGGGATTTGATCTCCTGGACCTGGCCGTGGCGCGCGATTTGAAGGTCGTTATGCTGACGGCCCATGCCCTGACGCCAGAGGCACTGAAGCGTTCATACGAAAGAAAGGCCCGTGCCTATGTTCCAAAAGAAAAACTCACAGAAATCGTCCCCTTTCTCGAGGATGCCCTGAAGTACGACTACGAAACAGGGTGGACACGTCTTTTCAAGAATCTACAGGGTTTCTTCAGCAGGGCCTTCGAGTCGGATTGGGAAAAGAAAACAGGGATGAACTGGAG
>CAYLJZ010000212.1:0-2823 GCA_964384085.1 uncultured Desulfobacteraceae bacterium
GCCAAGAGTTACGAGCCGGAAGAGGTTGAACGAAGGTGGTATTCCTACTGGGAAACCAACGGTCTCTTCAGGGGCGAGGCCGTTTCTGACAAGCCGCCCTATTGTATTGTGATCCCGCCGCCCAACGTTACCGGGACACTGCACATGGGCCATGCCCTCAACAATACCCTTCAGGATATTCTCTGTCGTTTCAAGAAAATGAAGGGATACAACGTCCTGTGGCAGCCCGGCACGGACCACGCGGGGATCGCCACGCAAAATGTTGTGGAAAGAGATCTGGCGGCCAAAGGCACGGACCGGCATGCGGTGGGAAGGGAGAGATTTATCGAGTTGGTCTGGGAGTGGCGGGAAAAATATGGCGGGCTGATCATCAACCAGTTGAAGCGGTTGGGCTGCTGCTGCGACTGGAGCAGGGAGCGCTTTACCATGGACGAGGGGCTCTCCAGGGCGGTTCGGGAGGTGTTCGTTCGGCTGTACGAAGAAGGTCTCATTTATCGCGGGGATTACATCATCAACTGGTGTCCCCGATGCCATACGGCCCTGGCCGATCTCGAGGTGGAGCACCAGGACACGGAAAGCCGCCTCTACTATGTTCACTACCCGTTTCAGAATGGCAAGGGGCACCTCACCGTGGCGACGACCCGGCCCGAGACCCTCCTGGGCGACACGGCCGTGGCCGTCAACCCCGATGACGACAGATACAAAGATCTGACCGATGCCTATGTCCTCCTTCCCATCCTCAACAAGCCGATTCCCGTTATTTTCGACCGATATGTGGATATGACATTCGGCACCGGCGCCTTGAAGATCACGCCTGCCCACGATCCGAATGACTTTGAGATAGGGAATGTGCACCAGCTCGAACGCATCAAGGTGATCGACGAAAGCGGCATCATGAACGAACTCGCAGGCCCCTATCAGGGGATGGACCGATTTGCATGCCGCGAACAGATCGTGGAGGATTTGAGGGTACAGGGCCTGCTTGAAAAAATCGAGCCTTATCAGAATGCGATCGGGCACTGCTATCGCTGCAAGACTATGATCGAACCCCTCCTGTCAAAGCAGTGGTTTGTCAGGACCGCCTCCCTCGGCAAGGCTGCCAGTGATGCGGTCCGGTCTGGAAAAACGCGGATCTTTCCCTCCAACTGGGAGGGGGTCTATTTCGAATGGATGGACAACATTCGGGACTGGTGCGTATCGCGACAGATCTGGTGGGGGCACCGAATCCCTGCGTGGTACTGCGAGGCGTGCGGCGCGGTCCAGGTGGCCAAAGAAGCCCCTGCGCGCTGCAGTGCGTGCGGCAGTGATGACCTGGTTCAGGAGACGGACGTCCTCGATACCTGGTTCAGCTCTGCCCTTTGGCCGTTCTCCACCCTGGGCTGGCCCGACGCCACGCCTGAACTCAAGACCTTCTACCCCACCTCCGCCCTGGTAACCGGTTTTGACATCCTCTTTTTCTGGGTGGCTCGAATGATGATGATGGGCATCCACTTTATGGGCGATATCCCTTTCAAAGATGTTTATATCCATGCCCTGGTCAGGGATGCGGAAGGGAAAAAGATGAGCAAATCGAAGGGAAATGTCATCGATCCCCTTGCCATCATGGACCAGTTCGGCACAGATGCCTTCCGCTTTACACTGGCGGCCCTGGCGGCCCAGGGAAGGGACATCAAGCTGTCGGAAGAACGGATCCTGGGGTATCGCCACTTTGTCAACAAGATATGGAACGCCGCACGGTTTGCCCTGATGAACCTGGAGGAGGGGAACACACCGAACGCCGATCCAACGGCCTGCACGCTTGCCGACCGCTGGATCCTTACGCGACTCGGACAGGTCAGTGGGGAGGTATCAAGGGCTATCGAGGCCTATCAGTTTAACGAAGCGGCCGGGATCTCCTATCAGTTTATCTGGCATGAGTTCTGCGACTGGTATCTGGAGATGGCCAAGGAATCCCTCTATGGAGAGGATGGGCCGGTGAAGGAGACTGGACGGTCTGTGGTCCTGAAAACGCTCACGGGCGCCTTGAAACTTGTCCACCCCTTTATGCCTTTTGTCACAGAGGAGATATGGCAGCGGCTTCCCGGGACCGACGGGAGCATCATGACAGCCCGGTTTCCGGAACCGGCCGAGTTGCCGCGAGATGAGGCCGCATTGAAGGAGATGGACCTTCTCATGGGCGTCATCACCGGGATTCGAAATATCCGTGGAGAGATGAATATCCCCCCCTCAAAAAGCGTCCATATTGTCATTGACACCGGGGATGCGCGCGATGAGGAAATCCTGGCCAGGAACCTGTCTCACATTCGATCATTGGCCAAGGTCGATGAGGCGGCCATTGGCCCGGGGCTTTCAAAACCCGAAAAATCGGCCACCACAGTGTTCGATCAGACGACGGTTCATGTGGTTCTGAAGGGACTGATCGACTTCAAAGAAGAGGAACGGCGGGTGAAAAAGGCGATCAGCGGCATTGAAAAGGATCTGGAGGCCTCACAGAAGAAACTGGCGAATAAGGGCTTTTTGGAAAAGGCCCCAGAGGAAATCGTGGCAGAGATAAAGGACAGGGCAGAGGGTCTCGCCGCCAAACTTTCCAAGCTGAAGCAGAACCTCACATTTCTGGAGACCCTCGATGATTGATCCTGGCCCACTCGCCAAAGGCCGCTGATTTCAGTATCGAGGTCAGCCCCAAAACGAATACGATTGAAGTCTGAAGACTGGAGCTCCCAAATTTTAGGCACTTTAGTTCACTTTAGCAAACTTTAGGCACTCACCATGTCTTTCCGGACCAACATTCCTGCCATCGATATGAAAGGGGTCTGGTTTTCC
>CAYLJZ010000213.1:0-2790 GCA_964384085.1 uncultured Desulfobacteraceae bacterium
TCTATAATTTCAAAGAGATTCGAAGGACCCTGGAGGGGGCAGGGCATCGCTTTCGAACCGAGACCGATACAGAGGTGATCATCGAGGCCTACAGGGAATGGGGAATCGATTGCGTGAGGCGGTTTGTGGGGATGTTCGCATTCGCCCTGTGGGACAACCGGATCGGCATGCTCTTTCTGGTCAGGGACCGCATCGGGATCAAGCCTCTTTACTACTATCATGCCGACGGGATGTTTCTGTTCGCCTCGGAGCTCAAGGCGCTGATGGCATTTGATGGATTTCCAAAGGAGATAGATACGGATGCCGTGCCTCTTTTCCTTCATTATCAGTATATACCCGCCCCCCGCACTATTTTCCGCCACACCCATAAGCTCCTTCCCGGGCATTATCTTGCGTATGATGGCGGGGATCTAACACAAAAGGCCTATTGGACGCTGCCACAGGCGGGGGCCACGGATTTTGAAGGCAGTGAAACCGATGCCGTGGATGAACTGGAAAGGGTCCTTGGCGAGGCGGTGTCGTGCCGACTCATCAGCGATGTGCCGTTAGGGGCATTGCTGAGCGGCGGGATCGATTCGTCCATTGTCGCGGCATTGATGCAAAAGGCCAGTCCCAGGCCTGTCCGGACATTCAGCATCGGGTTCAACGAGCCCGGATATAACGAGGCCCCCTGGGCTGCCGAGGTGGCAAAGCATCTGGGGACCGACCATACCGAGTTCTATGTCAGTCCCCAAGAGGCCCTCGACCTGATCCCCCGCCTTCCGGAGATCTATGACGAACCGTTTGGGGATGCCTCTGCTGTGCCCACATCCCTTGTCTCCAGTCTGGCCCGGACCCAGGTCACGGTCGCCCTTTCCGGGGACGGGGGCGATGAGCAGTTCGCCGGATACGTCCGCTACTGGAGCACCCAGGCCATGGCCACGGCCTTTCAACAGCTTCCCGATTCCGTGAGAAAATCGATCGGCCGCTTCCTGGAAAAACTCCCGGTTCCCTGGGTCGAGAAGTGCTATATGCCATGGCGGGATCTCTTGCCCCAGCGGTTTCGCGTCACCAATTTCCCCGATAAATGGCAGAAACTGGTCAGCCTGATGGGCCGGGTCAGCATCGAAGATCTGTACCGCATGTCCATCTGCTACTGGTCGGAGTATGACCTGAAGGCCCTCTGCGGGAGGGGGCCGGGGCCGACCCGGTTTGAAGAGACCTTTGCGGAGACGGAAGGCTGGCCGATCCTGTCCCGCCTCATGCGGGTGGATCAGAAGACCTATCTTCCCGATGCCATGCTCACCAAGGTGGACCGTGCCAGCATGGCCTTCAGCCTGGAGGTGCGGGTCCCCCTTCTGGACCATCGTGTGGTGGCGTTGACCTCCCGTATTCCAGATAGATTCAATTATAGAAATGGGAAAGGGAAATGCCTCCTGAGAAAGCTCCTGGCGCGGTATGTACCTGAGGCCTTGTTCGACAGGCCCAAAATGGGTTTCGGAGTCCCAATTGACGGCTGGCTTCGGAATGATTTGAAGGAACTTCTCTTAGATTATCTCTCTCCGGAGCGGCTCAAGAAAGAGGGCTTGTTCGAGACCAGGGAGGTGGAAAAAAAGATTCACGACCATCTCGCCTTCAAGGCCTACCACCAGTACAGACTCTGGGCCCTTCTCATGTGGGAGATGTGGCGGGAGAGGTGGATCGGGTAACTGCCAGATCAATCCCCGATCTGTTCCGCCAGGTGTTTTACGGTTCTATCCAGAGATTCGCTGTCTTCCATATGGATTCGCGTCACGGACGGGTCGATGTCCTTGATCATGTTGCTCAGGACCTCTTTGGGTCCCAGTTCGATGAAGAGAGTATCAGGTCTTCGAATGAGCCGTTCGATGGTCCCCCGCCAGTTGACGATGTTGAAGATCTGATTGTAGAGTTCCTCCCGAATGTGGATCGGATCGACAATAGCCTCTGTGCTCACGTTGGCGATGATCGGCCTTGAGGCGATTTCCATCTCGCACTTCTCCAGGTGTTTCTTGAATTTGTCCGCCGCAGGCTTCATGATCGGCGTATGGAACGGGCCTTCCACCTTCAACATGGTTGAGCGGATGCCCTCCTTTTTTAGCTGGTCGCCCATCTCGGCGAGTCTCTTTTTGGACCCGCCCACCACGATCTGGCTTGGGGTGTTGTTGAGGGTGATAAAGACCCCGAAGTCCTTGCACATGGAGCATATCTTGGCGTTATCGATTTCCTTTCCCTTCGTCACCAGGGCCATCAGCCCTGCGCCCGGGTAAGAGGTCCCCCATGCGGTCATCAGCTCCGCCCGCTTGTGGATAATCGTAAGCGCTGTCTTGAAATCCATGACATCTGCCACCAGGAGGGCCGTATATTCGCCCAGGCTGTGCCCTGCCAGCAGGGAGACATTCAGGTCGACCTCGCACTCTTCGCAGGTCGCCTCAAGGACCCGGTAGCACGCATAGCTCATGGTCAGGACGGCAGGCTGGGTGTAAAGGGTCTTGTTCAGGTCGGCCTTGTGCATAAATTTCCCGAACATATGTTTTTCAAAACACAATTCGGCCATATCGTACCCGAGTACCTGGCTCGCCTCAGTGAAGATGTCCCTGGCCAGTTGAAATCTATCGTACAGTTCCTTTCCCATGCCCACATACTGGGAGCCCTGGCCCGGAAAGATCAGAATGGTTCTCTTGCGTGTATTCATGTTCCCTCGCCCCTTCAGCCTATAGCTGCCTTGCGCCTCATGCTAATTATTCTTGACAATGAAGGCGTTTCACCTATCATAGGCGGCGTGCATAAGTA
>CAYLJZ010000214.1:0-1439 GCA_964384085.1 uncultured Desulfobacteraceae bacterium
TGAACTCGAACAACTACGGGTCTTTTTTCAGATCCCAATTTCGCCATTGTCGTTACCCTCTTTTTAGCTTAAGTAATACGCCAAAGCGGGCCATGTACGCAACCGAATTATCCGTACACCAGCAATTCTCGTTATAAGACAGAACCGGTGTCAACATCCTGGGTGAGTGGCATCTTGCCATCCCGCCCGGCGGGACTCGAAAGCCGCTCGCACATGGCTTTTTTCCCAAAATGAGAATTGCTGTCCGAACACGATGGACGTTCAGCCCAGATAGTGTACCCACCCCTATAACTGTGCGACGCCCCAATGATTAACGGTATCAGGCTGCAACAAGGAGATCTGGAGTTTTGAAGGCGTGGCGTCACAGGATATCTCCATGCCAACCTGCCCTGTAAAAGGCTGACAGGGCGAATCCGTAGCGAAATACACCCGGGAAAACTGAACGCATGGGACTTTTGGCGTTACCCGGCCTCTTCACCCTTTTTTGGTTTTTGCTGAACCTTGAGTTTCAGCAGCAGGTCTCCCTTCCGGCCCCCCGGCATCTCCCTCCCCATACCCTCCAGGCGCAGGACCGTTCCCTCTTTGACAGCGGCGGGCACGGTCACATGGAGGAGCCTTTTCTGAAATGCCCAGGGGATATTGACGAGCTTTCGAGCGCCGGTCAGGGCCTCTTCGGGGGTGATGACCATATCGCCGTAAAGATTGGGGTCATCCGGTCCAGCGGTGGTATGAATGGCCTGGAGATGGCGAGTCTTCTTCCTAACTGTCCTGCCCTTCACGGCTTGAGTGATTCCGGTTTCCGGCACCCTCGTGAAAAGCTTCAGAAAAATCATTCCAACAAGAAAGCCGCCGATATGGGCCCACCAGGCAATGCCTCCTTCCTGGGCCGGTGAAAGCACAGCGCTGGAGATCTGAAAAAAGAACCAGAGGCCCAGGAAGAAGAAGGCCGGAAGCTCGATGAAAAAAGGGATAAACAGAACCGGGATCATGGTCAGGATTCTGGCCCCCGGGTGGAGGATAAAATAGGCCCCCATAACCCCGGCGATGGCGCCGCTCGCCCCCACCGTAGGAACCTGGGAGTTCCAGTTGAGAAACAGATGGGCGAAACCGGAGGACAGCCCGCAAAACAGGTAAAAGAGGAGATATCGTATGGGACCCAGGCGGTCCTCCACATTGTCGCCGAAGATGTACAGCGACCACATATTAAACAGGAGATGCCAGAAGCCTCCATGCACGAACATGAATGAGATGAACGAAAAGAGCTGCTGTCCCAGGGTAAAATGGGAAGCTACGAAGGGATCGGAATACCTGGCCGGTACCATGCCGTAAAGGAGAATGAAATGGTCGAGCCTCGCTCCCTGAGAGAGCTGAATCAGGTAGACTCCCACATTGACGGCGATGATCAGGTGGTTGACGACCGGGTAGTTTCTGGATTCAAC
>CAYLJZ010000214.1:1539-2768 GCA_964384085.1 uncultured Desulfobacteraceae bacterium
CAAAGGCCACGATCACAAAATCCAGGACAGTGTTGATGAATATCCCATATTTGAGCGTGACGGCCTCTGCTGTAGCCGTCTTTGCCTTGAGCGTAATTGCCAGGTTCGAGAAATCAACCTTGCCTAACAACAGGCCAATGGGCGGCATCACGACGTCATTCACAAAGGAACTGACAATCTTGCCAAATGCAGCGCCGATGATAATACCTATGGCCATGTCAACGACGTTTCCACGCATCGCAAATTCTTTGAATTCTTTAAGCATTCCCATTAGTTTTCTCCTTTCATCCTACCAATGATAGTGTTTTGTTCTATTCTAAAACGCTCGGGATCAGCGTCAAAAGAAGCCGGTCAGGAGACGGGAACTCAGGGTGAACCTCTCATCGCTTTCTTGCTTCTGCCCGGGTCCGTTTGTCACGATCGGCTATCTTAGACTAACCGACCAGGACCACCGACACATCTCCCGCAGCGTGGATGACCTTCTGAGAGACGCTTCCGAGAAAAAATTCCTTGATGGCCGACAGGCCTCTTCGGCCGATCACAATGATGTCGTATCCTGAGGCGGCCTCATCGATGATATCCCTTGCAACCCCCTTCTTCTGTGATTCCACCTTGACAGAGATATCGCTTTCGGGAAAACCCGCCTGGATGAGAAGCTGCTTCGCCTTGTTGATCGCCTCATTGACCAGTTCCATCTTTTTGTCCTGCATAGAGCAGAAGATGTCCCGCTGAGAGAGAAAATAGGTCGTCAATTCCGGGCTGAAGATCTCGCAGGCCGCGGCCGTATCCGGAATGACGCTGAAGAGGGTCACCCTGTGGTTTGGAGTGAAGGTTTTCGTTATGAATTCCACTCCGCGCATGGCGTTCTCGGAATCGTCAAGGGCCACCAGTATCTTCTTTTCCATGGACTACCTCCTTGTCATTTGAAACTTCAGGTTTAGCGGTTCAAGGTTCAGGGGTTTGCGTTGCGCGTTACTGGGGGATCGTTCCTGCTTCGTTTCAGGCCTCGGCCCCACTCTAAAGATCTTGTTGCAAGACTTATTTTAATATTTTAACATCCAATTAGCTGATTCTCAATTATTTTTTCTTGAGTGGCCCAGTATGTAAATAGTCACTGTCAGTGATTTAAGGTTTTGGCGTCGAGCTTTCTGGTTTGATGCGTCGCCACAACGTGCGGCTTCAGCCGAAGGTTGTGGCGGTTGCCACGGCGCATGGGTGTTGGGAAACGT
>CAYLJZ010000215.1:0-2754 GCA_964384085.1 uncultured Desulfobacteraceae bacterium
CTCAAGCCATCGTTTCTGGTACCAGTTGGCAATATCCGGAGCGCGGCCAAATAGATAGACGCCGATAAAGGCCGTGACCAGGATATAGACACCGCTGAATACCCTTAACGGTGGTGGGGCCAGGCTGGCGATAATGGCTGAAAATTCACCTCGATGCACCATTGATAGACCTGCGCGCACGGAGACCTTCAGACTCAATCCAAACCATCGGCTGCCAATATATCCGGTCATGATCTTGCCGACAATCGCCAGGAGGACCAGCGCAATCATCATGCCGATAAAGGAAATCCCTTCTCCAAGGTGGATGGTTGTTCCGAACCAGAAAAAGAAAAACGGCAGGGTAAGATCTCGTACCGGCAGGAGAAGATGCTCGATCTCAGAGGACCTTCCTGTCTCAGACAGCATGACGCCGGCCATAAAGGCGCCTAAGATCTCAGATAACCCGAGAGAAATGGCCAGCCCGGCATAGCCCAGGGCTAAGCCTACGGCCAGAAGGGGCATGAAGTCGCTCTCCAGGTATTTGGCGATGAAGTTATTGAGCCGTTTGAAACCGAAATGGCCCATGAGAATCGCCCCCGCGGTCAGAACAATAATCTTCAAGACGAGAACTCCCAGGAAGCCTGCTGAGAGGGCCTCGTCCCCCTGGGCGCTGGCGATGAAAGAGACCACGATAGGGGCCACCAGGTCTTCAAATATGAGGAGCGCCAGAATGAACTCGGTCTCCGAATTGGCCAGCCGTTTCTTTTCGTCCAGCATCTTGGCGGATATGGATGAGCTGGTGGCATAGGCGATGGATCCTATCGTGAACGCCGAAATCACTTCCACGCCGAAGAGGAGAGCGATGCCCATGGCGCCGCCCAGATTCAAGACGACATCCAGAAGCCCGGAGGGCCAGATTCGTCTGGAAAGTGCAACCATGCGGGTTAAGGGAAATTCAAGCCCCAGGATGAAAAATAGAAGGACAATGCCGATTTCCGCGGCGATATGGAGCAGCTCGGTCTTGAAAAACAGAGAGGAAACACCGACGCCCAATATGATGTACAGGAGGACTGATGGAAGCCTGAATTTGTGGGAGGCAAAGCTGATGGAAAAAAAAGCAAACAGCATCAGCCCTTCCACGAGGAGAAAGGGTATATTTTCCACGAGTTACCTTCGACTGTTCATTAGAGCCATTCTTTAAAACATTCCCTTACGATCGCAGGGCGCATGAATGGCACAGGGAATCGACGCTTTTTGTCTGTTCCCGGTTGCCGATGATCATAAGCGTGTCGCCGGGAAGTATTACCTCGTCTATATCGGGACTTCCGATAAAATTATCCCCTCGTTGGATGCCGATAATCGTAGCGCCTGTTTTGGTCCTGATGCGCGAGTCGATGATTTTCTTATTGGCCAGTTCACTCTCAGGTTCCACCTGTATCCACTCGATTCTGACCTTTTTCAGAAAAAATTCCACACGTTCATCGGTCACAGGCTGGTAGTCGATCCCAAGGAGAAGAGTCCCCAACTGCCGGGCTTCCTCGTCACTCAATTTCAAGGTGAAATCGGGTTCGTCCTCATCAGATCCGGTAAAATGGTACACCTCCCGTTGTCCGCTCTGGTGAAGAATGACCACCAGATTTTCTCCTTCCGTCGTCTCAAAGGAATAGCGCTTTCCGATTCCCGGCAGGTCACCGGTTTTGATCTTCATGTCCACCTCCGGATGATAACGTCGTTTAAGCTTCAGATAAGACGCTCAAAAGCCATCTGAGCGTAGACCTGTTCTTTCCCGTTCGTGATTACAGTTCCGGATAACGCTCTTAATTTATTGAACAAATTGGAGCCGCTCGCGCACGGGAGGCAGGCTGCAGAGAGAAAACACCATCCAAAGAATTCAGTCTGTACAAGGGGGAGTGAGCGTATCAGGCCAGCCAGAGGGCGGCCCCTTCAAGTTCTTGAAAAAGCGTACGGCTGACAGAGCCCACAAAAATCTTTTCCAGCAGTCCCTGGCCTGTCCCGGTTCGTCCCACGGCCACGGCGGCAAAACGCCCTTCGTCGGCCTCTTTCAAGATGACCTTGCTGACAGATCCTTCCTCGACCCCTTTGAGATGTATCCTGTCAGATGGAAAACCACTGCTGATCAACATCTCTCTGCTTTTTGAAAGGATGGTGTCTAAGTCTTTGTCGGCGATTCGACCCTTCTTGCCAACCGCAAGGAACGTTATGGACTGCTCACTTTCCTGATGAAGGATATGCGCGATATGGTCGACCATTCGGTCAGAGGCAACCGAGCCGTCCACACAGGCCAGCACATTTTGTCTGTCCAGGTCAGGTCGACGACATACCCATATCGGGAAATCACATGTCTTTTCAAGGAGTCCCCTGGTAACGCTTTCATCAAAGGAGTGCTCCAGCCATGAAAGCCCCCTTCGACCCAGGACTACAGCGTCATACATGCCCTTCGCGCCTTCATGGATGATTTCCATGACCTTCGAGACCCTGCGACCCTGGAGCTTGCTAATGACCTGATCCGGCCCAAACCCATTTTTGACGAGTTCAGACTTTGCCATATCGAGGGCCTGACGTCCCTCTGTTTCTGACTTTCTTCTCTGAAAATCGCTTTCTGGATCACTTTCCCATAGACCTGGCGGCTTGGGGGTCGTATATAACAGGGTAATTTTCATGCCCGCTTTGTTGGTAAAAAAGTTGCCAATGAATCGAACGCCGAAGAGACCGTCCTGTCTTTCGCTCAGCGTCACCAGAAGGTGTTTTTCCATA
>CAYLJZ010000216.1:0-2706 GCA_964384085.1 uncultured Desulfobacteraceae bacterium
CCATCCAGCAAAAGGAGCAGAGTGAAGAGATTATTCGCGGCTGGAATGTGGCCGATAATGCGGAAAAAGTGGTTTTTTCTGCCTATATTCAGGCGGTGAAACCGTCATCCTGAGTCTCGAATCAACGTGGGAATCACAAAACAAGATGATGAAAGAGGAGGAAGGAAACGATGGCTGAAGAATGCTGCGCACCGGGCGGCAATGTCATGATCCTCGCCTGTTCGGGGGCGTCCAATGTGGGGCAACTGGCAAACCAGGCCGCGGTGGAATTGACCCGGGAGGGATTTGGCAAGATGTTTTGTCTCGGGGGGATCGGAGGGCATCTCTCGGGATTCGTCCAGTCCGCAAGGGACGTGCCCCAAATGGTGGCGGTGGACGGTTGCGACGTCGGATGTGCCAAGGCCATTTTGAGCCATTCCGAGGTCCCGCTTCAGAATTATCTGGTTGTCACGGACTTGGGGATTGAAAAGAACAAAGATTTCAATCTCAAGCAATCTGACATCAAACGGGTTAAGGAAGCGGTAAGAGACGCCGCAGCGAATGGAACGGCAAAAACTCAAGCAGGCCAACTCCCCACGCAAGGCTGTTCTTGCTGCGGGTAAGGGCACTTTTAGGAAACGAAGGGATAATTAATGAAAAATAGAAAAAGGTTGTGGATTTGCGCGGTGGCCTTGGCCGCCGTTTTTTCCCTCATGGCCGGCATGCAAAAACCAGCTCGGGCCGATGAACCGGCGAAAGCCACCGTGGAAGGCGCCTATCCGGGCCTGGCAACAGGGGTGTTGAAACTGGCCAGATTGACGGATATGGAAAAGGATATCCTTCTGAAGGCCTATCAGATTGAGATCAAGCCTGATTTCGCCAAAAACGTGATGGCGAAGGTCCCGCCTGAGACGCAAAAGGAATTGGAGAAAAACCTCTTCTTTCTGCTGGAACAAGAGGCCATGGAGATGCTCATTAAACAGGATGCCAAGGCCATGGGCATTTCCGTGGATCAGCCCAGCGACGTGATGTTGAAGGCCTATGTCGGGCGTCTCACGGACGGACTTACGGTAAACGAGGCGGAAGTGAAGGCCTTTTATGAGGCCAACAAGGAGATGGTTGGCGGCATGCCTTTTGATCAGGTCAAGGGGAGCATCGAGCCCTTTCTGCTCGAGCAGAAAAAGGCGGCGGCCCTGGATGCCCGTATCGAAGACTTAGGCAAGAGAACGGACATCCGAGTCAACCGGGACTGGGTGAAGCAGCAGGCGGCATCGGCCAGGGACAACCCGGTGGACAAGGCCCGTATGTCGGGCAAGCCCACCCTGATCGAGTTCGGGGCCGCGGGGTGCGTCCCATGCGATATGATGCAGCCCATACTCGACAAGCTCCGAAAGAAATTTCCCGAAAAGCTCAACGTGGTGTTTGTTCACGTTCAGGAAAACCAACTCCTGGGGGCCCGGTTCGGCATCCGGTCGATCCCGGTTCAGGCCTTTTTTGACAAGAACGGGGAAGAGGTCTTTCGGCATGTGGGATTCTACGCAGAAGAAGAGGTCTTGAAGCAACTGGCGAAAATGGGGGTCAAGTAAATGCAGCAGCGAACCATGCGCTTTTCACTCACTTTTGCGGTGTTTCTTATCCTCATGGGCGGACTGAGCTTTTTGATCCCCGGATGCTCGTCTGAAGGACCTGCTGCACCCCCCTCTCAGCAGGCAGGCGACATCCCGGTCAAGGGAACGCCCACCATGGTGGACCTGGGCGCCAATGAATGCGTCCCTTGCAAGATGATGGTTCCGGTCATGGAAAAGGTGGAAAAGAAATACCAGGGGAAGGCCGCCATCGTTTTTATTGATGTCTGGAAGGACAAGGAGCCGGCCAAGCGGTTCGGCATTCGGGCGATCCCGACGCAGATCTTTTTTGATAAAGATGGTAAAGAGGTTCATCGGCACGAAGGGTTCATGAGCGAAGCGGACATTGACCGGGTCTTCAGGCAAATGGGCGTGGGCTGACCCATATTGAAACGGAGGGATCATGCTCCTGAAGGGCTATCGAAAAGAGATCTTTCGGCCCAAGTGCAATCCGGGGTTTGAGTCGGTGCATTGCATTGCGCATCTGGATCAGGATATTGGGGAGGCCCTTCCCTATCTCAACGCCGAGCTGGGGGGCTTTGAATATTTCAGGGAACCGCCGGCCGTGACCTTCCGGGTCCAGGGCAAGATCATCACGGTCCATCCCCGGCAGATTGCGGTCAATGCACTCAAAGACGATGCAGAGGCCGACAAGATCCTGCAGTGGCTTCAGCGGGAGATCAATGACGTCTGGGAGCGGCGGGAACAGGTTCGGCCGTCCTACCCAGGGCGCGTCAAAACCAAAGGTCCTGGAGATCCTCAAGCTCCTGCCGAAAACCAACTGCAGGAAGTGCGGACAGCCCACGTGCATGGTCTTTGCCTCCCTTGTGGCCCAGGGGGTAAAGGGGCCAGAGGACTGCCCTGAATTGAATGGACAGAAGTCGGAAGAATTGAAAACCTACATGGCAGGCTTTTCCCTGGAGGCCTAATTGGGTCTCCGAACGCTGCCATTAACAACGTAGGCCACGGGATGTGTAGGGGGTTTAGATGGCTGAAATCATTTGCTACTGCTTCGGTTATACCAATATAGATATCCAAGCTGATCTCTTGCAACATGGCCGATCCACCATCCTGGAGCGGATTCAGATGGAAAAGAAGGCCA
>CAYLJZ010000217.1:0-2676 GCA_964384085.1 uncultured Desulfobacteraceae bacterium
TGGTCTGGCCCCCGCTGATCCAGGGGACCCTCCTTCAAAGATACAAGCGGTTCCTTGCGGATGTCCGGCTTAGAAATGGGCATACGGTGGTCGTCCACTGCCCCAATTCCGGCAGCATGCTGGCCTGCTCTGAACCCGGCCGGACTGTCTATCTGTCGCGCCACAACGTGCCTAAGAGACAGCTCAGGTATACCTGGGAGCTGATTCGAATGCCGACCTCCCTGGTGGGCGTCAATACCATGGTCCCCAACCGGCTGGTCAAGGCTGCCATCCTCGCGGACCGCATACAAGGGCTGAGTGGTTATGATCGGGTCCGTTCCGAGGTCCCATACGGCACACATTCCCGTATCGATCTTCTGCTCGAAAAGGGTTCCCTGAGATGTTTCGTTGAGGTGAAAAACTGTACCCTCGTCACGAACGGGGTGGCCTCCTTTCCGGATGCGGTTACGGCGAGAGGGCTGAAACACCTCAAGGAACTTCAGGCCCAGATCCGTTCGGGAGACCGTTCCGTGATGTTCTACCTGATCCAGCGGATGGATGCGAACCTGTTTCGGCCTGCGGACGCTATCGATCCCGCGTATGGACGGGAACTGAGGCGGGCGATGGAAAACGGCTTGGAGGTCATGGCGTACGATGTTACCATCGATGTGAACGGGATAGAACTCAATAGCGAAATCCCTTTTGACATCTGATCCGCTGTCCCTAAATTCCCCAATCCCTTCACCCGCCATTATTCAACCCACCATCACACATTCTGTATCAGTTCTGCGCGTTGCCTTTCAGCGTTGGTTTGATCGTGCAGAACGACCAGCGATTGCCGATGCCGCCCACCATCTGCACCCACCCTGTGAAACGGTCCCCTCGGGCAGCCTCAGCCAGTTTGGGGCTGTACAGGGGAAACCAGGGAAGGTCGCCCATGATGAGTTTCTGCATCTCCCAGATGAGTTGTTTCCGCTCCTCTAAGTTCATGGCGTTGGCGCTGGCGTCGGCCATCTTGTCAAAGAGGGGGTTGCTGTAGCCGCACGTGTTCCAGCCGTTGGGCTTGTCATTTCTGGAAATGAAGAAATTCCTCAGATAATCCGGATCGAGCGACAGGTTGCCATAGCCCATGACAAAGAGATCGAACTGACGGCGTGCCTTGACCTGCTGGACCAGGGCGCCCAGGGGCATCGGCTTGGATGTCGCCGGCATCCCCAGCATCTTAAGCCATTCCTGAATCATGATCCCCACCATTGCCCGCTGGGGATCGTAGTCCGCGGGAGGCGTGAGGATGGTAAATTGTTTCATGGGGCTTCCATCCGGCATGCGAATTTCTTCTCCATTGCCCACACTCCCATCGAGGGCGACGGGCGAGGTTTTCCATGTGTACCCGCCCTGGCTGAGGATCTCATAGGCCTTGCGGATCCGCTCCTCCCTTGAAAGTCCTTCTCCGTATGTGGGGACATTCGGGTTATACCAGAAGGCATTGCTGGACGGGACAATGGAATTTTCATTGAGTGCATATCCCTGAAGGATCCTGGTGCTGATAAAATCCTTGTCCGTGGAAAGGGCCACTGCCTTTCTAAAGTGGATATCGTCAAAAGGCTTTTCTCTGAGGTTAAATCCCACATAATAAAGGGCGCTTTTCTCATTGGTGAAAATCTGAATGTTCTTGTCCTCTCCCAGATCGTGAAGATAGCCCTGCTGCAGACCCCACCAGAACATGTCAATGCTCCCTTTCAGGAGTGCCAGGATGACCGCGTCGGTCGTACCGAAAAATTTGAATATAATGCCGTCGATATAAGGCCCCAGGAGATATCCCGATATCTCTTTCCCCTGTCCAAAAAAGTGCGGGTTCTTTTTGAGGCACAGGTAGGCCCCCTGCCGCCACTCCTTCAGGATAAATGGCCCGTTGCTCACCGGCTCGGTCACCTTTTCTCTGAGCAGGGCCAGGAGCGGTTTCTGCATTTTTTTTGCATTTTCGGCGATGGGAGCCCATCGCTTTTTCTGAACGATGGGCGTTCCGAGGGTCCTGGAGAGGAAAATCGCCTTGGGCTCCCTGAGGTGAAAGCGGACCGTCTGTTTGTCCAGGGTCTCAATCTTGCTGACGAACTCCCAGTTGGAGAGAAAACGAGGGACCTTGAATTCCTTGATGAGGTTGCCCGTAAAAGCCACATCCTCCGAGGTTAGATCAGAGCCGTCCGACCATTTGGAAGCCCGGATCTTGACGGTATAGGTGAGGGCGGCCGCGTCGAACACCGGGTTTTCCTCGGCCAGCCACGGAACCAGTTTCAGTTCTTTGGGCTCCCGAACATACAAGGGCTGATAAATCTGAGAGAGGACCTTGGTGGACCAGGCATCAGAGGCCAGCCATACATTGAGCGTCTTGGGCTCTTCCAGAAGACCGATGGTGATGTCTTCGTCCGCCAGGGCCTCGGTCCGTGCATTGAACGAAAAAATCAAGGCGACTATCACAAAGAGGATACACAGGGCATAGATGCATGGCCGATGCGCCGATGCCGGGCGGATGGGGTGGGTCATATGCATAATTTCCTCCATAATGTTCCGAGTGAGATGGGTTAGGCCGATTGTGTGAAATGCCGCTTCATTTGAAGTCTTGCTGGCTGAATGTCATCATTATAGGCGGTTTCGCCATTTTTAAAAAGGCTTTTCGTTGACGCAGGGACCGCTTTGAAA
>CAYLJZ010000218.1:0-2668 GCA_964384085.1 uncultured Desulfobacteraceae bacterium
AATAGCATAGATTTTGACTCTTAACTACTGGTCCGAAAAACCCAGTCCATTTTACCACTTTGATCCTCCACACATATATACCTATGCGTTGGATTGTCTATCGCTGGTCTTGCTTGAAATAGGCTTCGATATTTGACTCCAGATACTTTTCTTGCAAACCAGAGCAAATAGTCGTTAACCCCAGCAAGCAGCGCGGAGCTTTGAGACGCCGCCTTTGTCAGGGTTATGAGAGATACAAAGTTATCCTCCCCAAACACCTCATCCATCAACGCCCTTACCCGATGCACATTCTCATCCCCGATCTGCACAAAGATGGACCCGGAATCCGTCAACAAATCCCTGGCCACGGTCAGCCGGTCCCGGAGATAAGTGAGATAGGAATGGATGCCATCCCGCCAGGTGTCGCGAAAGGCCTTGACCTGTTCGGGTTCGCGGGTGATGTGTTCGGGGTTTCCGTCCTTCACGTCTCGGCTGGTGGTGGACCACTGGAAATTGGAATTGAATTTGATGCCGTAAGGGGGGTCGATGTAGATGCACTGGACCTTTCCGCGCAGCCCTTCCCGTTCGGCCAGGGAAGCCATGACCTGGAGGCTGTCGCCCAGGATCATGCGGTTGGACCAGTTGGCCTCGTGCTGGTAGAATTCGGTCTTGGCGCCTTCGTCGGGCAGGCCGTTGAAATCGCTGAACAGGTCCAGTTGTTCCGGCCGGCCGGTTTCTTCCTGCTCACGGGTCTGGCGCATCAGATCGTCGATCAGGACCTTGGGATGGACCTTTTCCTGGATGTAGAGGGGCGGGGCCTGCACCACCAGATCGGACCAGTCCTGTTCATCCTTGCCCCGCCACACCAACTGCGGGTCCAGATCCCGGTTCCGGCGTTCGTAGGCCACCCGGATGGCGTCCTTCTCAGCCTCGCGCATCACCGACTGATATTCGGCTGTGGGGATGTTCTTTCGCGTCGCCTCGTCGTGCCGAATGGCTTCAACAGTCTTGATGGTGTTCTTCTTTTTGTTTGTCATTTATTTAGAACCTCTAATATCGCTCTCACCTGAAGCGCTTCACGTCTTCAAAAGACAAAGGGCGTTGAGCCGTTTGATCCATTTATGAGCCGTTTCCCCGGGGAATGTCTGATAAGTCCGATAAATGTCCGATTTCCAACCTCCAATGAGCAATGTCTTAAATGTCCGATAAGTGTCCTATTTTTTTCGGAGCGTATAGTAGGCCCCGCGCTTTTGACCATAACGGCTGAATATCTTTTTCTTAACAAGTTCGTTAAGATCACGAGTTGCTGTTCGAGGCTCGACCCCAGTATGTGCTCTAAATTCACCGCTGGTGATCTGTCCCATGGTTTTCACCAACATAATGGCAGTCTTTTGTCTGTCGTTTATTGCAAGCCCAGCCATTGCCTCATCCGTCAGCCAGTCACGCCAGAGGGTGGTGACAAACAGGCCGGCCCGTTCCTCGAAGTCCGGCGACGGGAGACCAGCCGCTACGCAGCGTCCGATCATGTCCAAAGTGCCGCTTCCCGCCTTTTCGATATAGCGGGCAAGGTATAGGGGCTCGGCGATCAGTGGATTTCGGGGAATGGACGCATGAGGCTCCCGAAGACGCTCGGGCGTGAGGGATGGTGGTAACTCGCCTGGATTCCAGACTTCCAACCTGTCGGCAAAGAGCATGACCTGCACGCTGGCGTTGCTGGTATAATCCCGGTGGGCTACTGCGTTAACAATGGCCTCGGTTACGGCCTCCTTAGGCAATTCGTAGGTTGCTGGGGCCTGCACGCTCTGTTCGCGAGTACCGATGTGCCGGTTGATTTTGGAAAGCGCAAAATCAACAGCCTGATCCACCAGTTCAAAGACCGTGCCTTTATAGATCTGATAAGAGGGAATCGGCTTCCGAACTGCCGTGCCGTGAAAATGCATGCACTTTATCTCGGAGGTCGGAAGAAAGCGCTGCGGATTTCTGGCAAAAAGGAGAACTGCCGCATGGGTGGGTTGCCCTTCATCCAGCAAATTCAGGTGAACCAGGGCCTTTTCTTTTGAAGTGCTGATTGGGAGAGGGTACTTTCTTTCCCTTTTCGCCGTTGCCAGAAATGCCTTGATGTTCTCCTGCGACAGATCTGCCAGGGTTGCGCTGGGGCAGGAACTCGCATCAAAGGGCAACGTTCGCAAGCCGCCGGAGTGTTTCAGATGCTCTACCATAGCTGCGTAAAAGGCTGCATTCAGATCGGCGATGCTGTTGAAGCGGCGACGGATCAGTTGTGAGGCAGCCTTTTGAATCAGTCGTGCCATTTTTGGATGACGGTGCTTGTCCTCGTCGCCTTTCACAAAGATGATTCGTGTCTTGCCATTGGCAGTGGCACGGTCAAACTCCCGTTCTGTTGGAGATAAACCCTCAGAATCTTCATACCCATAGTCGTTTCCGAAAAGGCCCAAATAAAGATCGCATTGGTCAACCTGGCTCAGATAGGCCGCATCGGCCCGCTGGTCACGGGCCGGCTGGTCTTCAAACAGAAACACGTCAGAGACAAAGAGCCTCAACAGGGGGTCGCTCAGGGCATAGCTCCTTAGTGCTAAACGTTCCTCTGCAAATTCCTTTTGAACACTGCTGATAAATATTTTCAGGCGGTCAGCAGACATGAGATTCAACCCCCTGTGGGTGCGACTCGTTC
>CAYLJZ010000219.1:0-2635 GCA_964384085.1 uncultured Desulfobacteraceae bacterium
TAAAGATGGACCATGAATTTACAAAGGCGCTTAAAAAGTACCCCAATGTCTATATTGACCTCCAATTGGTCGAAACCCCCCGGCCCGAACTCCCGGAAGAATATCAAAGTCGCATCCTGTTCAATGAATCGATCATCCGGCAGTATTCCCAGCCCGTTCGGGAAAACCAGAGTCTCATTACATTTCATTCCCTCGAACCGATCATTGACGATTTTGTGGAAAACGCTCATCCGGTAGTCATCAATGTGCTGCAGGACGACGACGGCGTCATACGGCATTTTCCCCTCTATCACTCCTATCAGATGATGGACGGCGCCACGCGGAACCTCTTCACGGTGGTCCTCTCCCTTCTCCAGCGATACTATTATGCCGAACCAGCGGACATCATCATCGAGCCGAACAAGGTCATCCTCACATCAGCCAAGTCCCCGATTCTCGACAGAAACACAGGACAGGACAGGGTTTCCGTCCACAACTTCGGAGAAATCGTCGAACGCATCAGCAATCCGGCGCCGCCTGACCTGTACCCCTACAACCGGAATCTCTACCACTTTCTGGTCAATCAGGCGAGGCTTGATTCCTCAAATGAGGAAAAGCTCCCCTATTTTCCGCTTCGATTGCTTAAAAAGGACGACAACCGCTTTGAGGTGCTGGACGGCTGGGAGATCTATGATGCGGCGCGACATCTCCACTCCAGAAAAATAGACGTGATTTTCTATGAACAGGAAGACATCGAAATCGAGACACCGCTGAAAGGCCTGTTTCGCATCAACTACGCCGGCGCCGAAAAGCGCATGTTTCTCCATCCGGAAACCGGCAAACCCCAGATCCACACCACCTACTCGACCGGCAGCTACGTGGATGTCTATGCCCTGGATGCCCTCCCTGATATCCCGGCACTCACCCCTTCCGACGCCATCGAGGAGGGATACGACGCACTGGCCCTTGAAATATGGTTCCGTCACTGGTGCGAAAAAAAGGCCCACGACATCTACCGAGAAGCCGTGGAGGAAGTGGGTGACCAGGCCGAAGACGAGACTGGGCTGCGGGCGTACATGAACCAGCGTCCGGAAATGGGAAAGTATTTTTTCTACCATCTCTTCTTTGAAAACGCTGATGCAGGGCCTGGCAGACTCAAAAGCCTTCTCGACATCTATCCGGAATTCGGCAAAGAGATCGGCCAGAATCCTGCCTATTTTCTCAACGAAAGAGAAATCATCCAGGCCCTCATCGAAGCATACCGAAAGGAGTTTGACAGATACTACGGCAAATTCGTTTTCACAGGGGCCAACGCCACCGGACTCGGCGACGTCCGCCAGACCCCTTATGGGGCCATGACAGGCGTCAACGTCATCATGAACGCCTTCAGCACAGTCGTCACGCAAAACCCCCTTCGAACATCATCGGACACCCTTCATCTTGATTTCCTACTTCTTTTAGGGACTTGTTTCTTTTGCGCTCTCCTCTATGGGCTCATCAATATCCGGATCAGCGTCATCGTCTTTGTTCTCCTCTTCCTGGGAACATTTGGAACAGCCCTGGCCCTCTTCTGGTCTCAATCCTTCTTCCTGAAAACAACTCCCCTCATCTTTTCCAACGCCGTTATCTTTCTGAGCATCGTCGTATTCAAGGTCCTGACAGAGGAGAAGAACAAAAAGTTCCTCAAGACCACCTTCTCGAGCTACCTGGCCCCCGAGCTGATCGACGAGATGTACCGAAACAAAACCATCCCCACCCTCGGCGGTGAAGCCAGGGCGGTCACCGCCTTCTTTACCGACATTCAGGGGTTTTCCACCTTTTCTGAAAAACTCACCGCCCAACAGTTGGTGGAACTCCTCAACGAATATCTGTCAGCCATGACCGACATCCTCATCAGCGAAAAGGGAACCCTCGACAAGTATGAAGGGGATGCCATCATCGCCTTTTTCGGGGCACCCGTGGAGATTCCGGATCACCCTCTGAGGGGCTGCCGGGTCGCCATAGCCATGCAGAAGCGTCTTCTGCAACTGTGCGAAAAATGGAGCAAAGAGACACAAAGCTCCGATGAGCCTGAGCGCAACACCAAGGGCCTTCCCCCGGAGGAGTGGGTCCCGGGAGACAAATGGCCTCGAATCGTCCACCGCATGCGGATGCGGATCGGCATCAATACCGGAGAGATCGTGGTGGGCAACATGGGGAGCGCCATGCGCATGAACTACACCATGATGGGAGACCCGGTCAACCTGGCCGCCCGCCTGGAGGCTGCGGGAAAACAGTATGGAGTATACACCCTCGCCAGCGAATATACATTGGCCTTTGAGGTCCCAAGTGAAAACGGGAAACGTGTCAGGGTGGGAGACATGGTGGAGAGCCGCTTTATCGACACCATTGCTGTTGTAGGCAAATCCGAACCGGTCCGGGTCTACGAGGTATGGGGCCCGAAGGGGGACCTCACCGCTGCTGAGCAAGACCTGGCACGCATCTTTGACAAGGCAATGCAGCACTACCTCAAAATGGAATGGGACCAGGCCATCGCCACGTTTTCCGAGTCGCTCGATCTTGAACGGGTAACCGACGGTAAAATGAGTCCATCGGAGGTTTACATCCAGCGATGCAGGCTGTTCAAGGAAAACCCGCCCACAGGTCCGGGACAGGC
>CAYLJZ010000220.1:0-2627 GCA_964384085.1 uncultured Desulfobacteraceae bacterium
GGAGAAGGGATGCTGATCGACGTGGGACGTAATTTTGCCCTTGTCGGGTTCATGATCCTGATCGTCCAGGTCCTGATCGCTGCTCGGATTAAATGGATCGAACGTGCCTTTGGATTCGACATCCTCATCCGGTACCACAAGTATATGGCCCTGACTGCAGCTTGTCTTTTGATCATGCATCCCATTCTGATGGCCCTGGGACAGCGCAGCTGGAAGCTCCTCATCAGCCTGGCCCTTCCCTGGTATATCTGGGTGGGCAAAATGGCGCTGGTGCTGGTGGTCGCGAACGTCCTTATCAGTGTGTATCAGGGCAGGATCGGACTGAGCTTTGAAAAATGGAGATTCGGGCACGATCTCCTGGCTCCGACCATTCTGGTTCTCATCTTTGTCCATCCCTGGTTTGCGGGAGACGACCTGGAACTCCTCCCCATGCAACTTCTCTGGACATTCCTGTTTCTCCTGGCTGCGGTTGTATTCGTCTACCACCGTTTTGTCAGGCCCCGTCGGCTGCGGCAGCGGTCGTACCGGGTCGAGGACGTCCAGCAGGAAGCCGCGGATGTGTGGACCGTGAAATTGGTCCCGCCGAAGGGTCAGGCTATTACTGATTACCTGCCAGGACAGTTCCATTTTCTGACCTTCTTCCGGGACCCGAAACTTCCGGTGGAGGAACATCACTGGACCATTTCCTCCAGTCCGGCCCAGAAGGATTTTATCAGCTCCACCATCAAGGCGGTGGGTGATTTTACCGCGAGCATCGACCAGACGAAACCGGGGGATACTGCCGCGGTCCACGGGCCTTTCGGACGCTTTTCTTATGTGCTCCATCCCGAAGAACGGGATCTGGTCTTCCTGGCCGGAGGCATCGGGATCACCCCCATCATGGCCATGCTTCGATACATGCGGGACACAGGGGACACGCGATCCGTGGTTCTCCTGTACGCCAACCGCAGGGAGGATCAGATTGTCTTCCGTGAAGAACTCAACCGGATCGCAGCCGGAGACCGACCGAGTCTGACCCTGGTTCATGTACTTAGCCGCTCAGGGAAGGATTGGAAAGGCGAGACCGGACACATCGACCGGGAGCGGATCGTGAAAACCTGTGGTCCGAATCTGAACAGGAAAGCCTTCTATGTCTGCGGTCCTTCCAAAATGGCCCGGGACCTTATCGCGATCCTTCGAGATATGGGGGTTCCGGAGAAGCGGATTCGGCAGGAAATTTTTTCATTTCTGGAGTGAGGAGGGAATCATGCGAAAGAGCATCCTGCATCGAACGACCCTGGGGGTAGTGGGTGTTTTGGTTGTTGTCGCCGTCACCCTTGGTATTTTTAGGAACACCGTCATCCCGCAGCCGGCCAGGGAGTCGGAAACAGAAACCCAGGGAGCTATATTGTTCAAGGAAAAGGGGTGTGCGCAGTGCCACGCCACCGATTCCACTAAGGCCAAGATGGGTCCAGGATTAAAGGGACTGTTCGACAGGAAGACGCTCCTGGCGAGCGGCCGTCCGGTGACAGAGGAGAACGTCCGGCAACAGCTCAGGGATCCGCATGAGAAAATGCCCTCTTTTGCTAACCGGCTCACCGATGATGAAAGGGACAAGATCGTCGCTTATCTTAGGACCCTGTGAGGATCGGAGGATGAAACTTGAAACCCAAAACGGAGGCCGCGGTGGGCAAACAATTTGTCTATGAAGTGAAAAAGTATGCTTCGGAACAGTTCCTTCGATTGGTCTATTTTTGTACGGATAAGGGAGAATGCAAGTTGGACCAACTCCCTTCCGAACAGATGAAAGTATTTGAAGATCTTCTCAACCTAAGGGGATCGGAAGGCTGGGAGTTGGTGCAAAGCTTTTTCGGGTCGGACGGGGTGATAACTATCTGGAAGAAGGAACAGAAACAAAATTAGCGGGAACCCTTTCTATTTCGACCCCTGCTTTGGTCAATGCGTTTCCCCCAAAGGCCCCATTGTATGCTGTCCTTTATCTCCAATTATGGAGGGAGACTCCGTTCTATACGATGGAGCAGGTAATGATGTTTGGTAAATAGCAAGGGTAGATTTGTGGACAATTGAAAAAGGGTGAAGGGAGGGACACAGATGCCTGAATTTGCAACACCATTTGCAGGACTTGTCAGCAACCGAAAACTCACGGGGGCGGAGTTGGTTCGAGCGATACGGTATGCGATCGCCGCGGAGTATGAAGCTGTTCAGCTCTATAGCCAGCTCGCAGAATCTATTGATGATGAACAATCAGCCGAAGTGTTGAAGGATATTGCCAACGAGGAACGGGTCCATGCCGGGGAATTTTTAAGGCTGCTGAGAGATCTGGCGCCGGATGAACAACATTTCTATGCCCGGGGGGCAGAAGAAGTAGAGGAACTATTCGAACAAGCCGCTGCCAAAGTGGGTGAAGGGCCTCCAAGAGAAAGAGGAACAGAGACCCACCTGGGAATGCCCTATTGCAGGTTGGCGGCGGCTCCGGAGCATTCACGGGGATATGTTGAGGAGGAACCCTGTGACGACGCCAGATCTGGCTGATATGAATAACCCGATATAAAGAAAACTGAGCGGGACTCCTCTGAAGCGTGCATATGAACTGGTAGATTTCTATCATGCGGTTGAGCACCTGGGTA
>CAYLJZ010000221.1:0-2626 GCA_964384085.1 uncultured Desulfobacteraceae bacterium
CCCTTTGCCATCGGCTATTTCTTCTCGTATCTCTACCGCGTGGTGAATGCGGTCATTGCCCCCAATCTGGTGGCGGATCTCGGCCTGAATCCCGGTGATCTGGGGCTTCTCACCTCCACGTATTTTTTGACGTTTGCCGCATTTCAACTCCCCCTCGGGGTGCTTCTGGATCGATTCGGGTCGCGAAAGGCCGAGGCCTCTCTTCTCCTGTTTGCCGCCGGGGGCGCCTTCATGTTTGCGAGGGCCGAAAGCGTGGCAGACCTCATTGTCGGCCGCGCGCTCATCGGTTTTGGGGTCTCGTCCTGTCTGATGGCCGCCTTCACCGCATTTGTGATCTGGTTCCCAAAAGAACGGCTGCCTCTCGTCAACGGCCTTCAGGTGGCAGTGGGAGGACTGGGCGCCCTGACCGGCACGGCCCCCGTAGAGGCCACACTCCAGATTACGGACTGGCGAACCTTGTTCACACTCCTGGGCATCCTGACCCTGGGGGTGGCGGCGGCCATTTATTTTGTCGTCCCGGAGCGCAAGATCGAAGGAGTCGGCCCGACCCTCAGGGAGCAAATACGAGGCATTGGTCAGGTATACACGAGTCCCCTTTTCTGGCGTATCGCCCCCTGGGCCGTAACGTCGCAGGCTACATTTATGGCGGTTCAAACCCTGTGGGCAGGGCCATGGCTCCTGGATGTGGCAGGGTATGATCGTAATGGCATGGCCCAGGGACTCCTACTGATTGCTGCGGCAATGGTCGTGGGATTCAGCCTGATCGGAGCCCTGGCGGCCCGCCTCAGCAGGTCAGGGATATCCCACCGCTGCATATCTCCGTGTGCGGCATGGGGGCCTTCATGGTCATACAGGGGCTGATCATCCTCCATGTCACATCCCTCACCCTCCCGCTCTGGATTCTCTTCGGTTTCTTCGGAACGACCGGCGTCCTCAACTACGCCATCCTGTCTCAGGGCTTTCCGGGACACCTGGCAGGCCGCGTCAACACGGGTCTCAATGTCCTGGTGTTTGTTGTGGCCTTTGGAGGTCAGTGGGGAATCGGCGAGATCATTAATTTTTGGCCCATCCTCCCGAATGGGAGATATGCGCCGGCTTCCTATCAGGCAGGCTTTGGCCTCATGCTCCTCCTGCAGGTCCTTTCCGTCATCTTGTTCATCCTGGCCGGTGTGAGGGTTCGCAGAAAACCCATGCGTGCCAAGAGTGAGTAAGCCTTTCGCACAGGTGTCAAGGTCTCAGAATTGTTTACCCAAAAGGACTCTTTTCAGGGCCTCTCTCTCAGAATGAATCTCCTCTGCCGGGCTCTTTAAGAAGGTGCATGAGAGAAAGACTATAGGCGGAGCCGGCGGATAAACTCGCCCAAGGATGCAACTCCCATTTCCTCCGCCACACGAATTGCCTGGGACCCAATGACCGCGATATCCGCCTTCCCCTTTAGAAATTCAACATGTTCCCGGTCCTTGATTCCAAACCCGACAGCAAGAGGGAGGCCGGAGGCCCTGCGGCATCGTTTAAGGTATAGAGCCACGTCATGGGAAAAGATGGTGTCTGCGCCAGTGAGCCCCTTTCGGGCCACGCAATAGATGAATCCCCGGGCAGACGAGCTGATCTTCTTCATCCGCCCGTCCGATGTGGTGGGTGAAAACATACGGATAGGAGAGAGGCCATGGTCTTGCATCGCCTGCAGGTAATCATGGCCGTCTTCGACCGGCAGGTCGGGGATAATGGCCCCAACCAATCCCCTCTGGGCCATTGCGGAGACGAATTGGGAGACGCCAAAAAAAAAGGGGATGCTGTAGTAGGTCATAAACAGAAAAGGGATGTCAAATGATCGGGCGGCCTGTTCGGCCACATCGAGACAATCTTTCACGCAAACCCCCTGTTGAAGGGCCGCATGGTTGGCGTGACGGATCACGGGACCATCCGCGATCGGTTCGGGAAAGGGGATCTGCAACTCCATCAGGTCGACCCCGGCCTTCACCATGGTCTCGATGATTCTGAAGGAATCCTCCAGAGAAGGATAGCCGAGAACTGTATGGGTCATCAGGAGGATATCTTTCTCCCTCAGCTTTTTTCGGACATATTGCTCAAGCGCCATACCCATGCCCCTTCGGAACTTTTGATTTCGGTCATAAACGCCTCCATGAGGAGGGGGTTCTTTTTCCCCGGCCGCTCTTCGATGCCGCTGCTTACATCCACTGCAAACGGTCTCACCGCGGAGATAGCATCCCTGATATTGGCGGGATTGAGCCCACCTGACAAAATGAGCGGAATGCCCAGCCCGCTGGCCGTCAAGGCGATATCCCATTCAAAGGATTCGCCCGTGCCCCCGTGACGTTCACTTGAAAAGGCGTCCAGTAGGATGGCCCTGATCCCTCCCTGATAAGGCCGAATCGTTGAGAGAACCGACCGATCCCTGACCCGAAAGGCCTTGACGCTGCGGGGCATGAATGCGGCGCATATCTCCGGGGGTTCCTCTCCGTGGAACTGGATCAGGTCCAGCCCGCAGAATTCGAGGATTTCCCTGATCCGATCCGGGCTTTCATCCACAAAGACCCCCACGGTTTTTACAAAGGGGGAGGTGGCCTTGATGATCTCCCTCGCGTTTTCCGGGCTGATCCTTCTC
>CAYLJZ010000222.1:0-2622 GCA_964384085.1 uncultured Desulfobacteraceae bacterium
AGAGGAACTCAACCTCCAGCAGAGACACATCGTCCTCAAACATCTCTTTGTTTTGAATGCCTCTCATGGTGTCAATAATTCTCCTCGGGGTCGTGTCTCCCTCTTTAGACAACTCTCCCACCAGTTTGACGAAATCATTGAGCTGAAACATGCCGCCCTCAGGTCCGGGGACTTCATAAATTCCATCGCTGTAGATGTACAGTTTGGCATAAGGCTCCAGTACCAGGGTCGATTTCTGGTATTTCTGCCCGGGCAGTCCGCCGATGATCAATCCTCCCAGGCTCAGGGCCTTGATCTCGGCGGTGTTGGCAGATGCCCCGGTTTGAGCGATGGCCGGGGGATGCCCGCCGCTCGCAAAGGTCAGATCGCGGCGCTCACTGTTGTACACGCCATACCAAATGGTGAAAAACATATCATGGTGCGCCTCCATCTGGTAGACCTCGTTGAGGCCCTCCAGTACCTGGGAAGGGTCCCGGAAATCGACGTAATTGAGGGATTCTGACCTCAATGAATTGAGGGCCGATATGGAGAGAAGGGCTGCCCCGACCCCATGCCCGCACACGTCCAGAAGGTAGATGGCAAAATGACGGTCATCGATCCAGTGATACCCAAAGGAATCCCCTCCAAGGGAGGTGGACGGGAGGAACTCCCAGTCTGTTCGAATATCCCCTGTAAGCCGTTCCGGAAGAAGCGATCGGACATATTCGGCCGCCTGATTCAGTTCGTTGGTAAGGGCCTTCTGACTTATTAAAAGGGCCTCGTAGGCCTCATTGCGCTGAAGGCGCATGATGTAGCCATTTGAATGATAGCGGATTCGAGCAATCAGTTCGATTTTGTCCGGGAGCTTCACCAGGTAGTCATTGGCCCCTGCGGCAAAGGCATCGGCCTTAGTAATGGCCTCTTCTTTGGAGGAAAGGACGATGAGGGGAATTTCCCGAGTTTTTTTGTTTGCACGGAAAAATTTGGCCAGGGTGAGCCCGTCAATCTCCGGCATGATGAGATCCAGAAGGATCACGGTCGGATGGACGTCTAAGGCCATCTGTATGGCCCTGGCCGGGTCCTGGCAGAAGTGAAACCGAATGTCCGGCGCTTCGTGCAGCATTCGGCGGACCGCTTCGGCGATAATGGCCTGGTCGTCGATCAGGAGAACCGTGATGCCGTGTTCCGTTAGTTGAGTAGTCTGTTCAGTCCTTTCCTGGGTTGGGAAATTCATGATGCCCTCTCCTGTGCCGCGGCCGTTTTCAGAAACGTATCGGCCTCGGGGGGGATGGAGGTAAACCTGACCCTGAAGAGAACCGGATGGTCTGAAATTACGCCCGTGACCTTGGCGTACAGATCGGTGGTGATCTCATCCCCCTCAGGTGAAAAAACAGCGATCTTGAGGTTCATCAGCTTCTCGGCAGGCAGATCCGCCTCGATCTCGGCCATGCTGTTCAGCATACGGATGACCTTCCCGTGATGGGCCTCGTCGCTGGCGTGCTTCCCTTCCAGTATGGTGAGCTGAACAGGGAATGGCCTTCGCAGATCCGGGAGTTTCACCTCCAGTTTTTCGGGAAGGAACAGGTTGAATTCCCCCCTGATCCCGCCCACTTCGTAGATAGTGATCGGCTTTTTGACGCCCTTGGGCATGACCTCCATCTCGTCGTCGATCCTCAGGAGATGCCGCCCGCACTCATCCAGGGTATTTTCCGAGATGAAGATCTGGCCGCCGACGGTGTAGGATTCAATGCGGGAGGTGAGGTTGACATTCCGGCCCACCACGCCGTATTTCATCCGCTTTTTAGACCCGATATTGCCCACCACGATCTGGCCGGAGTTGATCCCGATGCCTTGCTGCACCTCCGGATACCCGTGCTCTCTGCACCGGCGGTTGACATCCGTCATGGCGAGCTGCATCTCGACAGCGCATGCAACTGCCCTCTTGGCGTCATTGTCCCGAAGAACCGGGGCCCCAAAGATGACAAAGATGGCATCGCCAATAAATTCGTCGATGGTCCCCTGGTACTTGAGGATAATCTCTGTCATGGTTTCGAGATAGATATTGATAATGCTAACCACATCTTCGGCAGGGAGCCGCTCGCCGATGGCGGTAAACCCGCGAAGGTCGGTCATCATAATGGTGACAAAGCGTTTCTCTCCGCCGAGGGCCGCGCCGTCCGGGGTCTCCAGGATGGCGTCCACGATATCGTCGGACAGGTATTGACCGAAGGTTTTGCGGATGAGTCGGTTGGCCCGTTCCAACTGGGCCTGGGCCTCATTTCTCTGAAGGAGGTTGATATAGCCCTTTGAATGATACCGGATTCGAGCGATGATCTCCAGCCGGTCCGGGAGTTTGACCAGGTAATCATTGGCCCCCCGGGCAAAGGCCTCCGCCTTGGTCAAGGCCTCTTCCTTGCTGGACAGAACGATCAACGGCACATCGCGGGTCGAGGGATTGGCCCGGTAGTAACGGACCAGGGTCAGTCCGTCTATTTCAGGCATGACCAGGTCCTGAAGGATAACCGTCGGATGGATTCGGTTGGCCACCTTGATCGCCTTTGTCGGGTCCTGGCAGAAGTGAAAGTCGATGTCCTGCTCCGGGGCCAGCATGCGGCGGACAGCCTCGCCGATAATGGCCTGATC
>CAYLJZ010000223.1:0-2575 GCA_964384085.1 uncultured Desulfobacteraceae bacterium
GAGCTGTTGGGGCGCTCAGTTAACGACCTCACTGCCGTATCTATGCAATGACTCAAGGATTTGCGTCCTTTGGGAAAGAGACCCCCACGGACCTTTTTCACACACCTAAAGTGATACGTTTTGTCGGAAATTTAGGCATGGCCTGATGAATTTCAAGGTGCTGCAACACGTATAGCGACCGGCAGAGGGAGAATGGTCTTCCACCATGCCCACGCATAAGGAAACGTCAAGGCCCGATGGATCCCCTTCATTTGCGGGCAACTCTCGGCACAGCACCCCATGTATTGGTGCAGCGGTTCTTTTGTTGACACACCCGCTGTTTTGTCCTATGCTCTTTCCACCAATAATTACCTTTTTTCAGTTAGTTGCATTGATGCATGGTATTGTCTCCATAGATCGGGGGTAACGCCTTTTCCAGCACCGTACTGGATTTCGGCCTCCGCCAGGATGACAGCATGGGGACAATGATGAGACGGTTAATCATTCAACATTGAAAGGCGACCAGGATGATTGTGGAACAGATGCGGATCGGGCCCATGGCAGTCTTTTCGTATATTGTGGGCTGCGAACAGGAAAAAGAGGGTCTCATCATCGATCCTGCAGGCTCCGAGAGCAAAATCGTTTCAAGGGCCGAAGGCCTGGGCCTTACGATTCGATATGTGGTGAACACCCACGGCCACGCAGACCACACGTGCGGCAACCGGGCGGTCCTGGCAAAAACCGGGGCCGATCTGGTGGCCCACCAGGACGACGCCCGCGAGATCCTGAAGGGGCTGAACCGTGCATTCAGTTTAGCCATGGGGAAGATACCCTCCCCGGCCCCCCGTGTCCTGGTGTCCGATGGGGATATCATTCCCATCGGAAAGACCGGTCTTAAGGTCATTCATACGCCCGGTCACACGCCCGGCTCCATCTGCCTGTATGGGGAAGGAAACCTCTTCACCGGCGATACCCTTTTTGTAGGGGCGGTGGGAAGGACCGACATGAAAGGCGGCTCACTCGAAATCCTCCTTGATTCCCTAAAAAAACTTCTGACACTGCCGCCTGAAACTCGGGTATGGCCCGGACACGATTACGGCGATGCGCCTGTCTCGACGCTTGCCCGGGAGAGTAAAACGAACCCCTATTTAACTGATTTCATCCCATAGGGAACTGATGTCCTTTCTCTCCGCCTGACGGCGCACGGTTCTTGTGAAAAGAACAGAACACTGATTTTGGAGGATGTTCCCATGCAACATTCCGCTATGCCGACCCAGTTCGCTCCCGCCGAAAGGCTCTCTTCAGAGGAGATACAGACGCAATCGGCATTCTTTTCCAATCTTCCCTACCTGAGGGAACTTGCCGACGCGCTCCCCACCATCTTCGTGGTGCTCAACTCATATCGGCAAATCGTCTTTGCAAACCAGGCCCTGGCGGATTTCGCAGGAAAGAACCGTCCCGAAGAGCTGTATGGACTCCGGCCAGGCGAGGCCTTTCACTGCATCCACTCAAATGAGACCGAAGGGGGATGCGGAACTACGGAATTCTGCAGGACATGCGGCGCAGCCCGCACCATTCTCGCCGCCATCGGAGGGAAAAGGGATGTGCAGGAATGCCGGATTACCACCCGCGATGGACAATCGCTGGACCTGAAGGCATTGGCCTGCCCCTTGAGGAATCAAAGCGGATTTGTATCTTTCGCCCTGGAGGATATCAGCCATGAAAAGCGCCGGCGGGTCCTCGAGCGGATCTTTTTTCACGATGTCCTCAATACCGCCGGGGGCGTTCAGGGCCTGGCAGAACTCTTAAAGGAAGAGAACGATCCCGAAGAGGCCGAAGAACTCATCGACATGATCTGGTCCGGCGCCCATATGCTCATCGACGAGATAAACGCCCAGAAGCAATTGAGTGCGGCAGAAAGCGGGGATCTAACGGTCGAACCGGAGACGGCTCGAACCGACGATCTCTTGAAGGAAGTGCTTGGACTGTATGAAAAGCAGCCTGTAGCGAGCGATCGGCGCCTCCAGCTCCACCCCGATTCAGAATCTGTGGAATTTACAACAGACCCTACCCTGGTTCGACGCGTCCTGGCAAACATGACCAAAAACGCACTGGAGGCCTCTTGCGCTGGAGAAACCGTAACCCTCGGGGCCAGGCGGATGGAAGACAGGGTTGAGCTATGGGTTCACAACCGGGGAGTCATGCCCAGGGACAGCCAGCTCCAGATCTTTCAACGCTCCTTCTCCACCAAAGGAAGAGGAAGGGGCCTCGGCACCTACAGCATCAAACTCTTAACCGAGCGATATCTGAAAGGGCGTGCGTCCTTCACCTCCACAGAGTCGGAAGGGACCACCTTCTACATATCCCTCCCCATGCAGTTGGGCGAGGGCTAGCCGTCCAGCAAAGGGAAAGCATACAGGTGGCCTTAATCAGAGCTGATGCGGCGCCTTGGCACCCATAGACAACTGCTTCAGGTAGGTCACCTTGCTGTCGCCGGGGGCATAGAAGTCGTGAAGCACAGAGGCCTGTGTATATCCGCACCGCTCATAGAAGCGGCGGGTGCTGTCATACTGGGTCTTTGAAGAGGTTTCCACAT
>CAYLJZ010000224.1:0-2527 GCA_964384085.1 uncultured Desulfobacteraceae bacterium
ATAGCATAAATTTTGACTCTTAACTACTGGTCCGAAAAACCCAGTCCATTTTAATGTACAATCCCACTTTGTATGTGATAAACTCGAATTGTCCATTGTTGCCCTCCTCTGTTCCTGACTTCGGCTGCGAAACCTTTGTCAGTATACCAGAGGAGGGCTTTTCCATCATGTTCATCGGCTCTGCCTATTCCGTTCTCCCACGCATAGCGTGGGGCTTAAGCTGGAGTTACTGGGTGGGCGGCAAAGGCGACTGGTCCACACCGGTCACGTTCAATGGCGGCGCCATCGGCCCGGTTGATCATTTTATCCTGCATGTCGGCAACCAGGCTGACGGCTACAACACCGGATTCCTGGTCTATGCGCCCAAGGGGAAGAATGAGCTGTTGTTCAGGATTTTTCACTTCCGTTGGCCGGACCGTCTTACCACGGATCAAACGGATCCGCATGGGGTCATTCATTATTCCGGGCATCTGGACCTGCACAACAAGACGCTGGTTCCCGACAGCGTGAATTTCAGCCGCCGGGCGTCGCGCCTGTGCGACGTGGAATGGCGCACCACCGACGGCCACTCCTGCCGCGCCCGCATCAACAAATTCAAAAAGAGCGGGGACATCCGCTTCAGCGGCATGGAGGATCTCGGATGTGAAGCGGGCGCCTATGAGGCCGACTAGCCGGGGCGGAGCCGGTTCGAGGCGCGGGGCGCTCCGGAGAACCTGGAAATCCTTTTCAGCCACTTTATGGCCGATCAAGGCAAGTGGTCCCAACCCACCGGATTCCAGGGTAGTGTAATCGGCAAGGTGGCGCACTATATCCTCTGCACGGGGGAACAAGCCGACGGCACCAACACGGGGTTCCTCGTGTATATGCGCCCCGGCAATAAAAATATAGAATGCCTCATTTTCCATTCCCGCCGGGACAACGCGCCGGACCAGAAACCATTCCGGTTTTATGGCGATTACCTGCCCACGCACAACAAAACCCCGATCCCGGAAAGCCTGCGTTTTACGCACCAGGAGTCGAAATTCTGCGAGGTGGAGTGGCAGGCCACCGACGAAAGTATCTGCCGCGCCCGCATCGGCAAATTTCCGAAAAAGGGGAATGACGATTATACCGGCGTAACGGACCTCGGATGCGAATACAATCAACCCGGGTGGAAGAGCAAGCAGTCTGGACCCCATGGCTCAACATGTCACAAAGCCGACCAGTGGGCGGCAGCCGGTGGATTCGTGATCATGTCCGGTTCGCACAAGTTTGACAAACGCTGGTTCCGACCAAACAAAAATGAACATGATGATCCGTTCTATCTGAATGACGAAAATTTTACGTTGCCTCCCCGACATTCACGCGAAGAAGTGATGCGGGAGGCAAAAATCAAGCAAGGCACGTTCAAGGTCCGAGGTGAGGGCTATCTTCTGGTTTACGCCAGGATAAAAGGAGGCGGGAGCCCCAGTGTTGCGCTCTATGACTCGGACACCGGGCAGCGTTTCTGGCCGCACAGCAACGACGATACGGTTCAGAAAATGTATCAGACCAGAAATTGCGTTTTCAAGGACGGCAAGTGGGATGGGGAATGGACGGGCCAATGGAAAGGCATGGGAAATGATTTGGATGTCAAGCGCCTGAATGGCGGGGTACCTCCCGGGCAGATCAAAACGCTTGACGTTTTTATCGAACAGTACTGGCATTTCAGGGAATTTGTCGCCCCAACGGAAATCGAATACGAGCTCTGGTTCTTCCCGCGTGAAGGTGGCGGGGTCAAGATTGAAAACTAGCCTATCGGCGAGGTACCTTCATACCAAGACAGTGCTGGCCCGGCACTTTCAAGAAGAGGCTGTAGACTCCAGTGCGATAACATGGCCTGCCCTCCGTAACTCTCTGGCGCAGGAGGGCCTCCGTAGCGATCGGACGCAGGAGAGAGCGGGAGACGCGGGGTTCGAACCCGCGATCCAGCTGAAAAGCGGGACTGGCGTTCGCCTTGTCCCACGCTGACGCGGGATTGGGAAGGTGAGGTGATAAGAAATGATTTGGACAGGATGGAATGCTTTGTATAGAATGAGATGCCTGAATGGCCTGCATGGCGAATGTGGTGCCACAGTCCGCGTCCAGCTATGATAGAAAGAAATGAGCGCAGCATATAGGAGATTGGCACTATGCTGATACCCAAACGATGGACATAGCCCTCCGCTCCATTTGTTCAAGAACCTTATTCTGTCAGAAGAGATTAGCGATTTTTCAACCGCTGAATAGTTGTGATACCAGCTTTCAGGCGGACGACTAAGTGGTTGTGGAATTCACGGCCAGATAGCGCCTTTGGCCGTAGTTTAAGAGATATTTATCTACTTGATATCACACGAATTTACCAGGTTGATATATGAGCCACAACTCTGTAGTGAGACCTCGTTGAAGGGCTTCGCAGTTTAAAGTCAGAGACACCTGACTATGACGTCTCCGGTCTCTTCCCCTCCCTGATCTCTGCAAGACTGAGCCCGCCCGCATCCCTGCCACTCGCCTCAAGGCATTGACCGCC
>CAYLJZ010000225.1:0-2514 GCA_964384085.1 uncultured Desulfobacteraceae bacterium
GTGCACAGATACATCGAAGGTGAATTAAAATCAAAAAACGGATAACATCAGGCTGGACAATATGCGCGGGACCAGCGCCATTTTGACATCCAATACGGCGGATAGTCTCGCCATTGAAGGAACTGATTTCTGGAAAGAAATGCAGTCCAATAGAGTCGGTAACCTTCTTGCCGCTGCCCGACTCAAAGCAAATCTTTCTCAAGCACAACTTGCGGCAAGGCTGGATGTACGGCAAAATATGATCAGTGATTACAAAAGAGGCAAGCGTAGGCTCACACCGGCAATGGCTAAACGGATTGCTGAAATTCTTGACATCAAGGTTGAGCGAATTTCGTAGCGCGAACAACTGCATACAGCGGATCGCAAAAAGCGTGCGCCCGCTGATGCCGGGCGGTTGTGGGGTGAAAAGGATACTGATACGGAGAATTGGTCTTGAGTGAATTCGTTGAAAAACTCCGTGCATTGATACTGGCCGGTGACGTCCGAATATCTGAACACGGTTACGATGAACTGGCAGAGGATGGACTAAGCGCAAGAGAAATCCTCGGCGGTATTGAAGGGGCATTGATTGTGGAAGAGTATCCTGACTACCCGAAGGGACCGTGTGCTCTTCTCTTGCAAAAAAACCAGGCGGGTTCTTCTATCCATGTAGTGTGGGGAATCCCCAAGGGGCATACTAGACCGGCGGTTTTGGTCACTGCCTATCGCCCGAATCCGGACCGCTGGAATCATACATTCCCACGGAGGCTGTAATAATGAGACAACGAAAGAAGGCAAAATATGTACATGAGGGGAATTACGTGGCCGAGATTGAAGTCACTTTGATGGAGGACGATACCGGATGGTCGCCTTATCTCTCTGTGGAAGATTCATACCGATTGGACGATGTTAGAGATGCACTCCGGCGGAAGGATTTTGATTTAGCGGCAACATATGGGCAAATCTACGAGCTTCGCCTCTTGGCACATCAATAAGAGACGCCTAACTATGGGGGTCAATGAACGGCAGGGGGACGCTGATTAGGAAGCTGAAAAAACAATGAGTCTTTGTACCAATAATCTGACATGCTGAGACAAGCCCTCATAAATGCCCCCGATGCACCCCATAATTCTGTCTGTCGCGGGATAGAGCGGCGAAAAATATTCGATGATGCCGAAAAGAGGTGGTGATGAAAAAGCACCTGTGAGGACCGCATGACGAAATCCACCTACCAACCACCCTACACCATCACTCCGGAAATTCTGAACCGCGTCGCTGCGATCAGCGAGGCTGTGGGGCGGCTGACCGTGCTCACCGACCAGGCCAGGGCGCTGCGGCTGCGGCGCATCAACCGCATCCGCACCATCCACGGCTCGCTGGCCGTTGAGGGCAACACCCTGAGCGAGGCCCAGATTACCGCGATTCTGGAGGGCAAACGGGTGGTCGCCCCGCCCCGCGAGGTGCTGGAGGTGAAAAACGCGCTGGCCGCCTACGACCGGTTCGAAACCTGGAAGCCTGAGGCGGAAAAGGACCTGCTGGAGGCGCACCGCATTCTGATGTCCGGCCTGACTGACGAAGCGGGAACCTACCGGCAGGGCGCCGTGGGGGTGATGGCGGGCCGACAGGTGATCCACATGGCGCCGCCTGCAGACCGAGTGCCGCGGCTAATGGCTGATCTGTTCGGCTGGCTGGCCGCCACCGACGCCCATCCGCTAATTGCCAGCTCGGCCTTTCACTACGAATTCGAATTTATACACCCCTTCTCAGACGGCAACGGCCGCATGGGACGGCTGTGGCAGAGCCTGATTCTCGCACACTGGAATCCCCTGTTCGCCGACATCCCGGTGGAAAGCCTGATCTTCGAACACCAGGCCGAATATTATCAGGTCTTGCAGGAGAGCACCCGGCAGACCGACTCCGCGCCCTTCATCGCCTTCATGCTGCGGATGATCCTGGATACCGTGACCGCCCACACCCCCCAAGTCGCCCCTCAAGTCACCCCCCAAGTCGGGGAATTGCTGGCAGCAATTCAGGGCGAGATGAGCCGTGAGGCGCTGCAGGCCGCCCTGAGCCTTTCGGACCGCAAATCCTTCCGCGAGCGCTACCTCAAAACGGCCCTGGCGGACGGTCTGATTGAAATGACCATTCCCGATAAGCCCAATAGTCGTCTGCAGAAATACCGCCTTACCGATAAGGGTCGCCAGTGGCTGACGAAGCATGGCGATGAATAACTTGCGGCAAAATGACGACATGGGTTATATACACGGGCACGCTGGTAGGTTTTTAGGTTGACTTGGAGGGGCCTGTATGATCACCGAGGACCCCATGCCAAGGAAACCTCGAATAGATGCCGCAGGTGCAACCCACCATGTCATGGTCAGGGGAATTGAACGGGGCGCGGTGTTTCGCTGCGATACCGACAGGGATCACTTTTTTCCTGATGTGCCCAGAAAACCCATATAGGATGTCCAAAAATATGGTTGAGGAGGGAGATCTCATGCCCAGAATGGTCAAAAAGACGATTGAATTGGACCA